>DASQWQ010000367.1:0-6125 GCA_035640175.1 Rubrobacter sp. | reverse complement strand
ACCTGAGCCCCACCGACCGCGCCCTCGATGCGGGCGGCGAGGTGAGCATCCAGGGCACCGGCGAGAACATGGAGATGCGCCTCGAAGCGTGGGGACTGCCACCATGCAAGAGCGAACAGTACTACGAGCTGTGGCTCGTCGAGGGCGATGAACGAGTGAGCGCAGGGAGCTTCACGGTCGGACAGAGCGGCCGGGTCGACGTAAGGCTGAACGCACCGGACTTCGCCGCTTCCTACCCCACAGTGGGAGTAACTGCCGAGCATGACAAAGACCCTCGCGCCAGCGACGTGAAGATTCTCTCAGGCGAACTGCACGAACTCTGAGAACAAGCTCGCGTACCTTGCTCCCTTCCTGCAGCAAGGGGAGGACGAACGACATGTGGGTCCCCTCTCCTGGCTCTCGGCCTCAATACGACCGCCGTGGGCTTCGACTATGGTCTGCGCTATCGAGAGGCCGAGGCCGCTGCCTGACTCCTCGACTTCAGCCAGACGGTAGAAGCCGCTCGAAGATGTGTGGGAGTTCGGTTTCCGGTATGCCTAGACCTCGATCACCGACGTCGACGCGCAACTCCTCTTCGGAGCAGGCGGACCTGAGGGTTTCGCGCTGTTCCTCCGGGCGAGTCCTGCGAGCAGGACCTGCGCCTCCACGGGCTCCATGCCAAAAGGCGGCGCAGCCGACTCCGTACGGGTCAGGAAGAGCAGGTCCTCGACCATACGAGACATCGTCGAGGACTCCCTGACTATCTCGCGGAGGACCTCCTCGTGCTCGCAGTCGCGGTCGAGTTCCAGCCCGACTTCCGCGTTGCTCCGGATCACGGTGAGAGGGGTCCTGAGCTCGTGGGAGACTTCGGCGAGGAACGCAGGCCTGGCGCGGGCGGCCTCAACGAGCACCTCCTCGGCGCGCTTACCCTCTGTAATGTCCCGCGCGATGCCTTCCGTGGCGATAACGTTCTCGGCCTCGTCGTAGATCGGCTTGTTGCGCTACTCGGTCCAGATCAGGCCGCCGTCCTTGCGATACCAGCGCAGCACGAGCGGCTCTTCCGGAGAGCGCATCGAGCTCTCCAGCAGGTGTCTGTCTTCCGGGTGGACCCGCTTGAGGCCGAGATCCGAGTCTGCGTAGTGCTCCTCCGGACTGTAGCCGGTCATGGCTGTGGACGAGGGGCTTATGTACTCGAAGCCGGGCGTCGGATGGAAGCGGAAGCGGTAGACTAGATCCCTTACATTGTCAGCATGAAGCCGGAAACGCTCGTCCTCGCGCGACGGATCTAGGCTTCGCAACCTGCCTGCGCGAAGTACTCTTAAGCCCAGAATCGCAAGGCCGGTCAGCACACCTCCGGCGACGACGCGGCGAAACAGGCGGAGCATAGTGGGAAGCCTCACGGGATGGTCCTCCGAAAGACACTTGACTCGCTCGTATCGAGATGGATTATACTTGCGATCGGGAAAGAAAGGGCAGAGATGCTGATCCTGATCGTCGAGGACGAGGCCGCGATCGCGCGCTTCCTGGAGCGTGGTCTGAACGCCCACGGCCACAAGGTCGTCTGCGCGTACGACGGGGAAGAGGGCACGCGGCTGGCCGTGGACGAGCCGGTGGACCTTGTCCTCCTCGATATCTCGCTGCCCCGGCTGGACGGCCGCGAGGTGCTCAGGCGCATCCGTCTCCGGCGCCCCGACCTTCCGGTCCTGATGCTCACGGCCCGCGACGACACGCGCAACAAGGTGGGCGCCCTCGACGCAGGGGCCGATGACTACCTGACCAAGCCTTTCGTGTTCGAGGAGCTACTGGCGCGCGTGCGCGCGCTTACCCGCCGCTCGGGCCAGGCCGAGTCGGCGCAGATACAGACCGACGGCCTCACAATAGATCTCCTCTCACGCCACGCCTGGCGCGGAGATGAGAGGATAGAGCTCTCCAGCAGAGAGTTCGCCCTGCTGGAGTACTTTATGCGCCACTCCGGACAGGTCCTCTCCAGGCAGCAGATCCTCTCTGCCATCTGGGACTACGACTTCGAACCCGCTTCCAACGTCGTCGACGTATACGTGCGTCACCTTCGCAACAAGGTCGATCCTCCCGACGGGCCATCCCTGATCCAGACCGTCCGCGGCGCCGGTTACCGTTTCGATCCCACGCCGAACCCTTAGCCGTACAGCGCATCTACCAGAAAACTTCAAGATGAAAGAAATTTCATCTCCGTTTAATCGTGGTTTCACACACGGTGTATACGATCTTGCTATGTGGGCTGCGGGCGGTGATCCATATTCCGAACATTCTGTCAACGCTGCCGGTGGTCGACCATTACGGGGTCCGGGCGCGGGCGATTCCTCCTTTCCCTACGTTTTTCCCATCGCATCTTCGCCCCCCGGACCTCTATCCGGAGGTTAGATGCTTTGGTGAATCTGTCCGTCGAAGTTCGCGGGGAGTATGGTGCCTTCACGGTGCCTGTGCGGGCCACGAGCATCAGGCGCGCCGAGGAGTTCGTGGCTTCCAGGTTCCCTGGCAGAGAGGTGCGTATGATCTTCCCCATAGACGGGGAGGGATTCTTTTTGGATGAAGGGGGCGTCGAAGAGCTCGAGACGTCGCCACCGCTGGTTGACTAAGCGAGGGGTTCAGGCCATTCGTGGCGTGGAAGCAGATCCTTCAAAAACCGGTGCCGGAAGCCGTGCCTATGCAAACCCCGAGATAGAGGTTGCCGCCTCGGGTGATGAGCGCACATTCCACGTCCCCGAAAAGACGATTACCGACTATTTTCGGGTTGATGACGCTTGCGGCGTCGTTGATCAGTTCTTCGATTGTCGGTCCAGATAATCTCATCTGGCTATCGTCCCTTTCGTACGTATACTCCTCTATATGAGGCTCATTGTCGCCGAAAAACCGTCTGTCGGGCGCGACATAGCGAGCGCCCTGGGAAGGCATCGAAAGGAGAAAGGTGCTCTGACCGGCCAAGGCTGGACCGTTACCTGGGCGCTTGGGCACCTGGCGGAGCTTGCGCCGCCAGACGCTTACGGCGAGGAGTACAAGAAGTGGCGTCTGGAGAGCCTGCCGATCCTACCGGAGCGCTTCAAGGTCAGGGTGAACCACAAGACCAGGGAGCAGTTCAACGTCGTAAAGGGCCTAATGAGGGACCCTTCCGTGACGGAGGTCGTCAACGCCTGCGACGCAGGGAGAGAGGGAGAGCTCATCTTCGCCTACCTGTATGGTCTCTTGGGTTGCAGGAAGCCTGTGTTGCGGCTCTGGATCTCCTCTCTCACCCACGAGGCGATCCGGGAGGGTTTCGACGCCTTGCGCGAGGGCGCTGCGATGAAGCCCCTCGAAGATGCGGCCCGCAGCCGCGGGGAGGCTGACTGGATCGTCGGCATGAACGCCACCCGGGCCTACTCGGTCCGTTTCGGAGGTCGTGGAAACGTACTCTCTGTGGGCCGCGTTCAGACCCCGACCCTGAAGCTTCTCGTCGACCGTGAGAGGGAGATACAGGACTTCAAGCCCGAAAAGTTCTGGACCGTCCACGCCCGCTTCTCGCGTGAGGGGAGTACCTACGACGGCGTGTGGTTCGAGAACAAGCAGAACCGTCTGCCCGAGAGAGAGGCAGCGGACCGGATAGCGGAGAAGGTGCGAGGCGGGACGGGGACCGTCCGTAAGGCGCAGAAGAAGACGGCGACGGAGAAGCCGCCGCTCCTCTACGACCTGACCGAGCTCCAGCGTAACGCCAACGCCCGCTACGGCTTCACGGCCGAGCGCACGTTGCGCTCCGCCCAGGCACTCTATGAGGAGAGAAAGCTGATCACCTACCCGCGCACCTCGAGCCGCTACCTCTCTAAGGACATGGTAAGTGGTCTCAAAAAGCGGGTCGAGGCTACGGGCGCGCTTCCTGAACTGTCGCCTTTCGCGGAGAAGCTGCTTGGAGGACAGAAGCTGCCGGTCGGCAAGCGGATTGTCGACGACTCGAAGGTTACCGACCACCACGCCATTATCCCGACGAACAAGAAATCTTCAGGCGGACTGCCGCCGGACGAGGCGAAGATCTACGATCTGGTGGCCCGACGCTTTCTGGCCGTGTTCTTCCCCGCGGCCCGCTTCGAGAACACGACCGTCGTGACCGAGGTCCGAAAGGAGACGTTCCTTTCTCGTGGGCGCGTCGTGCTCGAGGCGGGGTGGCGGGCGCTCTACCCCGACGGAGTAGGAGGGAGGAGGGAGAAAGAGCCACCGGTGTTGCCGCCGATCGAGGTGGGGCAGGAGTGGGATGTGGCGAAGGTCGGCGTCAAGGAAGGCGAGACCAAGCCGCCCCCGCGCTACTCGGAGTCTGCGCTGCTAGGGGCGATGGAGACGGCTGGGAAGCTCGTCGAGGATGAGGAGCTCAGGCAGCAGATGAAGGACTCGGGTCTCGGGACGCCGGCTACCAGAGCCGCCACCATAGAGCGGCTCATAAGGGTAGGCTACATCGAGCGCGAGAAGAAGGCCCTCGTCCCTACGGAGAAGGGAAAGTCCCTTATCGGACTCCTCGGGGAGAGCCAACTCTCATCCCCGGAGCTCACGGCCCGCTGGGAGGAGCGGCTCGCGAAGATGGAGAAAGGCGTGGAGCGCCGCCCCGACTTCATGGCCGACATAAACGGCTTCACCACACAGCTCGTCGAAGAGGTCCGCGGGATGGAGCAAGAGAGGCTGACCGCTCCCTCCCGCAGCCGCGAGTCGCTCGGTGCTTGCCCCAAGTGCGGGGCACCTGTCGTCGAGACGAAGAAAGCCTACGGTTGCTCGGCGTGGAAAAAGACCGGCTGCGACTTCGCGATCTGGAAACAGGTCTCCGGCAAGCGCCTCAGCGAAGGCCAGGTGAAACAGCTCCTCACGAGGAGGCGCACCGGACAAATGAAAGGCTTCAAGAGCAAGGCAGGCAAGCCCTACGCCGCCGCACTCAAGCTCGATGGTGAGCACAAGGTGCGACTGGATTTCGAGAATAGCCGTAAGTAGGGTGGAGAGCCCGTCAAAGCGATAACTGTATCTTCTGAGTTATGCGCTACACTCTCGCGGGTATGAAAGTTATCATCGTCGGGGCCGGGTTGGCCGGCCTCACCTGCGCAAAGGTACTCAGAGAAAGCGGAGCCGAGGCCACCGTCTTCGAGGGGTCGGATGGCGTCGGGGGCCGTGTGCGAACCGATGAGCAAAACGGATTCCTCCTCGACCGGGGCTTCCAGGTGTATTTCACGTCCTACCCGGTCCCGAAGAGGCACCTCGACTACGAGGCGCTTGATTTCAGGAACTTCGACCCTGGTGCGATCATCCACCGGGGAACGGAGAGAAGCATACTTTCGGATCCCCTGCGCGACCCGAAGGCGCTCGTCCCATCGCTAGTCTCCGACGCGGCTACGTTCGGGGACAAGGTTCGCACGCTCAGTCTTGTGGCGAGCGCGTTTCCGGGGGGGGGCAGCGCCGGCCGGGAGAACGGCGGGACGGATACCTCGACGCTCCAGTACCTGAAGGCGGCCGGCCTCTCGGGACGGTATATAGGCGCTTTCTTCAGGCCGTTTTACGGCGGCATAACGCTGAACCGCGAGTTGACGACGAGTGCCCGCGTCCTCCGCTTCACGCTCAGGATGCTCGCCACCGGCAGCACGGTCGTCCCTGCCCTTGGGATGGGTGAGATATCGCGCCAGCTCGCCTCCCATTTGCCGGAGGGCGCGGTCCGACTCAACAGCCCTGTGGAGGAACTCCTGCGCGAGGGGGAGCGGGTAGTGGGCGTTAGAAGCGCGGGAGAGGAGCACGAGGCCGACGCCGTCGTCGTGGCGACCGATGCGCCGGCGGCCGGCGCGCTCACCGGTGAGGCGGTGCCTGAGGGATCTGTGGGGGAGGTATGCATGTACTACGAGACGGACGGGCTTGGTAGTGGAAAAAAGCTTCTCTTGAACGCCGAGGACGGAGCATTCGTGAACAACGCCGTGGAGATAAGCAACGTCTCCGAGAAGTACGCACCGCCGGATCGCCATCTGCTCTACGCCGTTGCGCTTACGGGATTGGACCTGCCCGATGATGAGCTCTACCGCAGGGGCATCGAGGACCTGAGCCGCTGGTACCCCGGCGCATACTTTCTGCCGCTTTCGCTCCGCCGCATCCCTTATGGACAGTTCGCCCAGCCGCCGGGC
>DASQWQ010000366.1:0-4474 GCA_035640175.1 Rubrobacter sp. | reverse complement strand
CCAACGCTTCGCATCTGCGAGATCGGGGGTCGCGTGCGCCTTGGCTTCGAGGGGTTCGGTTACGTCGAGGAGCCAACGCTGCAGGAGGCGGCCGACGCGCTCGTGGCTAAAATGGTGCGCATCGCCGCCGCCGTCTACACCGGCGGCGGCCCGGCGAGCACCGAGCTCGCCCCCGACCTCACCGCCCTCGACTTCATCTGGAAGCTCGGCGAGCACGTCGCGGACGGCGGCGACCCCCGCGAATTCCTGTTCGGGCGCTCAATCTAGGGTCGCAATGTGCGCTGGCGAGACTTCAGAGCTTCAGCGTCAGAGCACGATAACCCGCCCCCCTCGGAAGGTTCGCGTATCTCTAGGGCTAAGCCTTGGCTGTGCTGTGCTGCTGGAACAGAGCCTTTGTCGCTCGGTAAGCACCAGGTGCGTGCCGAGTTCGCCTACGACGGCGGAGGACTGGCCAAGGGAGGCGGCGTGACGCTCTACTACGACGGTGAGAAGGTCGGCGAGGGTCGCGTCGAGAGAACACAGCCGATGATCTTCTCGGCCGACGAGGGGCTCGACGTCGGCGGAGAGACCGGTATCGCCGTCGCACCGGAGTGCGACGTAAAGCACAGCGAGTTCTCCGGCGAGATCAACTGGATCGAGCTCAAGGTGGGCGACGACGACCACAGCCACATGGTCGACCCGGAGGATCTCATCCACATGGTGATGACGCGACAGTAGGAGGCGAATGGCACGACCAGGGGCGCTCGTAGTTACGCTGGGGTGCTGGTCCTCTTCGGGTTGGCCAGCACCCCATAATGGGGCACCGAGAAAGGGGCGGTATGAAGCCAAGCGATGAATCCATGGATCACGGGCCATGCTGCGCTGCTTCTCGCGCTGGCTCGCCGCGGGGTGGTGACCTTTCGGCGATGGGACTGCGCGTTTCAGAAGTGACCTCGACCGGCAACGGAGCGCCTTCAGAGCTGGTGCGGCTAGAAGGTGGCGAGTTCGTTATGGGTACCGACGATCCGATCGGGTTCCCCGCCGACGGAGAAGGACCGGTACGGGCCGTCACGCTGAAGCCGTTCTGGATCGACGCCTACACCGTCTCTAACGCGCGGTTCGCCGAGTTCGTGGGTGCGACTGGCTACATCACCGACTCCGAGCGCTACGGCTGGTCGTTCGTATTCGGAGGTGTACTTCCCGACGACTTCGAGCCGACGCGGGGAGCGGCGCAGGCTCCCTGGTGGCGCCAGGTCTTCGGCGCCAGCTGGCGTCATCCGGAGGGTCCGCACTCCTCCATGGAGGATCGTATGAATCATCCCGTGGTGCACGTCTCGTGGAGCGACGCGGCCTCCTACTGCGCATGGGCGGGCACGAGGCTGCCCACCGAGGCCGAGTGGGAATACGCAGCCCGTGGCGGGTTGGAGCAGAAGCGCTACGCGTGGGGCGATGAACTCAGGCCCGATGGCGAGTGGCGTTGCAACATATGGCAGGGCACGTTCCCTTCGCACAACACCCTGGAGGACGGCTACCTCGGCACAGCACCCGTGGACGAGTTCCAACCGAACGGATATGGACTCTACAACGTCTCGGGCAACGTCTGGGAGTGGTGCTCGGACTGGTTTGCGACCACCTTCCACAACCATGGTCCGCGCGAGGATCCCACCGGCCCGCCCTTCGGTCAGGCCAAGGTGATGCGGGGAGGGTCCTACCTGTGCCACGACTCCTACTGCAACCGCTACAGGGTTGCGGCCAGGAGCTCCAACACCCCAGATTCCTCGACCGGCAACCTCGGTTTCAGGTGCGTCAAGAATGTGGTTTTGGATACGATACCGGTACAGTGAATCTCTGTCCACGGCAGAGCTTGGGGGTGGGTCAAGGTGACCACTGAGGAAAAGTCTCACCCGGACGCCGATCAGAGCCAAAACCTGCGCCTCGACTATCAGCAAACTATGCAGTACTTGCAGATGCTGACCAACATTCGGTTCCTGCCCCTTACTCTTCTGCCCGGTGTAGCGGGGTTTGCGGTCAGCGCGTTAATCAACACGAAGGGTAGTCCAGAGAGTGTCCTGGCTGTGGGTATTGTGGGGGTTGGTGCATCAGCCGGGATCATTCTTTACGATATGCATAACACCGCGCTCTACAACGCGGCCGTTCACAGGGCGAAACGGATAGAGAAGTCCCTTGGGCTACCCCCCTCTACCAAGGGGAAGCCAGGAGTCTTCCGAGTAACCGCTCATGCGGCTATGTTCTCATCGGCTCACTATCCCTGCAACGTGCTGTAACCCTCGTCGGTATCCGGGCTGCGGGTGGGAGGAGATCGAGCAGCGTAGCCGCTTGGGACCTGTGCAGGTCAGGCGGGTTCGTCTCCTCCTGGAGGGGCGCTGTCCGTTACGCTCAGCGTGGTGCGTCTTTCGCTCGGGGCGAAGGTGAGTGACCTTAACTTCGCCCCCTCGAACACCGCTTCGACTGTGCCCTCCGCCGGTTCGACGTCCTGTTCGTCCTCGGAGAGGTGCGGTGAGATCCTCACCGTCCAGATTACCGCCTCGCCCACTACCTCTTTTTTGGTTGGGTCTACGCGCACGACGTTGTTCGCCAGGTACTCCCGCACGAAGTCCCGTACCTCTCGTTCGCCTCTGTAAAAGGCGCGGTCGCGGAACGGCGCTCCCAGGCGGATCTCCGCGTCCTCGGCGAAGAAGCCCAGGACGGCCTCCGGGTCGCCAGAGGCCCACGCCTCCTCAAAGGCGAGCGCCGCGAAGAACTCCTCGGCGCGCCGTTCGCCGTAGCCCATCATCCTTCGTATAAAGGACGGGCTGCGGTCGAGCTTGGAGGTGGCGCCCAAAGGCCAGGACATCTCGATCTGGCGCACTACGACGGGCTTGTACTCCCTGCCCTTCTTCTTCAGGCGCAGCCTCTTCTCCCCGAGACCTTCTCCCTCGCCCAGCTCCTCGACAAGCTCGTTGATCTCCTCCAGGTGTCGTAGCTCCTGGTTGAGGGAGAGGTTGCCGGCGAGCGCGTTGCGCCGGTCCAGTATCTCCACCACTGACGTGGGCTCATCACCCGGCTCGGGCTCTTTGGGTCTGGGCGTCATCCTGCTCTGGTTTATCTGGATCACCCATATCTCGTCGGGCTGCGCATCGAGGAGCTCACGCACGGGAGGGTTCTGAGAGAACAGACCGTCCCAGTACACGCTCCTGCCGATACGTACGGCCCGGAAGATCGGCGGGATCGCAGCCGACGCGAGGACGGCGTCCACCGAGATCCCGCTCTCACGATCCCCGTTGAAGACCCAGGAGGAAGCGCCGGATGAAGCGACCCGTTCGCGCCTATGACTCGTGAAGACCCCGAACTCGCCGGTCAGGACGTTGACGGCGCCGACGAAGAGCCTGGGGCTTGAGGGCTTGACGAGCTCCTCGTTTATCTCGCCGAAGGGGACGTTCTCCTTCAAGGCCCGCCTCAGCCGGTCCTGCCAGTAATCGGAGAAGGCGTTGGGGCTACCTTCGACGAGGAGGCCGGTCGTCTTCTGCCAGCGCAACCACCCGATGAGCCAGTCGTTGAGCAGCCTCTCCGGGGGGGCCTTCGCGGCATTGTCCTCGACCCAGAACTTGTCGAGCAGATGGCCGGCCTCCCTAGCGCCGGCCTCGCCCTTACCGTGCTCGATCAGGGCGTACCAAGCCAGCAGGGCGCAGACGGCGCCCCCGGAGGTGCCGCTGAAAGCCACGAAGTCGTACCTTTCGTGCCCCTCCTCCAGCATCTTCTTGAGGGTTCCGGCCGTAAAGGCCGCATGGCTGCCGCCGCCCTGGCAAGCTATCGCCACCCGCCGGGTCTTCTCTAGGCCATCCAAGGTTCACCTCCTTCTTGGCCGGCTTCCTCGAAAACTCGAAAGGTTTTCTTCCCATCCACCAGCGATTTTAACTTGAATTGCGTGCAGGCTCCTACCGGTCTCTGGTTTGCCACCCGGCCGTCTTTGGAAAACAGGGGCAGGTAGATTAAGCTTTCATCCGGCCCGGTAAAGGAGGTCCTTTGCAAGAGAGACACTACCTGCAAGGAGCATGCTGGATCGGCCTCTACCCGGCCCTGACGCACAGGCTGCTCGCGGGACCCACGCCGGAGGGCTGAGGTTATGGGCCTGCTCGGCATCCTGCTCGGTCTCGGGCTGCTCATCTGGCTGGCTTACCGGGGCTGGAGCGTGCTGCTGGTGGCACCCGCGGCGGCGTTGCTGGCCGCCGCGTTCGCAGGCGAGCCGCTGCTCGCCAACTGGACGCAGACCTTTATGGGTGGGGCGGCAGGTTTCCTCGCGCAGTTCTTCCCGATCTTTCTGCTCGGCGCCGTGTTCGGCAAAGTGATGGATGACTCCGGCTCGGCGCTGGCCATCGCCCGCTTCATCTCCGAGCGGCTGGGGCGGGAGCGCACGGTGCTGGCGGTGGTGCTGGCCTGCGCGCTGCTCACCTACGGTGGCGTCAGCCTCTTCGTCGTGGCCTTCGCCGTGGTGCCG
>DASQWQ010000365.1:0-2890 GCA_035640175.1 Rubrobacter sp. | reverse complement strand
AGTCACCAGCAGGCAGGAAGTGCGTCCACATCAACTGTACGAACTGACAGCCATCCGAAGGTGAGATTCTCTGGCACGGTGGGGAAAGGGTCAGTGGTCGAGATGGCGCTGGCCTAGCTCAAGCCTTGCTGTCTAAAGGCGGGGCTGGGAAGATTAGCTGAAACATGAAGCGAATCACTGCTCAAGATGTTGAGGAGAGCCAATAGTTACAGATAATCACGGGCAGACCAAAGGCGCACAGCCAGCCAGCGAAAGGCGGTTCCACGCCCTCGCCCAGAATGCGTTGGATATCGTTATGGTCACCGACCCTGACGGAACCATACGCTACATGAGCCCGGCGGTGGAGCGGGTGCTGGGCTACACGCCGGAAGAGATCATCGGCACCAACAGCGCAGACTACGTACATGCTGACGATATGGAAAGGGCCTTCGGAGAGCTCGAGGCGCTAATGTCCAAGAGGGGGGTGCACCCCGTGGCGGTGGAGACCCGCGTTCGGCACAAGGACGGCTCGTGGCGCCACCTCGAGGGTATTGCCAGCAACCTGCTCAATGATCCGACGGTGGAGGGCTTGGTGTTCAACCACCGTGACGTAACGGACCGGGTGCGGGCGGAGCAAGAGGTAAGGCGCCTAAATGAGGAGCTCGAGGAGCGCGTCGAGAAGCGCACAGCGCAGCTCGAAGCCGCCTTGGCCGAGCTCATGGAGAGCGAGGAGCGCTTCCGCGTTACCTTCGAGCAGGCGGCCGTCGGTGTGGCGCACGTGGGTCCGGATGGGAGGTGGCTGAGGGTTAACGACAAGCTCTGCGAGATTACGGGCTACCCGCGCGAGGAGCTTTCGGAGATGACCTTCCAGGACATCACTCACCTCGATGACCTCCAGAAAGACTTGGACTATCTCAACCAGTTATTGGCCGGCCAGATAAGAACTTACTCCACGGAGAAGCGGTATTGGCGCAAGGACGGGTCCGTCGTCTGGATCAACCTGACCGTATCGGCAGTCGGCGATACCCCTGACCACCTGAAATACTTCATCACCGTTGTCGAGGATATCACTGAACGCAAGAAGGCCGTGGGGGCCTTGAGGCAGAGCGAAGAACGCTACCGGGCGGTGGTCGAGCAATCCACAGAGGGCCTCTACCTGGTGGACGGCGACACCAAGCGCCTCCTGGAGACTAACCCGGCGCTGCAGAACATGCTGGGATACACCGCCGAAGAGCTGCGCGGGATGGAGTTGCACGAGGTCGTAGCTCACGATCGTGCGGATGTAGAAGCCAACATTGCGCGCACACTCAAGGAGGGAACGCGCTTTATCAGGGAGCGTAAGTACCGTCGAAAGGACGGCTCCGTAGTAGACGTGGAGATTGCGGCGAGCGTTATTAGTTACGGTGGCAAACAAATCATCTGCGCCGCGATCCGCGACATCACCGAGCGCAAGAGGACCGAAGCGGAGATACGCACGCTCAACGACGATCTCGAGGACCGCGTCCGCAGGCGCACGGCGCAACTGCAGGCCGCCAATGAGGAGTTGGAGGCCTTCGGCTACTCCATCTCCCACGACCTGAGGGCACCCTTGAGGGCCGTAACCGGCTTCAGCAGAATAATGTTCGAGGATTACGGCGACGGGCTCGACGAGGTCGGCAGGGACTACCTGAAGCGCATCCAGGATGCCGGTGAGCGCATGGGTGTCCTGATCGACGACCTTCTGGATCTCTCCCGCCTCACGCGCCAGCGGATGAGGCGCGAGGCGGTCGATCTGAGCGCCCTGGCCAGGGGCGTCGCCGACGACCTCAGGCGCGTCGACCCGGGTCGCCGGGTACGGTTCGTCATAGCCGATGGTCTCTCGGCTACAGGGGACACGGGGCTACTGAGGGTGGCGCTCGAGAACCTGCTCGGCAACGCCTGGAAGTTCACCTCCAAGGAAGCAGAGGCGGAGATAGAGTTCGGCGCCGTGGAGCAGGGCGGCGAGCCCGTCTACTACGTCAGGGACAACGGCGTCGGGTTCGACGCGGCGTACGCCGAGAGGATCTTCGACCCGTTCCAACGCCTGCACGGCGAGGGCGATTTCGAGGGGGCAGGGGTGGGGCTGGCCACGGTGGCGCGGATAATCCGCCGTCACGGGGGTAACCTTCGAGCCGAGGGCGAGGTCGGACGGGGGACCACGTTCTACTTCACACTCTGATACCCTCGCGAGGGTGCGCCAGGCTACGTGGCTTATCAGTACCACCCGAGGGGAGCGTTTGATCAGTAGAGAGACAGCTTTTTCCGACCGCTCCGGCGTAGGGATGATCGACGGCTAACATGGTACGTTCGGAAGACGTCGCGCTCCGAGATTTTCGTCTTGCCAGCTGTGGTAAGAGGCTTGGTGTCGCTTAAGGTCGGCGGGGCTGGGGGGCACTTCGGGTGAGGCTCCTTGCCGGAGCCATCTTCTCCGTCCGCGACGAGGGAGCACATTGAACCGCTGGGTGGTCGCCGCCGCGTCGGTCGTCATGATGGTCGGGCTCGGATCCTTCAACGCCTGGAGCGTCTTCCGGCGACCACTCTCCGAGCTTTACGCCGCGAACGTGACGGAGGTCAACACCGCCTTCTTCGTGTCGAGCCTCGTGTTCGGGCTTGTGGCTTCCGGCTCCGCCCTCCTGGTGGGCAGGGTGGGCCCTCGCGTCGTCGGCGTTACGGGCGCCCTTGTCTACGGGCTTGGGGTCTTTTTGAGCAGCTTCGCCGAGGGAAGTCTAGCCTTGTTGTACCTGACGTATGGTTTCGTGGGAGCCGTCGGACTGGGGCTGGCCGTCATGGCTCCGATCGCCGCACTGCCCCTGTGGTTTCTTGAGAGGCCTGGTCTCGCTTACGGCGTAGCGTTCGTCGGGTTCGGCATGGGCCCGTTGGTCAACGTCCCCCT
>DASQWQ010000364.1:0-3120 GCA_035640175.1 Rubrobacter sp. | reverse complement strand
CCCTTGCGAGTCGAGGTCGACGAGGAGGGTCCGGTAGCCTCCCAGGGCGAGTCCCGCGCCTATGTTCACGCAGGACGTGGTCTTCGCGACCCCGCCCTTCGCGTTGATAAACGCTATCTTCCTCAACCGCTCCTCGCAGGTTCGCCCATCCCGGATAGCTAATCATACAATCAAATGACAGAGCAAGGAAGAAGCCACCGATCTTTTCGATGCCGCTTCCGGCGGACTCAGGCTAGCAGGCCGGCTCCGGCGAGCACCACTCCTGCGGTGGCGGTTCCAATGATGACCCCGGCCAGGACGTCGAAGGGGAAGTGGACGCCGAGGTAGACGCGGGAGAGGACGACTAGGACCCCGGCCAGCACCAACGCGGGAGCAAACGGCGGATACAGGACGGAGAGGGTCAGGGCTCCTGCCGCCGCCGTGGCGGAGTGGCCGGAGGGGAACGAGCTCGAGGATGGCGTCTTCGTAAGGGGTGCTATCTCGGTGTCCCAAATATAGGGACGGGCGCGGTCGAAGAGGTACTTGGCGCCCTCGGCGACGGTCCAGGATGCGGCGACAGCGGCCCAGGGGATCAGAAGGTGCAGGGGCTCGAGGCCTGTGAACAAGAAGGCCAGGGCGGCGAGGAAGCCCCAAAGAGCGCCGGCCGTCCCAACCACGGTAAAGGCGCGCATTACGGTCGTGAGCGGCGCCCATTTCAGGCCGAAGAGCACCCGGAACAGCGCCCGGTCCAGATCCCTCACCCTACGCGTAAAGCCCTTCAAGTTCCTCTCACAAAGCTCGATTCACCGGTGGCTATTGTAGACCAGAGGCCAGGACCAGGTACGGGTTTCCTACGCGACCCAGGAGACGCTCTCCCTTACCGGATCCGTTTTCTAAAGTAGAATGAGAAGGGTATTTTGTAGACGCATTTCACAAACAGGAGGCAGATAGATGGAGAGGCAGTTAATCGAGAAGGTCATAGACGAGGTGAGAGACGAAGGGGCTAACCTCGTGATCTGGGACCGGCGCGATACCTTTACTGTAGAGTCCGATGACGTGAAAGAGATAGAGGCCAACGATGACCACCTGCGCGTCAAGATGCAGGACGGCAAGGCCATCGTCTACGTCGAGTATGACTACATCTACAAGCTCGTCGTCGAGAGGGACCGCTCCGTCCGCGCCGGCGTCCGTGCCGGGTTCGGTGCCTCGAGTAGCTAGTCAGGACGCTCAGGCTGGCAGCTATCAAGGCTTCGCCTCGATGAACTCTGTCCCGTTTCCGCCGGCGACGACCGCGGCACGGGCGAGGCCGACGAAGAGGCCGCTCTCGAGGGCGCCTGGGATGTGTTTGATCCGGACCTCGAGTGACGCCGGGTCATCGATATTCTCGAACGTGCAATCAGCCGTGTAATGGCCACCGTCTGTGAGGAAAGGACGTCCGGGATCCGTCCAGTCCATCCTCAGCTCCGGCTCGCAGCCGAGGGAGGCGAGGGCTTCGAGGGTGGTCTCCCACCCAAAGGAGTCGATCTCGACCGGCAGTGGACCCGCGCCCAAAGAGTCGACCAGCTTGCTCGAGTCGGCGACCACGATCAGGCCCACTTCGCTCGATGCGGCCACGATCTTCTCCCGTAGGAGCGCACCGCCACGCCCCTTGACGAGGGCGAGCTCGGGGGAGATCTCATCGGCCCCGTCTATGGTAAAGCGCGGACGGGCCTCCGAGAGCGTCGCCAGTGGTATGCCAAGCTCGTTCGCCAGGGCGGTGGTCTTCGCCGAGGTCGGCACGCCCCTGACGTCCCTCAACTCTCCAGAAGCCACGAGATCACCGATCCTGCGCACCGCGAACGTGGCCGTCGAGCCCGTCCCCAGTCCTACCACCATACCGCTTTGGACGTAGCGTTCCACCGCCGCGAAGGCGGCCTCGCGTTTGGGCCGGTCGTCTGACACCCCCTACACTCCTTCCGGCCTGGCACCGACCGTAACTTCTACGCGGCGCTCCTTCTCGCCGGGGGTCACCACGGTCATTAGGAGCCTATCGCCGGGTTTCACGGAGTTGACGACCTCTATCACGTCCTCGGAGGAGGAGACGGGGTCGCCCTCGATCCCAGTTATGACGTCCCCGACGGGCACGAGTATGCCCTCGATCTCTTTATCATCACCGCCCCGGATGCCAGCCTTCTCCGCTGGACCGTCGGGGGTTACTTCGCTGACTATCGCCCCGTTGCCGGGTAGACCGTACCGTTTATCGAGCGTTCTTTCGGAGAGGCCGGCGTAGGCGGAGAGCTCGTCTATGCCTAACTGGTACATGGATACCCCGATGTAACCGTGCACCACCTCCCCTTCCGTTATAAGCTGCTTTATCACGCCCTTTACGGTGTTGATCGGGACGGCGAATCCAACCCCTTCGGAGCCTCCCGACTCGGAGGCGATCTGGGCGTTGACCCCTATGACCGTGCCACGCGAATCGAGCAGTGGCCCACCCGAGTTGCCTGGGTTTATGGCCGCATCGGTCTGGACGGCGTCGTTTATGGTGTAGTTGTTCGGGGCCTGTATGGGACGGCCGAGACCGCTCACGATCCCCGTGGTCACGCTGATCCCGACGTTCAAAGGGTTGCCCATGGCGATGACGGGCTCCCCAACCCCCACCGAGTCCGAGTCCCCGAGCGTCAGTGGCCTCAGCGCCTCCTTCGGCGCGTCCACCTGTATAAGCGCAACATCCGTCGAAGGATCCTGCCCAACGACCTCGGCCTCCCTGCGCACACCGTCGGCGAACCTGACGGAGATCTCTTTCGCCCCCTCCACCACGTGCTGGTTGGTGACTATATGCCCCGCCTCGTCGACCACGAACCCGGAGCCACCAGTGGGCCCGGCATCAGAGGTGGCAGCCACGTCAACGCTCACCACGCCACGGCCGTCGCGCGTGTACACCTCACGCACGGAGGAGGAGCTGTCGGTGACCGCCGGCGTCCTGGCTGCCCCCCCCTGACGACTTGTGCGGCGGCGCAACCTCCTTGATGGTCACGCTATCCGACCTGTCTTCAAGACCGTACACCCCGACGAAGAGAAAGAGCGCGCTTACGAGACCACCGATAATCGCGGAGATGAGCGCTGTGAGTGCGGTCTTCAGTGTCTTTCCTTCCCGCCTAT
>DASQWQ010000363.1:0-3705 GCA_035640175.1 Rubrobacter sp. | reverse complement strand
CTCGAGCGAGGCCTGCTGGCTGTCGGGGTCGAGAACGAGCCACCCGTCTGGCTCGGGCACCGGTGCTTCGAAGGCGCCGTTGACGGTGATGGCGTTGCTGATGATCAGTCTTCCCACGAGAAGCTCCTCTCGATCCGGTCGTCTCTTGGTAATTATTCCGGAACGAGTAGTGCGCCAAACCCTCGCCACTAAGGACCGAGGTCCCCTAACCTCTCCTTATTCACCGGAGTGCGTGGAATAGGAATTCTCGGAAGTTCATATCCAAGATCTTGCATAGCCCCACCCCACTACCCCTAGAATCACCTGCTCCAGACACCCACAGAGCCTCGGCCCGCTAGGGCTTGTAACACCGATGGATAGATATGCGGGGTTCTGGATGTCTCCCACCAGGAACAAATGTTTGTAGTACCTGATTTTCAGTTACTACACTTCCCCTCCCCAGCGCCCTTTAGGGGATGCGGGTGGGGCTATGCTGAACTTCGTAATGACGGAGTTCTAAGAAGTTCGAGGTACGCGAAGCGATAGAATAGCAACGGTGGGCGTGAAGAACTGTAGTATAGCTGCCGTCTAAGATGATGAGGGCCTCGCGAGCCGTTCCTTGAGCAGCCGGATATGCTCTGGTCCGATGCCACAACAGCCTCCGACGAGCTGCACGCCCATTCCTGTCCACCCCTGGGCTTTCCTCGTGAAGTCTTCGGGGGAGATCATGTTTATAAACTGCCAGTTGGGCATGATGAACTCCCCAGAGTGAGGATACGCACCTACGGGTCCTTGCCAGTGGCTGGTTACCTCTCGCAGGGCCGCAGGCGTATCCTCAGCGAGCGTATGCATTATGGATACTAGAGAAGCCCCAAGAGGCGGTACCTGCTCAATCGCTTGGGCTAGGGTGTGGTTCCCATCCTGGAGCACGACCGTGCTCTCATCGGTAGTCTTGCAGCTGAAGCCAACCCAGACTGGTAGCCTTGTGGCGACAGCTGCCTCCATAGCGTAGCTCGTTTGCTCTAGATCGCGCATCATCTCCAACACGATCACGTCCACACCCGATTCGGCCAAGACTTCGGCCTGTTCCCGGTAGTTCTCTCGCGCTTTCTCCGCCCGGGGCTCATAGCTGTTATCGGCGCGAGCTGACATAGTCGAGATCGAGCCCGCGATAAAGACTGGCCCATCCGCTACATCCTCGCGTGCCTCTTTTGCGAGCGTAACGGCCCGGATGTTCAATGCGCGGAACTGTCCTCCCATCCCTGCTGGCTCCAGTACGTGCCTAGCTGTCGCGAAGGTATTGGTGATGATGACGTCTGCCCCGGCTTTGATGTAGTCTTCGTGCACCTCGCGCACGAGGTCGGGGTGCGTAGCTAGGGCAGCCGCGTCCCATGCCACCTCGTCCATCGGCACCCCGCGTCTTTGGAGTTCTGTGCCCATAGCTCCATCGAGGATGACGATCTCTCCTGCGTCGAGTCGCTCTTGCACGTCGTTCATGTCGCTCCCTTCTTAGACGTCAGGCGGGCCAACCAACGGCGCAATGATGGCCCCAACTACCATCAGCCCCGCCGTCGCGTAGAGGGCCGGATAGTAGGAGCCGACCAAGTCCACTGAGCGCGCAACGATGACGGGCGCGCCGAAGCTGGCGAGGGCCGCGGCGCTGAACACGCTTGCGTAGACCGCCCCAACGCCTCTCGCGCCGTAGTACGAAGCGACCAACGCCGAGATGGTCCCGTATCCGCCCCCGTAGCAACTCATCACCACCATGCACAGGGCACAGAAGATCACCAACGATCCGACCGCTAACGTAGGCATCAGCGAGAACGCAGCGGCCTGCAAGCCAAACATCGCTAAGAACACAGCGCGTCCGCCGATCCTGTCCGAGAGGGCCGGCCACAGGAGGCGCCCCATGGCATCGGAGGCGGAGATGATCATGATGAAGGCGGCAGCCAGGGCGGCCGAGGCACCGCCGATGGAGGCGGCCATCACCCTGGCCTCAGAGAGGATGGCGAGACCCGCGGTCGTGTTGAGGAAGAACAGCGCCCACAGAGCGTACAGCTGCCAAGTCTTGACGGCGTCGCTCAGGCGCCACGCGCCGCCTCCCTTCTCGCTATTCGACCCTGGCGATCTCTCCGCGAGACCAGCTTCTCCGGGCGCGTATTTCACGAACAAGGCGGCCCCGCCGATGATGGAGGCGTAGATGATCCCAAGGAAGTAGAAAGTCTCGAGCGGCCCGCCCGTCGCTGAAAGGAGCCCCTCCATGAGGGGGACGTTGATCAGTGGTCCCATACCGAACCCGATGAACGCGATGCCGTAGGCGAATCCGGGCCTCTCGGGGAACCACGAAGGGAGCGCGGCGATGGGAGCCATGACCGCCAGCCCCAGCCCGACAGCGGCCACGAGGCCGTACGTCAGGTACAGCAAGGGTAGGCTTCCTCCGGCGAAGCTGCTGAAGGAGACCCCGAACCCGTAGAGGAGGGCACCCGTGACGCCGACGAGGCGAGGACCTGTCCGGCCCACCAGGATAGCCGATCCGCAGGCCACCAGCCCGAACACGAGGCTCGACACGAAGAACGCCGTGTTCACTTCCGTCACGTTCGCGCCGTAGAGCTCAGAGAGTGGTCTCCGGAAGACGCTCCAGGCGTTGAAGGAACCCAGCCCGGCCATCATGACGACCGAAGCCGCAGCGACCAGCCAACGGTTCAAGCGGCCATCATTATCCCCGACGCAAAAGCAGGCTCTTCAAGCCGCCTAGTACTCTTGAAGGTTGCTTGAGCGGAGTCCGATCCTCTCTGTGCATCTCCGGACGTTCCAAGTTTTGCCACGCGGAGATGTCATGCCTCCCTGGCCTTCTCTGCGGCGTCGATCCAGGGCTGGACGACGCTGCGGTTGTCTTCGAGCCACGCTTTGACGCCCGCGTCAGGATCTCCGGCCTCGTTGATGTCGGCCTCCATCTGGTTGATCTGTTCCTCGTCAAGCGAGATGGCTCTGATGAACGCGTAAGCCGCAGGGTTATTCTCAGAAAGCTCTGCGTTGACTATGGAAGAGATCTGAGCCGAGTTGTTAAAGCCGCCCTGGAGGTCCTTGGGGTCCTCGAGGTAGCGGAAGTCGTAGCGGACGTTCATCCAGTGCGGCGACCACCCGAAGAACACGATCGGCTCTCGCATCTTATAAGCCGTCTCCAGCTCGGAGAGCATCGCAGTGGTGCTGCCTTCGACCAGCTTCATATCCAGGTCGTATCCGGGGATGACTTCGTTGTAGATGTGGATCATGACGGCTGAGCCGGGCTCTATCCCGATGAGCATGTCCGTCCCCGCATGGTCGAGTTCCGGGAGGCTCCGGATGTCCATGTAGTAGGGCACGGCGATGCCCTGGATGGTCTTTCCCTCGAACCAGGGGTCGAGGTGCTCGACGTCATCCTCGACCTCTCTCAGGAATTGTTTCTGGTTAGGTATCCACACGTCCTGGAAAGCGTCGAGTTCGCCCTCGGCGACTCCCTCGTAGACTTGCTTTAGGACCGCTACATTGAAAAGCTGTAGATCGACATCGTAACCGAGTTCCTCCTCGAGCAAGACCTCCGTCAGCGTCGAGACCGCCACGTTCTCGTCCCACCCTATGTAGCCGAGCGTTAGCTTCTTGTCCCCCGAGGCCGCGCCCAGCCCGCCGCAGCCCGCGGCCAGCACTCCGACCGCCAGGACGAGCGTCAGGATCAGCAGCCTACTACAA
>DASQWQ010000362.1:0-2373 GCA_035640175.1 Rubrobacter sp. | reverse complement strand
GAGGTACATGGCCTCTGCGAGGGTGTTGCCGAAGCCTTCCGAGCGGTGAAGCGAGACGTAGCAGTCGCAGCCGGCGAACATCGCGTTCTTCTCGGCCGCCGTGACGTAACGGTCTATAACGTGGATGTCCCTGTGGCCCTTGGCGGCTTCCATCAGCCTCCCGTGTTCTCCCTGGTGGTGTTCGCTGTTGATGCACTTGAGCACGAGGGAGGCCTCCGAGCCCTCGGGGAAAGCCTGCTCGAACGCCTCGACGAGGGCCAGAGGGTTCTTGCGCTCGAAGACGCTGTGGTAGTCGAAGACGAACAGGAAGACGAAGCCCTCAGGGAGCCGGAGGTCCCCACGGTCGAACTCCTCTATCTCCGGCATGGATACCGGCATCGTCACCTTCACCACGGGTATCGGCGAGACGGCCGAGATCGCATCGGCCACGAAGTGCGAGCCGACCCAGATCTCATCCAGTGGCTCGAAGGCCTTAAAGAAGCGCTCCGGGAATGCGTTTACCTCCCACCACCACAGCCCGATTGAGTAGCGGTCGAAGAAGAACCCTGGCCCGGCCTGGTCCGCGAACGTGGGGAGCATGTCGGCGTTTACGCAGATGAGATTGACCGGGAAGGTTGGCCTGATCGTGTCGGTCTCGTACTCGTGCTCCTGGCGGCTAGCAGAGGCGGAGAGGCCGACCGTGGCAACGGGCATGTCCGTCCTCTCCAGTGCCGCGACCACCTGCCTTGCCGTCTCCCCGACGCCGAGCTCGGCGCGGAAGTACCCGGCGACGTTGACCCCGACAGTGGTATCCGATGTCTGCGGCTCATCGTGGCCATCCTGTTCGGCGGAGGGGTGCACGGGGTAAGGCAGCTTCACCTGCCCGTGGACGCGGTGCCACTCGATGAGGCGCATCGCGTCTGGACCGTCGAGGTTGGGGAACTCCTGCCTGAGGTCGGGACGGCCTGAGTAGATCTCGTAGAGGTAGCGTGTAACGCCGTGTTCCCCACCTACGGGGGCCGGCTCGTTGAGCCAGGCGACGAACCTGTCGGCGCCTTCTGGCGTGAAGATGGACTGTCGCGGGGCTCCCTCCTCCTCGCCCTTGCGATAGAGCCTATGCATGCCAGAGTCGAGCCTTACGCCGTTCGGCAGAACCCCGTAGGAGTAGGGCCAGTTCTTCGCCCTTTTGTAGCCGTGGGCGAGCAACTCGTCCGCGTAAGCATTACAGGCGCGGGCCAGCGCGGAGCCGCGCCGGATCTCGATGCGGGTCTGGTGCTTGCTGAGCCGCTTTCTGTGGTCGGGATCGAAGCCGGAAAAGTGGAAGAAACGCAGGGGTCGCCCGTCCACGAAGTAGCGGCCTTTGTGGTAGGTCAGTTCTCTGCCGTGCAGGTTCCAGTAGGCCACGTTGTAGGAGGGGTCGCGCAGGACGAAGAAGTCGGGCATGACGCCGTGCACGAAATCCATCCACCGCTGGTCGACGAAGTAGCCGGTGTCGGGGGCGACCACACAGTCCGTCTTCAGGCGCTCGCACCACCAGTCGAGCAGGCCGTCCGTGGCTGACCCGTGCTCCAGGGAGATAAAGCCCAGGTTGTAGGTGCCCGAGATCAGGATGTCGGCTTCGGAGGGTCTCTTGCCGTCGCGGGGTAGGGGGGAGGTGATGTGGGGAATGAGGACGAGCCCGTGCTCGCCGGTCAGCCTCTCTATCTCGTCCAGCCTGTCATAGACTCGTATATCCGGGTCGAGGTAGGCGACCTGCTCCATACCGCGCCCGTCGAGCAGGTGCCGCAGCAGCCACGGTTTCACGGCGGTCGAGAGCTCGAGCACATCGTAGATAGCCGCCATGTGCTCGTAGTCGTCGATATCTAGCTGGGCCGGTCTTACTAGCTCGAACGGTTCGGAGGCGGCGTCTATGTAGCCTTCTGTGTCGTCTATGACGAGCACGTAGCAAGTCTCTTCAGGATGATGTTCCAAGAAGGACTCCGCCAGTACCCTCGCGTGGGCGACATAGTTCTTGGCGATGATCGTGCAGATATTCATAGCCGGCATTGAATCATACTCAGCCTGGCGCTTCGCAAAAAGGCCAGGAACCTGATACGGTTCGGCTATTAATCAGTGAACCTTCAAGGTGTAGAATAGCTTCGTGGATGCCGTTGAATAGAGCGCCGAAACAGTTTGAAGACGCATAGGAAATGGTCCTTCACGATCTGAGACGATACCAAGATTCTGGGGGAGATGAGTGATCGAAGCACGAAACCGGGTCAAGTGGAAGAACAGGGAGGGGATCCCCGAGTACGCGGTCCGCTGGAACTGGGTGGAGGATTCCTCAGACTCGGGGTTCACCGCGGTCTTGAGGGTCAAGGACGAAGCCCGTTCGCTGCCCTGGGTGCTGCCTGG
>DASQWQ010000361.1:0-4431 GCA_035640175.1 Rubrobacter sp. | reverse complement strand
GGGATCATGGAGTCTATAGCCTTGATACCCGTCTGGAGGGGCTGTTTGACCGGCTGGCGTCTGATGATGCCAGGGGCCACGATCTCCACAGGAAGGGTCTCCTCGGCCTCGATCTCACCCTTGCCGTCCATCGGGCGTCCGAGAGCGTCTATGACACGGCCCAGGACGCCCTCGCCCACCGGCACACTCGCAAGCTGCTCGGTGCGCCTTACGGTGTTGCCCTCCTGGATGTGGGTGTCATCGCCCGCGATGATGGCACCGACGTTATCCTCTTCCAGGTTGAGCGCGAGCCCGATGACCTTGTTTCCGCGGGAGTCCTCGAACTCTAGCATCTCCTGATACATCGCGTTCGTGAGGCCGTGGACACGTGCGATGCCGTCCCCTACCTCGAGGACCTGACCGATCTCTTCGGTTCGGACGCGGTTCTCGTAGTCCGTAATAGCGCCTTTTAGTATGGAGGAGATCTCCTCCGGCCTTAGCCTACCCACTAAACAACACTCCTCTCGAGCATCCCCTCCCGGAGGCTCTCCAGCCGCCCCCGGATACTGCCGTCCATCATGCGTCCCCCGAACCGGAAGACCGCACCCCCGATAAGGTCCTGGTCCACGTTGGTCTCCAGGATCACCTCGCGGCCTTCGAGCACGTTGCCCAGCCGCTCCCTGAGACGACGCTCCGACTCCTCCGAGAGCTCCACGGCCGTCGTGACCTCCACCTCGATCCTGCCGAGATGCTCTTTGAGGATCTCCTCGTAGCGCCGGAGCACAACCTTTAGGATCTCCTCGCGCCCGTTGTCCACGAGCACCTTCAGGAAGTTGGTTGTCGAGGTTTTCATGCCTTCGGTCAGGCCATCCAGGGCCATGCGCTTCTGGCGCTCGGGGACCTGCCCACCGTAAAAGAAGAGTCTGAGCTCCTCGGTCTCCCGCAGGACCGTAACGAATTCCTGGAGATCCGAGAGGACCTCCTCGAGCTCGTCTCTCTCACGCGCCGCCTCGAAGAGGGCATCGGCGTATGTGGCTACGGCGCTCAAGCGGTCCCGCTCCCTGCCACCTCGGCTTCGAGATCGTCGAGGGCCTGGGAGATCAGGCGCTCGTGCTCGTCACGGTCTATGGAGCGGCCGATGACCTGCTCTGAGGCCTGGACCACCATATCTGCGACTTCGCGGCGGACCTCGCGCAAGGCCGACTCCCGCTCGCGGTCTATCTCCTCGCGGGCGCGCTGGATTATGCGGTCGCCCTCCTCCCTCGCTTCCTTTTTCGTACGCTCGCGCTGGGCTTCGGCCTGCTTGCGGGCGTCCTCGAGGATACGCCGGCCCTCGCCGCGGGCCTCCTCGATCTGGCGCCTGTACTCGGCCAGGAGCTCGCGGGCCTCGGTACGCGTCTTCTCGGCCTCGTCTATAGAACGTTCGATCTGGGTCTGCCGCTCCTGAATCTGCTTGCGGATCGGCGGGTAGACGTACCTGACGAGCAAGAACAGCAGGATCGCGAAGGTTATGACCTCCCAGAAGATCAGGCTGGTATTACCCAGGTCGAAGATGCCCGTCGGGTCCAGCATACGCTCTCCTCTCTTCCTCTCGACCGCCTAGAGCACGAAGGCGATGAGGAGGGCGAACACTATTCCGTAGAGCGCGAACGCCTCGACCAGCCCGATGCCAAGGAACATGAGCGTCCTGGTCTGGTCGAAAGCCTCAGGCTGGCGGTGGATAGAGGCGATAGTCTGCCCTATAAGGTATCCCATCCCTGCTCCCGGCCCGATGACCGCGGTGCCTGCCGCGATGCCGACCCCGATCATGGTTACGTCCCCGCTGGCCTGAAGCAGCGCTAGCATGGGTAGCAACATCGCCAATGTGTCCATCTCCTTACTCCTTTCGCCTCTCGGCTGACTTTCCTGACTGTTAATGGTCCTCGCGGAACATGGCCAACTCGATGTAAACCTGCGTGAGTATAGCGAATATATATGCCTGCAAGACGCCTACGAAGATCTCGAATGCATAGAACACCACGGACAGGGGCACGGAGATTATCGCGACGACGGTACCGAAGTACAGGATGAGCCCGAGGAAGACGTAGATGATCAGGTGTCCTGCCAGGATGTTGGCATACAGCCGCATCCCGAGGGTGAGGGGCTTGGTGAACTCGCCGAGAACCTCGATCCCCCACATGAAAGGCACCATGACCGGTTTGAGCGGCAACCCTGGAGGCGCGAAGCTCTTGAGATAGGTCCCTGCGCCGTTGCGCCTGAAGCCCTCGTACTGGGTGAGGATAAACGTGAGCAGCGCCAGCATCAACGTAAAGGAGATGTTCGCAGTGACGGGGTAGGTATTGGGTATGAGCCCCATCAGGTTGAGCACCAGGATGAACACGAAGAGGGAGAGAGTGTAAGGGAACCACTTCCTCCCCTCCTCCCCGACCTGCCCACCGAGGTTCCGCCCGAAACCATAGGCCTCCTCGACGATCACCTGGTAGGCGCCTGGCCTGTCCTTGAGCAACCGGCTGCCCACGAACAGGATCAAGAACGTCACGGCCGCCCCGATCCACAAAAACCAGATGCTCTTGTTGATCGAGATGTCTACCGGCCCTATGTGCAGCGGTATGTGCCAGGCGTGTCTGGCGGTCTCGAACGTGTGCAGGATCTTCTCTCGCAGCTCGTCCTGGCTTATCTGCGCCAGAGTAGCGGTCAAGCCCCCGTCCTCCGTTCTACGCTCTTGCGGGTCGCCTCACGCCTTATGCTCGCGTGGCTGATCTTCAACGCCTTGGGCATGAGCACGATGTTCTCGGCCAGATAGACCCCTGCGAAGCCTCCCAGCATCGGCAACACGGGCCAGAGCCCGAGATAGGCGGGAACGCCAAGCGCTCCTGCCGCGAGAAGGCACCGACCCACGAAGGAGAAGACCCCTACCATCACACCAACCGCCATGTTCGGTCCCCACAACAAAGAGACCGTAAGCGCCGTAGAGAGCAGGCTCACAAGTCCTATCCCTACTCCGTAAGCGAAGGCTTCGGCATGGGCGACGCCGTAGACATACAGAAGCAACGCCTCAACAGGGACCATCAAAGCGAAGATCCAGCCGGCGCATCGGAAAGCCAACCGCCAGTGATCGCCCATTAGCCGCCCAACTTCTGGAGCGCCCTGTACACGTAGAACATCCCCCCAGCAAACCCCAACGCAAGCCCGATAAGTAGAAACAAAGGAAGCGTACCGGCCAGCCTGTCCAAAAAGTAACCTACCACGGTGGGGAGACTGAAGATCAAGAGGAGCGTAATTCCAAGACCTGCGAAACGTGCGTAGTTGCCGCTCGCATCGTTCCGTTGAGATCTGGTGTCGGGCATCACCGGAACTATACCCTACGGGCCAAATTGTTGCAATCAGTGTCAATCTCGGGAAAATGCCTCCTCCTGCGAACTGCTGCAGGCCGATGCGGGCTCACGTTGCTCCAGCCGAACCTCCCTCATCTCGCTACCGTGCACGGATCTCTCCTCTCGTGGCTCTCTACCAGGATGATATCCCGTTATTGACATGATGTCAATAGACACGGTGTCAATAACGCGCTACATTGTCTCTCATGGGAGGAGAGAGTTGGCTAGAGAGTAGTGATGAGGTGAGCGGGGATCGGGGTCTGCGCAGGCGACGCACGCCTGAGGAGGCCGAGCGGGCGATACTGGCGGCGGCGCGCGCGTTTCTAGAGGAGCGTCCTTTCAGGGAAATGACCGTGGAGGGGATTATGGTCAGGACTGGGCTGTCGCGGCCGGCTTTCTACGCGTATTTCCGGGACCGTTACGATCTTGTTACGCGGCTGTTGGAGGGGATCGGTAGTCTGCTCTTCGCGCTTGACTGGCGCTGGCTCTCTGGTGGGGAGGGCAGGGACGAAGCGAGGGAGGTTCTAATCGACGCGTTGCAGGCGGGTTCCCAGACCTTCGTCGAGTATGGGCCTGTGCTGCGGGCTATAGCCGATGCGGCGGGCTATGATGCCAGGGTCGAGCAGGTTTACAGGTACGGTCTTATCGAACGCCTCATCGCCGCGGTGGGAGCCCGCATCTCGCGCGATATCGAGGCTGGTATCTCGCCTGGCACGCTCGACTCCGAAGAGACGGCCCGGGCGCTGGTGCTCATGACCGAGCGTTACCTGCTGGACGCCTTCGGGCGTCCCGAGCGCCGGCCATCGCGCCGGGAGAGCGCGGCGGTCTTCGGTACGCTAGAGGAGATCTGGGTCAGGACGTTGTATGGTCGCGGGGGTTGATGGGGCGGTTCGTAGTATGGGCCGGTTCGCGGATAGGGCGGTTCGCGAACCGGCCCTACGGCCATTTGCGGTTAAGATCCCATGTGCAGGTACGGCCTTTTGCGGGTACGGCCCTACGCAAACCGGGTCATCGTGAGGCCGCCTTCGGCTGCGAGCTCCATGGCGAGTGGGTCGGGGTAGCCGCCGGCGTAGTGGAC
>DASQWQ010000360.1:0-6795 GCA_035640175.1 Rubrobacter sp. | reverse complement strand
CTCTTAGGGGTGCTGGTTGTGAACCTGATCCTCTCCGGCGACAACGCTGTGGTTATCGCGATGGCGGCCCGCACCCTCGAGGGCGCCAACAGGAGGAAGGCCATCATCTGGGGCGCGGCGGGGGCCGTCGTGCTCAGGCTAATCTTCGCCGCCGTTATTACCTTGCTGTTGGAGGTGCCTTTACTGCAGGTGGTTGGGGGACTGCTGCTCGTCTGGATCGCCTGGAAGCTGATCCACGAGGGTGATGGCGGTGACGACGAGGAGAAGGTAAAGGCTGGTTCGAGCACCTGGCAGGCAGTCAAGATAATAATCGTGGCCGACGCGGTGATGTCGCTGGACAACGTGATCGCTCTGGTCCAGGCCGCCAGGATCGGGGGCCAGGTCGATATCTCGCTACTCGCCATCGGGCTGGCGACAACGATACCGCTGGTGATCTTCGGGGCCGCGTTGCTGACTTCTCTGCTGACCCGTTTCCCTTTCCTCGTCTACGTTGGCGCCGGTCTGCTCATCTACCTGGCCGTGGAGATGCTCTTCGCCGACAAAGTAACCCATCCCTATCTGAAGCATTACGAGAGCATCGAGTGGATCATCGCCCTCGCTGCGGCCGGTATCTTTATCCTGGTGGCCTGGCTGTGGGCGCGACGATCGAGCACCTCGGGTGCAGGCTCGGGAGACGCTCTCTAGCGGTTCAGGAGCCTCCCAAGGAGCCTTCTGTTCCTGAGGCGCTCCAGCTCGGAAGAGCTCTCCTCCAGTTCCTGCTCCACACGGGCTATGTGCTCGATGCGCTCCATGAGCATAAGCCTCTCCTCGGCCGCGGCCCGCAGCTCTAGCACCTCTTCCGTCAGGCGCCTGCGCTCCTCGGCCGAGGCTTTGAGCTCTTTTTGGAGACGTACGTTGGAAGCGCGAACCTCCCTTAGCTGGCCTGACAACCTTCCGACCTCCTCGCGGGCTCTGGCCAGCTCCATTGCGATGGTCGCCGCTCCTGCCCGCCTCCTCAAGGTCTCCAGTGGGACGTTGCCCCCGGTGTCGGCGAGCTTTCTCGCTTCCTCTTCTGGAAGGTCCAGAAAGCGGGCCGCTTCTGATACAGAGACGGAGGGTTCGGGCATGGATCAGCCCACGTCGGGGTCGGCGCCGGGGGAAGGCTCGGCTTCGTAACCCGCCTCCTCGATGGCGTCCTCGATCCTCCCGAGCTCCTCCTCCCCACCCTCGTAGGAGACGGCGATGAGCCCCCTCTCCGAATCCACGCTCGCGAGGTCCACGAACTCCAGGCGCGTCAGGGCCTGCTCCAGTTTCTCGGACTCCTCAGCGCCCCTAACGTCGTTAACCACGAAAGTCACGTCGGGCATGTTGGCCTCCCTTCGGTCGGCGCTTGTCAGCACGCTCCGGCTTCGCCTCCGCTTGTCAGCATTTCAGCTTTCCGTGAAGCGGCGAGATCATCACACGGCTACGCCGGTCTCTCAAGAACATAAGTTTGGTTCATCCTCATCCAATTGTCATCCCAGCCGTTAACCAACCACGTTTCTGCTGAAGTGCTGACAAGCCGCCCAACCGGCGGCGTGCTGACATGCTGACTAGCTGAAATGCTATTCTGCCGGCTGCTCCCTGGGCCGCACGGTGAGCGACAGCTCCCTGGTGCCCCGCAGCACGCGCAGCCTGGCGTCCTGGCCGATAGATGATGCGTCGAGCAGGTTAAGGAGATCGTCGTTTGAGTGAACGGACTCCCCTTTCAGGCCGATGATGACGTCTCCCGGTTTCACGCCGGCCCTCTCGGCCGGGCTGTTCGGAGCGACGTTCCTCACGCCGGCTCCGCCCTCGAACTCGCCGCGCGCCTGACGGCTCTCAACCACCACCCCGAGGTAGGCGCGGCGCACCCGCCCCTCCGTTACGAGCGTGAAGACCACGCGACGGAACGCGCCCGAGACGGGGACGGCGAAGCCTATACCCTGCGCGCCGCCGATGATGGCCGTGTTGATGCCGACGACCCTTGCCGATGCGTCGGCCAGCGGGCCGCCCGAGTTGCCAGGGTTGATCGCCGCGTCGGTCTGAATCACGTTCTCTATAAGCCGGCCGCTCTCACCCCTGATAGAACGCCCGAGGGCGCTGACTACCCCCGTCGTGACGCTGCGCTGGAAGCCGAGAGGGTTCCCGATCGCGACGACCAGCTGGCCGACTACGAGCTCCCCCGCGTCGCCCAGCGTGGCGACCGTCGGCTCCTCCTCGGTGTCAAAGCGGACGACGGCAAGATCGCTCGGCGGATCGTCGCCGAGCACCTCTGCCGAAACCGATGACCCGTCCGAGAGCGTGACCTGTATGTCTCCGCCCGGGTTGCCAGCCCTGCGGCTACGCAGACCGCGCACGACGTGGCTGTTGGTTATGGCGGTGGCCGAGTCGTCTTCGATACCGAGTATCACCCCGCTCCCGCCGCCGCGTCCGTCGGGCAGACCGACCGAGATCACAGCCGGCTCCAGTCTCTCCGTTACGGCCTGCACCGCCCGCGAGTAAGCGTCGAGCTCCGCGGCATCGAGCCGCGAACTCGCCGAGAGGTTCTCAAAGATCTTCATCCGCTATTTGTACCGCACGGGTGGGGCGGTGCCACCCGGAAGAAAGGCCAGGTATCGCAAGGCTCGGGTGAGAGGGGAGATTGTGTGTGTTAGCGTTCGCCGATGGAAACGTCCCAGGCCCGCGCGTCATGCTTAAACACGGTTCCCGGGCGTCGGTGGAGGCTCGGTCTCCAGATAGATCGTCGCGACGGAGTAGCGGCTTGACCCGCCCGAGATCATCGGATGCGCTCGTTCTTCTCTCTTGCGTGGCGGCGGTGATCCTGCTCATGCCCCTGAGGGGTCTCTCAGGAGCCTTTCCTCCTGTCGCCTTCGCTGCCACCCTCGTTCTCTTCACGGCGCCAGGGTTGCTCCTGTCGCATTGGCTTCTCAGGAGCCACATATCGGGGCTCGCCGTAGTGCCCGTGGGGTTCGCGATCAGCACCGGCATCTTCGGGCTCCTGGGTGTGCCTGCCCTGGTCTTGCACCTCAGCACCGAGAATTACCTCCTGGCCGCGGGGGCACTGCTCGCCGCCTTTCTCACGGTGGCGGCTTGGAGAACCTTACGCGTAAAAGAGCGCGCGGTGGAGTCTCCTCCCGAACAGGACGCCCCTTACGGCCCTCCGGCGGGCTGGTTGTGGGCGCCGTTCGCGTTGCTCTGCGGGGTTCTGGCCTTTGTGGGGCTCAGGAGGGTACCCAGCAGCTACGACGACATATGGGTCTACCTGTCGTGGGTGAAGGACTTCGCGGACTCCGAGAGGCTCGCTTTGCGTGACCCTTACTTCGGCGAAAGGATCGCCGAGTTCTCCCGCGCGAAGGTCAACGGATGGTTGCTAGAACAGGCGGCCCTCTCCCGCGTCTCCGGTCTGGACACGATCGAACTTGTGCTCAGATACCTCACCCCCACGCTCGTTATAGTGACCCTGTTGATGGTCTACGCCCTGGCCCTTGCCATCTCGAAGAGCGAGCGGGCCGCGGTTCTCATCGCCTCTGTCTACGCCCTGTTCCACATCATCTTTATCCAGCCTTCTGTGCACAACGTCGGGGTTGAACTGGCAGCCCGCATCTCGGAGGACAAGTACGCAGCAAGGTTCCTGATCCTGCCCGTTACGCTGCTCTTCGCCTTGCTTTACGTGGAGAGCAGGAGATGGAGGCATCTCGGCCTCTTCACGTTCTTCTGCTGGGCTGCGGTAGCCGTGCATCCTTCTGTACTGCCGGCCATCGGGCTGTGTATGCTCGGCTTCGGGCTGGCGCACGTAGCGGCCAATCTGCGCCTGAGGTCGGCATGGACCGGGATGGTAGCCCTCGCGCTGGGGATGTGGAGCGTCGTCCTCGGGCCAGCGCTCTTGCTGTTTACGGGCAGGTCTCCGGAGGCCGTGTTGTTCTCCGCTGACATCAACGCTACGCCTCCCAAAGTGCTCGAATACACGGTCTTCATAACGGAGAGCTGGAGGCACATCTACGAGCTCGGCGACGGCTCCTACATTATGCACCCCTGGCTGCTGCTCAACCCCGTGATAATTGGTACTTACGTGTTCGGTATCCCTTTCCTGCTGTGGCGGGTAAAGACGAGCGTGGCCGCCCAGCTCCTCCTCGGTGGTCTCGGAATCGTAACCGTGGCCGTCTACGTTCCCCCAATCGCCACGTTCATAGGGGATGATCTCATCGTCCCTGGTCTCCTCTGGCGGCTTGCCTGGCCTATACCGTTGCTCGCCCTGATCACCACCGGCTGGATGTTATGGGAGGCGTTGGGTTACACCGAGGCGCGCTTGAGAGGGTTCGGGATCAGGCACAGCGTTACCAGGGTTCTGCCACTGGCGCTGGTGGCCCTTCTGACGGCCGCCGCCGCGCCGCCTTCCGTGGAGAAGGCGGTAGGGCTGTACCGCAAGTTCGACGTCGCGCGAACATCCGACTACGACCCGGATCCCATCTATCCCTGGATCAGGGACAACATAGAGGACCCAGGCGTACTGCTCGCACGCGACAGCGCGAACAACGTCGTCCCCGCTTACTCGACGTCGCTGAACGTAGCGAGCCAGAGGGGCGAGGGCATGATAAGAGACCGCGATGAGCTGGAGAAGCTGGCCGGGTCCCACATCAATATCCCCCAACGCTACCTCGACGTACACAGCTTCTTCTTCGGACCCACCCTGGACACAGAAGCCTACGGCATACTGCGCCGCTACCACGCAGATTACCTGATGGTCTACGCCGGCAGTCCGCTCGACGAGCGGCTGAAGACCATGCCTGGCTACTCCCCTGTAAACGATGCCCCCAGAGAGAAATACAGCCTCTACACCGTACACCTCGAGAGACTCGGCAAACCGGCCAGCGGTTCCGACCGGCCTAGCGAGAGCGCCCCGCCCGCACCCGAGTCATCCTGAGGAACCCAGGCGCCGGTAGGAGTGGAGAACCGATGGAGAGATCCTTCCGCAAGGTCACGCCCAGAACCATATAATCCACGCCATGAACCCCTTACCCGACCCGCGTCTCTCCGCCGCGATACTGGCCGCCAGGTCGGCGCGGTTCGCGAGCCGGACGCTGAAGACAGGAGGAGGTTCGACGGTGCCAGGGGTCGTGGCGCGCAGGGTGGACCCTAAAGTATTGACCAAGCTCTCGCGGCGACTGCGGCTCGGGTCGGCGGCGGTTACGGGCACCAACGGCAAGACGACAACGACCAGGATGGTGTCCAAAATACTCCAGATTGCCGGTATCCGTGCCGTGAACAACTCGACGGGGGCGAACCTGGTTACCGGCGTAACCGCGGCCCTCGTCTCGGACTCGGGGCTGGCCGGGACGCCTCTCTCGGAGATGGGGCTCTTCGAGGTGGACGAGGCGAGCGTGACAAAGGTGGCCGCAGAGGCGCGGCTAGAGATCCTAGCGGTCCTGAACCTGTTCAGGGACCAGCTCGACCGCTACGGGGAGCTTGCCTACACGGGTAAGGTCATAGCCTCGGCCTTCGGTGACCTGCCACAGAGCGGCGCGGTGGTCCTGAACACGGACGACCCCCTCGTCGCGAGCCTCGCGCGGTCTGCCAGGAGGCCCGTCTTCTACGGCGTGGACGAGCCCGCTCTGGACACCGGGCGTCTGCAGCACGTTGCCGACTCGAAGGACTGTCCCGTGTGCGGGACAGCCCTCGCCTACGAGACCGTGTACATGGGGCACATCGGCGTCTACGACTGCCGCCACTGCGACTTCTCGCGGTCAGAGCCGGCGTACCGCGCGAGCAGCGTACGGCTCGAAGGGGCCAAGGGGTCAGGGTTCCTGCTCTCGACACCCAAGGGCGAGACGGGCGTGAAGCTAGGTCTCCCCGGTCTCTACAACGTCTACAACGCCCTCGCCGCTGCCACGGTGGCCGGGGAGGCCGGGGTCGGTCTCGCGGAGATCTCCCGCGGCCTCAGAGAGTTCGGGGGGGCTTTCGGGAGGGTCGAGCGGATACAGGCGGGGGACAGAGAAGCCTTCCTGCTGCTCATCAAGAACCCTGTCGGGTTCAATGAGATCCTGCGCACCTTCGTCACCGGCGCCGAAGCCCGCAATGTCCTGATCGCCATAAACGACAACCACGCGGACGGCAGGGACGTCTCGTGGCTCTGGGACGTGGACTTCGAGATGCTCGCCGACGCGAGGGAGGAGGGCAAGACGGATGCCGCCCCTTTCACCGTCAGCGGCATCAGGGCCGACGATATGGCCGTGCGCCTCAAGTACGCGGAGCTTCCCGTAGGCCCCGTCATACCCGACCGCGAGGAGGCCATAAAGTCTGCGCTCGCGGCGACTCCCCCAGGCGAGACGCTCTACGTGTTGCCGACGTACACGGCAATGCTGGAGATCAGGCATAGCCTGAGCGAGATGGGCTACACGCATCCGTTTTGGGAAGAATAGCTGGTCAGCAAGTCACCACGCTCAGGCCTACGGCCTCAGCTTGTCAGCACTTCAGCACGGCGGCTGCGCCGCCTTGTCAGCCAGGACTTGCGCATGCGGAGGCTGAAATGCTGAAATGCTGACAAGTGGCCTGGAACAGGCGACTTGCAGAAGTGCCAAGACGAAGGGAGTCACATGCTAACCATCCACCACCTTTACGCCGACATGATGAACCTCTACGGTGACAGGGGAAACGTCATCTCTATCAAGAAGCGCTGCGAGTGGCGCGGCATTCCCGTGGAGGTCGTGGACGTGGGTCTCGGAGAGAAGGTCAAGCCAACAGGCTGCGACTTATTCCTCTTTGGTGGCGGCCAGGACAGGGAACAGGCCCTGCTCGCAG
>DASQWQ010000359.1:0-4618 GCA_035640175.1 Rubrobacter sp. | reverse complement strand
TCGCTCTGGGAGATCTCCGCCTCCTCCCTCAAGGACTTGAGCCTGACCACGTCGAGCTTCTGCGCTTCGGGGGTGGTAGGAGGAGAGGGGGGATCAGGGAAGGCCGACATGTCCGAGATCTCGACCCCTAGAGCGTCGACGAGCCTCTGCATGAAGAGCTCGAGGACGTGAACCCGGCTCTGCTGCTCCAGCTCCCTGGTCCAGCCCTTTCTCTGGCCGACCATGCTGGAGAGTTCTTCCTGGGAGAGACCGGCCTCCTCGCGCAGCTCACGCAAACGGGCGCCGTCCAAGAGGTAGAGCTGCATCTTATTCCTCCCCGGCGGCGTGGTCCTCGATGTCCGGCCTCCTCTTGTCAACTGGCTTCGGGGGGTCCGGGTGGCTCGTCAGCTCTGCGCGGGAGACGAAGAGGATCTCCGCGAGGTCCTTCCCGAAGTTTTCCCTCACCTCGGTCCTCTCGGAGGTCTCGAGACCTATGATCACGTACGGGTTCATGCCCAGCGCTTCGGCAAGCTCCTCCTGCGACATGAAGACCCTCTCCCTCGCGGCGGCCAGGTTCGCTCCGTCTACCTTCATCCACACACCCTCTTGGTCTATGGCTTCCCCTCTAGGTCTACCCCTTATCTTACTCCCGATCGCGCCTCCGCTTCACGCTAGTCCCTCTCCGGTATGCCGCCGACGACCTGGCCCGCGGCCTCCCTCGCCCCGTCGAGGATTGGCTCGTACTCGTTGATCTTGTCTATCGAGAGGCCCATGGCGGCGTTGGTCTCCCGCTCGCACATTATCTCGACGAGGACCGGCACACGGCGCTCCTCGCTGGCCTGGACGGCCCACTCGAAGGCGGACGCTATCTCCTCCGGGTTCGTGACCCGACGGCCCACAGCGCCCATCGCTTCCATTACTCCGACGTTGTCTATGCCGTACTCGCTGTCCGGCCCTTCGTACCCGAGATTCACCGCGAAGTTCATGTCGTAGCCCAGCTCCGCCTGGCGGATGAGGCCCATGTAGGCGTTGTTCAGCATGATGAGGACGTAAGGGACCCTGTACTGGACGGCCACGGCTATCTCTTCCATGAGGAACTGGAAGGAGTAGTCCCCGACGACGCCAACGATGAGGTTGTCCGGACGGCCGAGCTTTACGCCGATGCACGCCGGCACTTCCCAGCCCAGGGGCCCGGCTTGCCCGCAGCAGAGGTAGTGGCGCGGCTTGAAGGTCTTCTGGAACTGGCCGCTGAAGATCTGGTAGAGCCCTATCGCCGTGACGAAGATGGTGTCCTCGTCGAAGAACTCATTTATCTCCTTAAAGACCCGCTGCGGCTTGACGGGCACGTCGTCGAAGTCCATCTTCCTTAACAGAGTCGAGCGCAGCTCGTCCACCCTTTCAACCCAGGCACCCGGTTCCCGCGCCGACGTCATGTCGCGAGAGATATCCAGCATGGACTCCAGGGCCAGCTTGGCGTCGGAGACCACCGCGAGGTCCGGCCGGAAGACCCTCCCCAACTGGCGCGGGTCTATGTCTATGTGCACGAACTTCCTGTTCCCACGGTAGACGTCGAGGTCGCCGGTGTGCCGCTCGGCCCAGCGGTTGCCGATCCCCACCACCAGGTCACTTTCCAGGAAGATGGCGTTGGCGGAGCGCTGCTGGGTCTGGAGGCCCACGATACCAGCGTACAGTGGATGGTCCTCGGGAATGGCGCCCTTGCCCATGTAGGTCGGGCTTACCGGGACCTGCAAATACTCCGCGAACTCCACGAGCTCTTCGGAGGCCTCCGCGATGATAACCCCGCCGCCGGGCATCAGGATTGGGCGTTCGGCCTCGAGGATCATCTCCACGACCTGTCGGGTGGCGTTCGGGTTGGGTGCTGGCTTCGGGAAGGGCAGCCGGCCGCCACGCCTCGGGTCGAAGTCCACCTCCACATCTGCCTTCTGGACGTCGAGCGGCAAGTCGATCAAGACCGGCCCGGGACGTCCTTCTTGGGCGACGCGGAAGGCCTCCCTGAAGGTCCACACCAACTGGGCTGGCTCCTTGACCTGCACAGCCCACTTGGTCACCGGCTTCGCTATCTCCACGATGTCCACCGCCTGGAAGGCTTCTTTGTGAAGAACGCTCGTAGGTGCCTGCCCGGTGATACAGATCTGCGGGATCGAGTCGGCCATGCAGGTGTAGAGGCCCGTGATCATGTTGGTGCCCGCCGGACCCGAGGTGCCGATGTTGATCCCCACCTTCCCCGTGACCCGCGTGTACCCGTCAGCCGCGTGCGTCCCGCCCTCCTCGTGCCTCACGGAGTAATGCTTTATCTGCTCCGATTTGCTCAGGGCCTTGTACAGCGGCAGGATGGCGGCCCCCGGTACCCCGAAGGCGACCTCGACGCCCTCGTCCTCCATCACGCCCACTACCGCGTCCATCACGTTCATCCTGGGCATCGTGTCTCCTTTCAGTTGGCAGCTAGTCAGCCTTTAAAGAGTTGGTCAGCAAGTCAGCAAGCCGCCTTGACTCAAGACGGGTTGTCAGCTTCTCAGCAGAGGCTCGGGGTGGCGAAAGCGCCGTGCGCAAAGCCGTTGCGCAAAACGTGACCGGGTATGAGCAGAACGGCAAAAAGCTGACATGCTGACTTGCTGAAGTGCTGACATGCTGACTAGCTCTCAATCTCGTGCTGCGAGAGGTCCTCGATGACCCTCAAAAGCGCCGAGTGGTCCTCGCCGCCCCAGCCCTTTTTCTTCATCGTAAGCAGCATCTGGTCCACGATGGCCGTCACGGGCAGCACCACCCCGTACTCCCTCCCCGCCGCCAAAGCGATCCCCAAGTCCTTGTGGTGCAGCTCCGACCTAAAGCCCGGGTCAAACTCGTGGGAGAGGAACTTCTCCCTCTTGACCTCCATGACCTTGTTGCCGGCGAGACCGCCCGAGAGGACGTCCAGGATCTTCTCCGGCGTGACCCCGCCTTTGGAACCCAAAACCAGCGCCTCGCTCACCGCCTCGATAGTGAGGGCCACCACGACCTGGTTGGCGGCCTTGGTGACCTGCCCCGCGCCCGTGGGGCCGACGTGGTTCACGGTCTTGCCCATCACGTCGAACAGCGGCTTGGCGCGCTCGAAGTCCTCCTCGCTCCCCCCGACCATGATGGAGAGTGTACCCTCTATGGCACCGACGTCTCCGCCACTCACCGGCGCGTCGAGCATGCTAGCGCCGTTCTCTTTCACGGCGGCGGCCAGCTCCTCGGTGACGACGGGGGAGATGGTGCTCATGTCCACGAGCAAGACGCCTTCCTTGATCCCCTCCAGCACCCCGTCCTCTCCGGCAACCACGTTACGCACGTCCGGCGAGTCCGGGAGCATGGTGACGACTATGTCGCTGTTCTCGGCGACCTCTCTGGGGTTCGCGGCGACCTCTGCGCCATCCTCGGCCAGCTCCTCCGCCTTCTCGAGCGTGCGGTTGTACAGCACCATCTCGTAGCCAGCCTCCATAAGGTTTTTGGCCATAGGTTTACCCATGATCCCCAAGCCTATGAAGCCCACCTTCTCGGCCATCTTAAGCCTCCTTCTAGAGCCTGAGATCTTCGGCTCTCACGTCGCCGCCGCGCAGACCTTCGGGGATCAACGCGAAGCTGTCCTCCGTCCTCTCGGTCGTGGGGTTGTACTCTAGGCCCACGTAGCCGTCGTAGCCGAGCTCCTCGAGAACGCCGAAGACGTACGGGTAGTGGATCTCCCCCGTGCCCGGCTCCCCCCGTCCCGGCGAGTCCGCCACCTGCACGTGCCCTATCTGTCCGATGTGACGGCGCAGGGTGACGGACAGGTTCCCCTCCATCCTTTGCATGTGGTAGAAGTCGTGCTGGAGCTTGACGTTCGCCGCCCCGACGCTCGCCACGAACCTCGCCGCATCGTCGGTCCTGTACAGCAGGTACGCACCGTTCTCGAAGGTGTTGACGGCCTCCACGAGCACCTCGACCCCGTACTCCGCCGCACGACCCGCCGCCCACCTCACGTTCTCCCGCGCGAGATCCAACTGCTCCTCCCGGCTCATGCCAGCGATCTCCTGACCCACGAGCGCGTTGAGCCTCGAACAGCCCAGCCCCTGCGCCAGCTCCAGCGCCACCGGCACGTTCTCCCGAAAACCCTCCTGCCGCCCGGGGTCGCTCAGCAAACCCCTGTCTCCCGCGGGCATGTCCCCGGCGTAGAAGTTGAAGAGTGCGACTGTGAGCCCCGCACCCTTTACGGCCTCCTCGATCTCACCCAAGTCCTCACCCAAGGGCCACCAGAATTCCACCGCAGAAAAGCCTGCATCGGCCGCCCTGCGGAACCGCTTCAGAAACGGCACCTCCTTGAACAGGATCGAGACGTTAGCGCAAAACCTCATCCGGCCTCCTTATCCGGCTCCCCTACCGAAATACAGAAGATGTATTCCCCTCTGTGGCAGCAAATATAGCGATGTCGGTGCATTGTGTCCACGCCGACCACTAACCCCTGGTGGTCGGACCTGTGCGCCTGTTATATTACCGGATACATTTGAGACGGTCGTTACGATCGCCGTCCCCGGATCGGTGGCAGGAGGAAGAATCATGACCGAGAGAGAGACCGCAGTCGCGAACGGGGCTGTCTCCGAGGCCATTCGTTACGACGGCCGGG
>DASQWQ010000358.1:0-20586 GCA_035640175.1 Rubrobacter sp. | reverse complement strand
TCCCGATGATCACAGCTTTCGTGGCTCCGTCCATCACCCATAATATAGCCCTTTTGTTGGCTGCCTAACTGCCTTAACATACGCATCGTGGATAACTTCGTAGTGCCGGGGATCGGGGTGGACGTCGTGGACGTCGAGAGGATGAAGTTCGCCCTCGAGCGCACCCCGCGGATACGCCAGCGCCTCTTCACCGAAGACGAGATCGCCTACTGCGAGAAGTTCCGCTTCGCCGAGCGACACTACGCAGGCCGCTGGGCAGCCAAGGAGGCAGTCACGAAGGCCCTTGGGTGCGGCTTGATCCAGTGGAACGGCGTCGAGGTGATCCGCCGCCGGCGCCGGGCTCCCTCTGTCCGGATCTTCGGCAAGATAAAGCGCTTCGCCGACATGGTCGGCGTCCGCGAGGAGGATCTCTTTATCTCCATAACCCACTCGGAGCTCTCCGCCGTCGCCGTCGCCGTCGTGCGCCGGGACGGCACGCCCCGGTGAGGCTCTACACCGCGGAGGAGATGTCCCGCGCGGACAAGGGCGCGCAGGCTCTGGGCATCCCCGGCGGCTACCTCATGGAGCGGGCCGGCGCCGGGATGGCCCGCGTAGCGCTGGAGGCTTACGCGCCGGGCCGGGCGCTCGTCGTGGCCGGGGGCGGCAACAACGGCGGCGACGGCTTCGTCGTCGCCCGCGAGCTGCACCGGGCCGGGGTCGAGGTCGCGGTACTGGCGACGAAGGACGAATACGAAGGAGATCCCGGAACCAACTTCGAGGTCCTGCGCAACCTCGGCGTGAGGCTCCTGCGCTCCGAGGAGCTCGAGGCGGAGCTGGGCCGGGCCGACCTCGTCGTCGACGCGCTGCTCGGGACCGGTTTCTCGGGGGAGGTGCGCGAGAAGGAGGCCGGAATCATCGAGAAAATTAACTCCGTCCGGACTCCCGTACTCGCCGTGGACGTGCCCTCCGGGGTAGACGGGGCGACGGGCGAGGTGCAGGGTGTGGCCGTATTCGCTGACCTCACAGTCTGTGCGCACGCGAAGAAGGTTGGGTGTGTGATCTCCCCCGGCCGCGAGCACTCCGGCGAAGTCACCGTCGTGGATATAGGTATCCCACCGGAAGCAGACGTCGACCCCTCTATGGTTTGGACCGACGCGGCCTCGCTGCGGGGTACGATACCGCGTACCGCCGAGCCGGCACACAAGTACTCGGCCGGCGCCCTGCTCGTCGTCGCCGGCTCCCGCGGCACGACAGGGGCCCCCGTTATGGTCGTCAGGGGCGCGCAGAGAGCAGGGTGCGGCATCGTCTTCCTCGCCACCTCCGAGGGGGCAGCACCCGCCGTCGACATCGCGCTCACCGAAGCGCTCGTCTACGGCGTCGCTGAGGACGAAGAAGGCTACATGGGGTCAGGGGCGCTCGAGGAGATCCTGGAGCACGCAGGGAGGGCCTCTGCGCTCGTGATGGGCCCTGGTACGGGGACAGGGGACGAGGGCAGGCGCCTCGTCGAAGGGATCCTGCGCGAGGTCGAGCTGCCCGTGTTGCTCGACGCCGACGCCATCACGAACCTCGCAGGCACGGACGTTCTCTCACGGAGAGACGCCCCGAGCGTCATAACACCGCACGCAGGTGAGCTCGGGCGTCTGCTTGGAGCCGGGGCGAAGGACGTGTCCGCCCGCAGGCTCGATTCAGCCCGCAACGCGGCCGATCAGCAGCGTTGCTGCGTGTTGCTCAAGGGCTCCGATACGCTCGTCGTCGAGGGCGAGAGAGTCGCTGTCAACTCCACGGGGAACGTTGCGCTTGCCGCGGCGGGGACAGGGGATGTGTTGTCCGGTGTGATCGGGGCTCTACTCTCGCGCGGGATGGACGCTTACGAGGCGGCCAGGGCCGGAGCCTGGGCGCACGGACGCGCGGCGGAGCTCTGGCTGGAGGAGACCGGCTGGCCTGCGGAGAGCTTCGTGGCGACCGATCTGCTCGGTTATCTGCCGTCGGCCGTGGGAGAGTTGTTCTGAGGTTCAGGCTTCTCTTCGTCGGGGATATAGTCGGGCCCGCAGGATGCTCGGCGGTCCTGGACCTTGTTCCAAGGTTGCGTCGAGAGCTGGAGCCTGACGCCGTCGTCGCCAACGCCGAGAACTCGGCCTCGACGGGTCGTGGTATCACCAGCGAGAGCGGCTCCGCCCTGCTCTCCGTAGCCGACTTCCTCACCCTCGGGAACCACGCCTTCGACGCCGATGGATACAAAGAGTTCCTCCGAGACGAGAACAGGGTGGTGCGTCCCGCCAACTTCGGCGAAAAGGAGCCTGGGCTCGGCCTGGGGATCTTCGAGGCTGGCGGCGTGACTGTGGGCGTCACCAACCTGCTCGGGCGCTTGTTCGTCGACCGGACGAAACTATCTCCCTTCGAAGCTGCCAACTTGGCCGTCGAGGAGTTGAAGGTGCGTGGCGCCGAGCTCGTGCTCATTGACTCCCACGCCGAGGCCACGAGCGAGAAGCAGGCGCTCGGCTATTATCTCGACGGGAGGGCGCATGCCGTATTGGGCACCCATACGCACGTGCCTACGGCGGACCATTCGATCCTGCCTGGCGGAACTGCATACGTGAGTGACGTGGGCATGACCGGCTGCACGGAGAGCATTATCGGCTTCGAGAGGGAGGATTTCCTCGCCTTGTTCATGGGTGATTGGCGTGGGATCTCGGTCGCTACTCGCGGTCCTGTCGTGCTCAACGGCGCGCTCGTCGAGTTCGACCTCGACACCCTTCGGGCCGTCGGGATAACAGCAGTAAGCAGGGAGTGGAAACCTTAGCCGGGGGTTCGCCGGGCCATTTACAATAGCGGAAACGAAGATTAGAGGGGTGGAACATGGAACAGCAGGACATCAGGGAATTGAGGGTGGCAGAGATCTCGCACGCTGAGTGGCCCACGCTCGGGCCCGAGGAGACGGTGGAGAGTGCGATCAAGCTCTTCGCCGAGTCCGGTATCTCGGGCGCTCCCGTCGTCGACGGCGGGAGGCTTGTCGGTATAGTCACGGAGGGAGACCTGATCTTCCGCGACGCGGATATAAAGGCGCCGGGCTTCCTCGACATCCTCGGCGGCCTCATCCCGCTGGGGAGCTGGGACGAGTACCGCAAAGAAGCGCTCAAGAGCGCCGGTATTACCGTCGATGAGGTGATGACGAGGGAGCTGATCACAATCTTCCCCGAAGCCTCTCTCGCTGAGGCCTCCACGATCATGGCCGACAAGAGGGTCAAGATCCTACCCGTCGCAGAGGGTGACGCCCTCCAAGGTGTGATTACCCGCATGGATATCCTGACCCTCCACGTGCTGAACCCCCACCGGTAAGAACGAACGGTGAGTAGCACGGCCGCCGGAGTCAGGGCCCCGAGCCGTACATGGGCGGAGGTGGACCCTGGCGCCGTGCGTCACAACGTGGGCACCCTCAAACGCAGGGCCCCGAACTCGCGTCTGATGGCCGTTGTCAAGGCGGACGCTTACGGCCATGGCTCCGTCGAGGTGGCCCGCGCCTGTATCGAGGCCGGGGCGGACTCTCTCGCCGTTGTCACCGTCGAGGAGGGGGCTGAGCTGCGGCGGGCGGGTCTCGAAGTCCCGATCCTGGTCTTCACCGACCTCCCGCCGGACAGGCTCCCGCAAGCCGGAGAGCATCGCCTGGCCGTGACGGCCCACTCCATCCCGAGCGCGAAGCGCATCGCGGCCAACCCAGGTCTCGAAGTGCACCTGAAGGTGAACACGGGGATGAACCGCTGGGGTATCGAGCCTTCAGAGGTGGGGGAGGCGCGCAAGATACTGGGCTCGAGGCTGGCTGGCGTCTACACGCATTTCGCCTCGGCCGATTCCGACGAGGGGGCGACGAGACGCCAGATCGAAAGCTTCGAGTCCGTGCTCGCCGCGCAACCCTTCGGCGGTATCGTGGTGCACGCCGCAAACTCTGCAGCCGCCCTCTGGCATCCCGGGTCGCACTACGATTGTGTTCGTCCCGGCGTGGCGCTCTACGGTTTGCACCCTGCGGGTGACAGGGGAGACCCGGCGGCGGAGGGTCTACGGCCTGCGATGGCCCTCAAGAGCTACGTCGCCGGCGTGCGGCGGCTCGCCAGGGGGGACGGAGTATCCTACGGGCTTACCTTTTTAGCCGGGGCGCCGATGTTCGCGGCGACCGTGCCTGTTGGGTACGCGGAGGGATATCGGCGGGCGCTCTCGGGAGGGGCTGAGGCCCTGATCCGAGGCCTGAGACGCCCGCTCCTGGGGCGGGTTACCATGGATGCCTGCGTCTTCGGGGTCGACGAAGATGTCGAGGTCGGGGAGGAGGTCGTGCTGCTCGGCGGCCAGGGCGATGAGCGCATTACCGCTGAAGAGCTCGGCTCCCGCGCAGCCACGATAAACTACGAGATCACCACGGGGATAAACCCCCGCCGCGTCGAGAGGAGCTACGAGGATGTTCAAGGATCTTAACTGGAAGTCAGCCGCCCGGAGGTCGGCGGTAGTCATAGCGATCTACCTCGGCCTGCTCTACCTCCTCAGCGTGGCGTTCCCCGACAGCAGCTTCAACATGGACAGCCGGGCCCAGATCATCAGCCTGTTCGTGAACGCTATCATATTCTTCTTCATCTTCACGTTTGTCTACGCACTCGTGGAGCGTAGTAGAAACAGGCGCATTGCCGAGGCCCGTAAGCAGAAGAAGCCGGGAAAACAGGCCACAGGTGAAGGTGACCAGGAAGCCGACGCCGCTTCGCTCAAAGGGCGTCCCAACCCCAATACGAGCCGCAAGAAGACCCGCCGCCGACGCTAGACCCTTGGACCTCCGCGCGGCCCTCGAAACCCCACTGGATACCGTCGGGCTACTCGAGGTCGTCCCCGAGCTCGCCCTCGCCCGGGAATTGGAAGGAAGCCCGTACCACCACCTGGACACCCTGGATCACGTGCTCGAGGTAGTCCGGGGCGTCGAGTGCGAGCTGGATGAGGGCAGGGTTGGCGCCCGTGTGGGAGAAGTCAGCGTGCAGGGCTTGCGCCTCGCAGCCCTGCTGCACGACGTGGCCAAGCCCGTTACCCGCGGCGAGCTCGAAGGCAGGGTTCTCTTCGTCTCCCACGATTCTCTTGGCGCGGGGATGGTCCGGCGCATCGGTCGCAGGCTTGGCCTGTCCGCCTGGGAGACGGATCTGACGGCGACCCTGACCGCACTGCATCTGAAGATAGGCTTTATGGGCAATCCCCGTACCGACTACCCGCCGGAGCGACTCGCCCGCGCCGCCGGACCCTTCGGCGAAGAGCTCGCCGTCCTGAGCTGGGCCGACCGCCTCGCCGCCCAGGGCCCGCGCCTCAAGCCCGAGCACCTGCGGCGTCACGAGGACCTCTGCACCTGGTTTCTGCGCATTAGCCGCGAGCTAGGCCCGTACCCCGACCCTGACTACGCCGCGCTGGGAGTAACGATCTCCTCCGCTGCGTCGGACGCCGACGTCGGGTACGCGGCGAGCTATATCAGGCTTCTCGTGGCCCGCGGGGCGGGAGAGAGTAGCGCGCTCGCACGACTCGCAGTTCGTCACCTTCCTGTGGAAGACCCTGGCGGCGGTCGTGTAGAATCGCGCCGAGAGCATAGCCACTCGCGAGACCAGAGGAGGTAGGGGTCTTGAACATCAAGAGGGCCAAGAGGGATCGTTGGATCCGGGGCGTCTGCGGCGGCGTGGCCCACACTTACGGTTGGAGCTCCAATGTAGTGCGGATCGCTACGGTGGTGATCGCCGTGATAATTCCCGGTCCGAGCACGCTGCTGGCTTTCGTGATCTACCTGTTGCTAAGCTTCATCCTCCCGGAGAGCGAGGAGTTCTAGGCGCTTGGACTTTGCGGAGGCCCAGAAGGAGGCCCTGGGCTGCACAAAGTGCGGGCTGTGCCACTCCAGGACACAGGTCATCTTCGGCGAGGGGCCGCTAAACGCCGGGCTATTTATAGTCGGTGAGGCGCCCGGTTTCAACGAGGACAAGGGAGGCAAGCCCTTTTCAGGAGCCTCGGGGCTCCTCCTCGACCGGCTACTGGAGTCGCTCGACCTCGGGCGCGAGAAGGTTTACCTGACCACGCTGGTCAAGTGCCGCCCGCCGGGATCGCCGCCACGGCCACCGAAGCCCTCGGAGGTGAGCGCCTGCCGGCCTTACCTCGTCTCCCAGCTCGCGGCTGTCGACCCCAAGGTCGTTGTTGCGCTCGGAGATCTGCCCAGCCGGGTACTTACGGGGAGGAAAGAGTCCGTCTCGCGCATCAGGGGGCGAGCGATCCCACTCGACGGCCGCTACGTCTTCCCGACGCTCTCCCTCCAGCGCGCCCTCTACACGCCCGCAGACCGGGCACTCTTCGTCTCGGACTTCTCCCGCCTGCCCGAACTCCTCGAGGCCGAGCGGCCCTCCACCTACGAGACCCTCAACGTTACACGCTCCCCCGACGCGGAGCGGGAACCAGTCCAGCCGGGGCTCTGGTAGAGTCCCAGGGTCCCCGTGAAGCTCGAAGGCCTGAAGGAGGCTATGCTCGAGGAGCTGGCATCCAGGGTAGCGCTGGTGCTAGAGCCTGGTGACGTGGTCGTACTCTCCGGTGAGGTGGGTGTCGGCAAGACCACCTTCGTGCGGGCTGCGGCCCGATCTCTTGGTGTAACGGATAGGGTGACGAGCCCGACCTACCAGCTCGTCCGCGGCTACGAGGGGCTTAGGGACGGACGACGCGTGATCGTCAACCACATGGACCTCTACCGCCTCCAAGGGATCGAAGACCGCGACGTACTCGAGCTCGACGACTACATAGGACCTGATGCCGTGACGTTTATCGAGTGGGCCGATCCTGCACTCGGCGTTATCGAGAACCCTTCCATCGTCCACATCTATCACGAGACCCCGACCACGCGGCGCATCAGCCTCGAAGGGCCGGCCGCAGAGCGTCTGAAGCCTTGCTGATCCTGGCCCTCGACGCCTCGACCCCAGTGACCACCGTAGCCCTCGCCCGCGAGAACGGCCGCGAGGTGCTAGCTGAAGTCTCCGTCACCGCCCGCGGGGCCTCTGAAACACTGCTTCCCGCCATACACTCCGCCATCAACCTCGCGGGGGAGGATCTCGGCTCTGTGGGGATCGTGCTCGCCGGGGTTGGACCAGGGACTTTCACAGGCATCCGCATAGCGGCGGCTACGGCCCGCGCGCTCTCGGCGGGCGCCGACATCCCCCTGTCCAAGAACTCGACCCTTGACGCCCTCGCCGCCCCCGCGCTCTCGTTTTCGGGGGATGTGCTCGCCGTACTCGACGCCAGGAGGGGACAGGTCTTCGCCCGCAGGTTTTCGGAGGCTGGGCCAACGACGGGCATCCACTGCCTCAGGCCTGAGGAGTTATCGATAGAGGGAGGACCACTCGTGGTCGGTGACGGTGCCGTACGCTACCGCGGCGCGCTCTCTGGACTTGGGCGCATACCGCCTGAGGGCTCCCCGCTCCACAGGGTTACAGCGGTCGGGCACGTCATCTCTGCCGACCTCACTCCCGTGAGCCCCGATGAGCTCGTTCCCATCTACGTCCGCGAACCCGACGCCGAGGTTCGTCGCGACCTCAACCCCTGGAGCCGTCATTGAGCGAGGCAGGACCGCACCTGCGGCGGATGGAGGCCCGGGATCTCCCATCCGTTATGGAGATAGACGCCGTGTCCCTCCCCCGTCCCTGGAGTGCGGCGATCTGGCGCGGAGAGCTAGAGAGTCCCCACAGCCTCTACCTGGTGATCGAAGACAGAGGCGAGGTCTCCGGCCACATCGGGGTCCGCCACGTCCTCGGTGAGCTGCACATCACCACCATCGCCGTAAGGCCCGAGTACCGCAGGCGTGGACACGCCCGCGCCCTGATCGGCGCCGCGCTCGCCGCGTATCCCAACGCAAGCAACGTCCACCTCGAGGTGCGCCCGACCAACGCAGCGGCCCTGGCGCTCTACGAGTCGCTCGGCTTCAGGAAGACAGGACGCAGACCTCGCTACTACGGAGACGAGGACGCATTGCTCATGAGCCTGAACCTCGACGAGATTCATCACTAGAACGCCTTCGCTCCTCTCGTTCCCTGCGGGCTTCCTCCCTGCGGCGCCGGAGCTCCTCCGGGGGCTCGAAAGGCTTTAACAGCAACAGCGCAGGGGCGAGGCAGGCCAAAAAAGAGACGAAGATGGCGCCCGCGATCAGGGGGTCGACAGGACCTCTGAAAACGTAGATGAGAAACATCATCAACATCACCAGCGCTATAAAGGCGAACAGAAGCGAGAACGTCCTCATAACGTCGAGTATATCCGGCCGGCCTGGTTGATGGCGACCGCGCCCTGCGAGAATCAGGCGGAGACCGTCGCTTCCTTCGATGTGCCCGAATGCTATAAACAGATCGTGATCTTGGCGATAGAGACCTCCTGCGACGACACGTGCTCCGCGGTCGTGGAGCCTGACGGGCGGCGCGCGCTCTCGAACGTCGTACACACGCAGACAGAGCACGCCCGCTACGGTGGCGTCGTCCCCGAGATCGCCTCCCGTGCTCACCTCGAACGGCTCGATGGGGTCGTGGAACGGGCGCTGTCCGAAACTGGTGTCTCCCTCGAAGAAGTATGCAGCGTTGCTGTAACGGTCCGTCCAGGTTTGATCGGGGCCCTCCTCGTGGGGGTCGCGGCGGCGAAGGGGTTGGCCTACGCCCGCGCCCTTCCGCTCGTCCCCGTGAACCACCTGGAAGGCCACGTCGCCGCCGCGTACCTTACAGACCCCGACCTGGAGCCGCCGTTCGTCGCCCTGATCGCCTCAGGTGGGCATACGGCCCTCTACTCCGTGGACCGGGACCGCAAGATGCGCCTGCTCGGAGAGACGCTCGACGACGCCGCCGGCGAGGCACTGGACAAGGGTGCCAGGATGCTAGGCCTCGGTTTCCCGGGCGGGCCCGCGATCTCTAAAGCCGCCCGCGACGGAGACCGTGACCGCCACGACTTCCCCGTGGGCCTGAAGGGCAGGGACAACCTCGACTTCAGCTTCTCCGGCCTCAAGACGAGCCTGCTGTACAAGCTAAAGGCTATGGACAGAGAGAGACTTCGCGAGGAGTTACCGCACCTGGCCGCTGGTTACGAGGCTGCCGTCGTCGTGGCCCTCTCCAGCAAGCTCCTTCGGGCCGTGGATCTCCACGACGCGCCCGCGGTCGTCGTGGCAGGCGGGGTCGCCGCCAACTCCTCTCTGCGCCATACCCTCGAAGGACAATGCGCGAAGAGCGGAATCGGCCTCGTCGTTCCCCCGCCGGAGCTATGCACGGATAACGCGGCCATGATCGGGGCCGCCGCCGCCAGCGCTCCCGCCATCCCCTATCCCGAATACCTCTCCCTCAACGCCCGCAGCGTCTGAAGGCGGATTGAGGGGTCGGATCCTTCCCCAATCCGTGCTGGTCAGCAGGTCAGCACTTCAGCATGTCTGCTTCTTGTCTGCCGATCGTCGCCCAGGCTACCCGAATGGCTACTGGGACGAGTTTTATAGATATCGACCCACCGCGAATCACGCGCTCGGCTACGGGCGAGGGGCCACAAGCGCAAGCAAAAAGCTGACATGCCGACAAGCTAAGCCCGAAGGGCGTAGCGTGCTGATACGCTGAAATGTTCTAGTCGCGAAGCGAGGCGAGGATCCGGCCGCGTTCCTCGCCGGTGAGAACCGTGCTCCTCGCGCACACCACGCAGGTCGCGTGTAAGTTCTCCGAATGCTCCTTGACGTAGAGTAGCACCACCTTCTTCGGGACCCTGTAGAGGATGTGCTCGGTTCGCCCGCCGCAACGCGCGCAAGGACGTTCTTCACGGCCCAACTCCTTGGGCAGACGGCTCAGGCTCGGTATCCTGTCTGCACGGAAGATGCTGAGGATGCTCACGTTTGAATTGTAACCCCGGCAGGCATATACTCTCTACACTGGCACTCTGATCGAGAGAGTGCCAAGCAGTTGTAATCGCGTCCAAGTTTAACAAAGGAGGCAGATAGTGGCGCACAAAGAGCTAAGGTTCAATACCGAGGCGCGCAGGGCCCTGGAAGCGGGTGTAAACAAGCTCGCTGACGCGGTCAAGATCACCCTAGGTCCCAAGGGCCAGTACGTGGTACTCGACAAGAAGTTCGGTTCGCCCACCATCACCAACGATGGTGTAACTATAGCGCGTGAGATCGAGCTCGAGGACATCTTCGAGAACCAGGGAGCCCAGCTCGTCAAGGAGGTCGCGACCAAGACCAACGACGTGGCTGGTGACGGGACGACCACGGCGACCGTTCTGGCCCAGATCATCGTTCGTGAGGGCCTCAAGAACGTTGCTGCTGGGGCCAACCCTGTCATCTTGAGAAGCGGTGTCGAGAAGGCCGTCTCAGCGGCTGTCGAGGCGATAAAGGCCCAGTCTACCGAGATCAGCGGCAAGGAAGAGATCTCGCGCGTAGGGGCCATCTCCGCGCGTTCTTCTGAGGTCGGCGACGTCATCGCCAACGCCATCGACAAGGTCGGCAAGGACGGGGTTGTAAACGTCGAGGAGTCGCAGACCTTCGGGATGGACCTGGAGTTCACCGAGGGGATGCAGTTCGACAAGGGATACCTGAGTCCCTACTTCGTCACCGACCAGGAGCGGATGGAGGCTGTGCTCGACGATCCCTACATCCTGATCGCCAACCAGAAGATCGGCAACGTCCAGGATGTCCTGCCGCTTCTGAACCAGGTCATGCAGTCCAACAAGCCGCTCCTCATCCTCTCCGAGGATGTGGAGGGTGAGGCTCTGGCTACATTGATCGTCAACAAGTTGCGCGGCACGTTCAACGCGGCCGCGGTCAAGGCCCCCGGCTTCGGTGACAGGCGCAAGAGGATGCTGGAGGACATCGCCATCCTGACCGGCGGCGAGGTCATAACCGAGGAGCTCGGTCTAAAGCTGGAGAACACCCAGCTCAACCAGCTCGGACGTGCTCGCAAGGTCGTCATCACCAAGGACGAGACCACCATCGTCGACGGTGCCGGCGAGACCGAGAGGATCACAGGCCGCATCAACCAGATCCGCTCCGAGATCGAGACTACCGACTCCGACTTCGACCGCGAGAAGCTCCAGGAGCGGCTCGCCAAGCTCGCCGGAGGCGTGGCCGTAATCAAGGTTGGCGCCGCGACCGAGACGGAGCTCAAGGAGAAGAAGCACCGCGTCGAGGACGCACTCTCGGCGACACGCGCGGCCCTCGAGGAGGGTATCGTGCCTGGTGGTGGCGTCGCGTTCTTGCACGCCCAGCAGCCGGTCGCCGACCTGCTCGACTCCCTCGACGGTGACGAGCGGACGGGTGCCAGGATCATCCACAGGGCGCTCGAGGAGCCTATCCGGCAGATTGCCCGCAACGCTGGGGCCGACGGCTCCATCGTGGTGGACAAGGTCCGCACCGAGGGCGGCAACGTTGGCTTCAACGCCCTCCTAGGAGAGTACGAGGACCTCGTCTCGGCTGGGGTAACCGACCCGACAATGGTCTCGCGCTCCGCCCTGCAGAACGCCGCCTCCATAGGCAGCCTCATCGTGACCACGGATGTCATCGTGGCCGAGCCCGAAGAGGACATGCCCGCTATGCCCGCAGGCGGCGGCATGGGTGGGATGATGTAAGGAGCTCCTCAGAAGAGCTTCTACCGGCGGCGTCCCGGAAGGGGCGCCGCTCTTTCGTAACCTTTCTTGTTTCGCCGGGGGCTCAGAGGGTATATATTGCGGCTAGCCGGCCACTGAGAGACGGGGAGCGAGGTGAGGGAGGATAGATAGGGGACTCGTCATAGTTGTTGTCGTCCTGACGGTGATCCTTCTGGCCGTGCTCGTGTTGCCGTTCGTTACTTAGGAAAAGATCTCTGGCGAGGGAGGTGAGAAAGTGCGGGGTGGGCTCATACCTATACTGGTAGTCATTCTTTTGATACTCCTGATCTTGGTGTTGCTCTCGCGGCTCCTCTAAAGAGGCGGCTCTTTCTGGTGCACGATGAGTCTCCAGGGAGGTAAACGAGTGAGTAACAACAACCTGGTTATCATCATAGTGGTAGTTATCATCGTGGTAGTTGCATTGGCCCTTTTGGGGATAATACCGGGACTCTAGGGCGGGTCCGCTGCTTGACCCTGGCGGCGGTCGCAGTGTAGCATAAGCCCTATTGCAAAGTCCGGCAGAAAAGTGTATCGGGGCCCACGGAGGCAGTTCTCCGTGGGCTTCTTTCTATTTGTCCGCAACGACCGGAAAGGAACCTCGGCACCCACATGGATATTGAGATAGGGAGAGGCAAGACCGCACGCCGGGCCTACGGGCTCGATGAGATCGCCATAGTACCGAGCCGAAGGACCCGCGACCCCGAGGATATAGATATCTCCTGGTCGCTTGGCAACCTCAACCTCGACCTGCCCTGCCTGGCAAGTGCTCTCGACGCGGCCGTCGATCCCACGAGCGCGGGAATCATCGGGTCTCTGGGTGGCCTCGCCGTGCTCAACCTCGAGGGGCTGCAGACGAGGTACGAGGACCCTGGTCCCGTCTTCGAGGAGATAGCGAGCCTGCCCGAGCACAAGGCCACGAGGGTAATGCAGGATATCTACGCCGAGCCGATCAAAGAAGAGCTCATCTTCCGCCGCGTGCAAGAGATAAAGGACAAGGGCGTCATAGCAGCGGCCTCGCTCACGCCCCAGCGGGTCGAGCGTTACCACAGGGCAGCCATAGAGGCAGGCCTCGACGTACTCGTGGTCCAGGGGACCGTGGTCTCCGCCGAGCACGTCTCCAGGTCCGTCGAACCGTTGAACCTGATGGAGTTCGTGCCTTCCCTGAACGTTCCCGTAATAGTCGGCGGCTGCGCGAGCTACTCGACGGCACTCCACCTCATGCGGACCGGAGCCGTCGGCGTCCTCGTCGGTGTCGGACCAGGGCGCATCTGTACGACGCGGGGTGTGATCGGGGTCGGGGTGCCGCAGGCCACGGCTGTGGCCGACGCCGCAGCCGCCCGTATGCGCCACTACCTGGAGACTGGTGAGTACGTGAACGTCATCGCCGACGGCGGGATGCGCACGGGCGGTGAGATCGCTAAGGCGATAACCTGCGGGGCCGACGCCGTGATGCTGGGCAGCGCCTTCGCCAAGGCGGAGGAGGCCCCCGGCCGCGGCTACTCGTGGGGGATGGCCACCTTCCACCCGACCCTCCCGCGTGGCACCCGCATCAGCACGAGGACCACGGGTTCGCTGGAGGAGATACTCGTGGGACCGGCGCGGGAGAACGACGGTACCCTCAACCTCATGGGTGCCCTGAGGACGAGCATGGCGACGACAGGCTACCAGAACATAAAGGAATTCCAGAAAGCCGAGGTCATGTACGCGCCCTCGCTCGCGACCGAGGGCAAGACCGAGCAGTCCGCCCAGGGCGTCGGGATGGGCAAGTAGTTTGATCCTGGTCCTCGACTTCGGCGGCCAGTACGCGCAACTGATCGCCAGGAGGGTGCGCGAGGCCCGCATCTACTCCGAGCTCATCCCCTACGACACGCCTGTAGAAGAGATTAGGGCGAAAAACCCCGAGGGCATCATCCTCTCAGGAGGCCCCAACAGCGTCTACCAGGACGACGCCCCGCGAGTGGAGCAGGGATTCTTCGACCTCGACGCGCCGATGCTCGGCATCTGCTACGGGATGCAGCTCATGGCGCTTGCGGAGGGGGCCGAGGTCGGGGCTGTCCAGATCCGGGAGTACGGCCGGTCCGATCTGAGCGTGAAGAGCCACAGGGGCCTCTTCGCTGGCACGCCGGACGAGCAGAAGGCATGGACGAGCCACGGAGACGCCGTCCTCTCCGTCCCCGAGGGCTTCGAGGTCACTGCCGAGACCCCCTCAGTTCCGATTATCGCCTTCGAGGAGCCCGACCGCGACGGGGGACGCTTCGGGGTCCAGTTCCATCCCGAGGTCAGGCACACGGAGTACGGGATGGAGATCCTCAAGAACTTCCTCTACGAGACCTGCGGCTGCAAGCCAGAGTGGACGCCGGTCAACATTATCACCGAGGCGGTCGAGAGGATAAGGGAACAGGTCGGCGACGCAAGGGCCATCTGCGGGCTCTCAGGCGGGGTCGATTCTGCGACAGCGGCGATGCTCGTCCACAGGGCCATCGGCGACAGCCTGACGTGCGTCTTCGTCGACCATGGCCTCCTGAGGCACAACGAAGCCGAACAGGTCGTCGAGGCGTTCGCCGAGAACTCGGACGTGCCCCTCGTCCACGTCGACGCGGAGGAACGTTTCCTGGACAAGCTCGCGGGCGTCACGGACCCCGAGGCGAAGCGCAAGATCATCGGCGAGGAATTCGTCCGCACCTTCGAGGAGGAGGCGGGCAAGCTCGAAGACGCCAAATTTCTCGTACAGGGCACGCTCTACTCCGACGTTATAGAGAGCGGGACCCGCGACGCCGCCAGGATCAAGAGTCACCACAACGTGGGCGGCCTCCCCGAGGTCATGGACCTCGACCTCGTCGAGCCCTTAAGGAACCTCTTCAAGGACGAAGTGCGCATTGTTGCGGCGGAGCTCGGGATGCCCGAGAGGCTCGTCTGGAGGCAGCCGTTCCCTGGGCCCGGGCTCGCGATCAGGGTTATAGGGGACGTCACGGCAGAGCGGCTCGAGATCCTTCGCAAAGCCGACGCCGTGTTGCAGGACGAGATAAGAAACGCAGGCCTCTACCGCGAGCTGTGGCAGAGCTTCGCCGTATTGCCGGCGATCCACTCCGTCGGCGTTATGGGCGACGCGAGGACCTACGCCTACCCCGTGGTGATCCGGGCCGTCACCTCGGACGACGCGATGACCGCAGACTGGGCCCGCCTCCCTTACGATCTGCTCGAACGCACGAGCAACCGCATTATCAACGAGGTCGCTGGCGTCAATAGGGTTGCGCTTGATGTCACCAGCAAACCCCCTGGAACCATCGAGTGGGAATGACTAGGCATCGGGCTTCAGGTAACAGCCGTCAGGTACTCGATGCCGGGCGCTTCTAGACTCCCTCCACGATCTCTACCGAAGAATCGCCCGAATCTCAGCCGACACGCTCCGCAAAAAGGCTCCTCGAACCGGATCAACTCTTCTTGATGCCTGAAGCCCATTCAACCTCGATTTAATGGGGAGTTTACAAAGCAGAAACTCAAGCGCGAAGTCGATGCACTATGATCCCCTCTGACGGCGTAAAACCCAGCAGGATTGAAGAATAGAGATGACCGATCCGTCACGAACGCCAACCTCCCCTCCTTCCCGCCCACGGTTTCGCGAGATCCTGAGCAAGAATGTCAGGGCCCTATCTCTCGTTCCCAGAGAGCAGCGCTTCTACGTCCTCTTCGAACAGCAGGCTACGCTGCTCGTCAGCGCGGGCGACCTCCTCAAAGTGGCTCTCGACGACATGAGGAACCTCCCGGCGCGACAGCGGGAGATTAAAGACCTCGAGCGCCAGGGCGACAAGAATACTTATGAGATCATGCGCACCCTCAACGAAACCTTTGTCACCCCCTTCGATCACGAGGACATCTCCGCGCTTGCGGCCGGTCTCGACGACATCATCGACTATAGCGAAGAGATCGCCGACACGGTGAACCTGTACGGGATCACGACCATACCCCGACCGGCGAGTGAGTTGGTCGACCTACTAGCGCAGGCGGTGGTGCAGCTCGAGCAGGCAGTCGGCAAGCTCAGATCAGGCAAGAAGGACGGCGAGTACGCTATCGAGGTTCACCGCCTCCAGGACGTCGGAGACTCGACGTCGCGCCGCGCGATCGCCGAGCTCTTCCAGGGTCAGCGTGACCCGCTCGAGGTCATCAAGTTGAAGGATTTGTACGGTCTCCTCGAGGATGCGCTCGACCGCTGTGAAGATGTGGCGAACGTGATCGAGAACATCGCGATCAAGAATGCCTGACGCGCAGACGCTTCTTCTCGTCCTCACAATCGCCGTAGCGCTCCTGTTCGACTTTACCAACGGCTTCCACGATACGGCGAATGCTGTCGGGACGGCGATAGGGACGCGGGCGATGTCTCCCCGTGTGGCCGTCGCCTTCTCCGCCGTTCTCAACCTCATCGGCGCGGTCGTGACGACGCAGTTGCTGCATGCGGAGGTGGCGAACACGGTTGGCAGTCTTGTGGCACCCGCGGACGGCGTGGCGCTCTCGATGCTCGTCGCCGTGCTGTTCGGCGCCATCACCTGGAACCTCATCACCTGGCGCGCTGGTCTCCCCTCTAGCTCTTCGCACGCGCTGATCGGAGCCCTGATCGGCATAGGACTCATGGTGTACGGCCTCGGGGCTATACAGTGGGCCGAGGTTTACCCGGTCTTTATTGCCCTCCTCACGTCGCCGATCGCCGGGCTCGTGATCGCGTACATCGTTACCGTCGTGCTCCTCAACCTCCCCCGCAGGGCACGCCCGAGCCGGGCCAATAGCACGTTCCGCAAGCTTCAGCTCTTCTCAAGTGGTTTCGTTGCCTTCAGCCACGGGGCCAACGACGCGCAGAAGACGATGGCTATCATAACCCTCGCCCTGTTTAGCTCGGGACATCTCGCGGAGTTCGCCGTTCCGACGTGGGTCGCGCTCGCCGCCGCGCTCGCGATCGGCCTCGGGACGTGGGCGGGCGGCTGGCGCATCATCCGAACGATGGGTACCAGGATCATCCGGATGGAGCCGATCCACGGGTTCGCGGCCCAGACTGTTGCGGCGTCAGTCATCCAGCTCGCAACGGCATGGGGCCTGCCCGTGAGCACGACGCAGGTCGTGTCCGGTTCCGTAATGGGCGCAGGCGCTACGCGCCGATTCAGCGCCGTACGATGGGGCGTTGCTAGCCGCATCGCCTGGGCGTGGGTCTTTACGATCCCGGCCTCGGCCACCCTCGCCGCCCTCACTGCGCTCCTGATCGAAGCCGGGCCGATAGCGATAACGCTCGCGGTCCTCCTCGTGGGTGCTGTAGGCCTCGCTCTACTCGTGCGCCAGAGGCGGCGCAAGCAGCCGAGCGTCGACTTTGTAATGGGGTCGATGGACGACCTGAGTACCGTCGAAGAGGGTGCGAACCTGAATGGCGCGTCCAAGAGAGCGTCTGTAGTGAGGTCCGGCAAGTCGCGGTAGCCGTGGTAACTTCTGGGAAGACGCATCGGGACGGCTGGTGAGAAGACAGAGGATCGCGTGGCGGGTTGGTTAGGAGATGGAGGATGCCACAAGGGACGACTCTACAACAGGGATTAGAGGATCTGGTCGCTGAAGTCATCGATCTCGGCAAGGAGGTAGAAAATTCGATAGCGATCGCGGTAAAGGCCATGGAGACACGCGAGGCGGGCTTGGCGCGCAGGGAGCTCGGGGTGGATGCCCGCTACAAGGCCCGGGGGGCGGAGGTGGAGAGGGATAGTATGATCCTCCAAGCCAGTCGAGTCCTGGCCGCTCAACACCTCGGGCATCTCTACACCGTGCAGTCGGTGACGAATCACCTCGTGCGGTCGGGAACCCTTTGCGAGCATATCTGCCGGGCTATCGTCGAGACCGAAGGGCAGGAGCGAGATCACGACCTCGAGGCGGTCCTCTTAGAGATGGCCCGGACCGCTCGGAACGTATTCCACGAGGGCCTCGATATCTTTGAGAACCGCGACATGGATCGCGCCCGCAGCCTCGAGGCGAGAGACGACAAGGTGGACCTGCTCTACTCCGAGGCCATGAATCTCATAGCCAACCCGTCTGAGGGGGGAGGCGGCGCGCCCGAGTGGCGGATGCGGGCAGCCTTGATGGTCCACTACCTCGAGCGCATCTCCGACCACGGCGTTGACATCGGTGAACGCACCATCTTCTTGGTGAGCGGCGAGCGGATCGAGGACGCCATGCAACAATACCTCGACCGCAACGTGGAACACCACGGCGGCTAGTTCCCCTTTCCAAGCGCTCGTGGCTCGTATACTTCTGCTACAATCTACCGGCAGGCGTTCTTGCAAGCGGGTGGTCATCTCTTGAGGCTTACGCAGAAGAGCAAGTATGCGGTTCGGGCGCTGATGGAGCTCGCGCTCGACGAGCGTGATTGCCCGCTCGGGGTAGCCGAGCTAGCCCGCCGCCAACACATCCCCGAGAGGTTCCTCGAGCAAATCTTCGGCGAGCTTCGCCGGGCGAATATCATAGAGAGCCGCCGCGGGGCGCACGGAGGGTACCGCTTCGCGATGCCGACGGAGGAGGTCTCCGTGCTCGACGTCGTCGAGATCCTCGACGGTGAGATCCGTCCAGCCCGCTGCTCGGCAGGCGGGGTGTGCTACATATCCGACGCCCCTCTCTGTGCCACGAGCAAGGTATGGGACGAGGCCCGCGAGGCGCTGGAGGATGTCTTCGGACGCTACAGCATAGCGGCCCTCGCCGCCGCCGAGCGTAAGGCACGTACGTCCCACCAAGCCGTCCCCGCAGGCCGCTGACAAGTCCTCTGACGAACCCTGGATAGGCTTCGAGCCCATCTCCGCGGCCTTACGGCGCTGGCCGACTCCACGGTCGAGGTCGGAGGCAGGACATACCGCATCACCCATCCCGTCTCCGCGGACGACCTGATCAACGAGGAAGACTTCGACCGCGATGAACGGCTCCCTTACTGGGCCGAACTATGGCCCAGCGCCGTCGCGCTGGCACGCCACCTCTCCGCACGCGATCTTGGGAGTACGCGCGTTATCGAGCTGGGGTGCGGCGTCGGGTTGCCCACCGTACTTGCACTCGCCCAAGGCACCGAAGTCCTTGCTACGGACCACTACGAGGCCGCCCTCGACTTCACGGCCTATAATGCCCGTACGAACCTCGGTCTGGAGCCGGAGGTCTCCGCTCTCGACTGGCGCCGGCCGGACATAGCGGGTATTGGTATCTTCGACCTGGTCCTTGCCGCGGACGTTCTCTACGAGCGTAAGAACGCCGCGGCCCTCGCCGACCTCGTACCGCAGCTGCTTGCGCCCGGTGGCGAGGCGATCTTCGCCGACCCCCGCCGCGACGAAGCGCCGGTCTTTCTGGAAGCTATGGAGAGACTCGGTTTCGAGAATGTAACGGAGGAGATCACCGTCGAGCAACCTGCGAGAGCGGTGAAGGTGCTCCTGCACCGTCTGCGGCGGTAGGATCTGGTGCGGGATAGGACGATCCCTGCTGTTATACTCTCGACCAGTGCTTCTGGAATCGTTAAACCCGACCCAGCTTGACGCTGTAGAGCACACAGAAGGGCCGCTCCTCATCCTCGCCGGGGCAGGGAGCGGGAAGACGCGCGTGCTTACGCATCGTGTCGCCTACCTCATCGATCAGGGCCTGGCCGCGCCCGAAGAGGTCCTGGCCATAACCTTCACGAACAAGGCCGCCCGTGAGATGAAGGACAGGGTGGCTCTCCTCGTAGGCCCCGATTCCAGGAAGATGTGGGTCTCGACCTTCCACGCCTTCTGCGCGCGCATCCTCAGGGTTCACGCTGAGAAGCTTGGCTATAAACGTGAGTTCACGATCTACGACGGCGCCGACCAGGTCCGTCTCGTCAAGCGGTGCATCGTGGAGCTTGGCAAGGACCCCAAACGCTTCAATCCGCGCTCTTTCCAGGCCCAGATCAGCTCTGCCAAGAACGTCCTTATGGCACCAGACGACTTCCTCCGCAATACCGAGGGCTACATCGCCGAGAACGTCGCCGAGGTCTACGACCTCTACCAGAAGCGCCTCTACGAAAACAACGCCATGGACTTCGATGACCTGATCATGCAGACCGTCGCCCTACTCGAGCTCTTCCCCGAGGTCCGCGAACGCTACCAGACCCGCTTCAAGTACATCCACGTAGACGAATACCAGGACACCAACCACGCTCAATACCGCCTCGTCAACCTCCTGGCAGCAGGACATCGTAACTTATGCGTCGTTGGTGATGACGATCAGTCAGTGTACTCGTGGCGAGGAGCTGACATACGGAATATTCTGGACTTCGAGCGGGACTATCCCGAGGCGAAGGTCGTCAAGCTCGAGCAGAACTACCGTTCGACGCAGACCATCCTCGATGCGGCGAACGCGGTGGTGGCCAATAATGCCTCGCGCAAGCCGAAGGCGCTGTGGACTGCGGGTGGGGAAGGGGAGCGGATCAGGATCTTCGCGGCTTCGGACGAGTACGCAGAGGCCAGGTTCGTCGTCTCCGAGGTCGAGCGGCTGATCGAAGGGGACGCTTCGCCGCGGGAGATCTCGGTCTTCTACAGGACGAATGCCCAGAGCAGGGCGCTGGAAGATGTGCTCGTACGCGAGGGCGTACCTTACCAGGTCGTCGGCGGGGTCAGGTTCTACGAACGGGCGGAGGTCAAAGACGCCATGGCCTACCTCTCGGTGATCTCCAACCCCGAGGACTCAGTCTCCCTGGAGCGGATCATCAACGTGCCGAAGCGGGGCCTCGGAAACACCTCGGTCGCGAAGCTCCAGGATTACGCCCGCAGGAACGGCGCCTCCTTGTACGGGGCGCTCGCTGAGGCCGACAGCGTCGGCCTGACGGGCGCTGCGAAGAAGGCCTGCCGGGGTGTCCGTGACCTCATCGAAGGGCTGAGGGTGGCCGCAAAAGAGGTGCCTCCAGCGGAGTTGATCGGGGCCGTCCTCGACGAATCCGGCTACAGGAAGGAACTGGAGGCGGAGGACACC
>DASQWQ010000357.1:0-9024 GCA_035640175.1 Rubrobacter sp. | reverse complement strand
GAGAACGATGTCACAGACAGCAACCCGGGCGGCGGCGAGAGGCGTGTGGCCCGTCGAACGGTTCGAGACGCCACAACAATGCGCAGGTTACTGGGTCCGTGACCCACGGGGACGGAAGATCGGCAGGTTGACGAGGCTCTTCTTGAACGAGAGCGGCGGGGCGGAGTACGCGGAGGTCAAGGTAGGGCTTTTGGGGCTGAAGACGGTCCTGATCCCGGTTCAGACTGTCTCCGTCGACGACGAGCTGCGGTTCCTCGTGCTGGAGTAGACGTTCCTTTTGCGAATGCGCCATCCCGAAGAAGCAACGCGAATACCGAGTCAGAGAACAATCAGGAGGGAAAGTACGTGGGCAGAGACAGACCCAGCAACGAGAACGCGCCACGCGTGCCCGGGGAGGAGAGATCCGGACGCGGGAGACCAATAATATGGATTGTGCTCGGCCTGATCCTGCTGCTCTTGCTTGCGCTGCTCATACCCTTCGCCTGCCAAGCTCTAAGTGGATCGGGAGACCAGGGATCGGGAGGCGGCGGTTCAGGAGCGCAAGGAGGAGGGGCACAACAGGAAGAGGGCCAAGGCGGGAAGCCAAACGATAAGCAAGACTCCGCCCGGGACGCTGGGACCGGCGGCAAGAGCGGCGCGGGACGAAGCGCCAAAGCCCAAGAAAGCACCGGTGCCAAGGGCGGCAAGCAGCCCACGGGATCCGGCGGTTCGCGGGGCGAGGTCGATGTTGTCCTCGCCGACGTAGGCGATCGGAGCGGCGACGGTACGAGGATCACAATCCCGAAGGCAAAGCTCGAGGGGACCAACGGTTGGCTGGCCATCCGCGCCGCAGACGACGGCATACCCGGTGCTGTTCTCGGCCACGCGACCCTCATGGAGGGCACCAACACCAGCGTCAGGGTAAAGCTGGAGCCGCCCATAGACTCTTCCCAGAAGCTCTACGCTGTGGTACACGCCGAAGACCCAGCCGACGGAAAGTACACATTTCCCAATGGCGACCCCCCGATCGTGCGTAACGGGAAGACGACGGTCGAGCCCCTCCACTACACCATCAAGGGCGCCGCAGACGGCACGTCCGGCGAGCAAGCCGGCGTACGAGGCGGCGCCCTGCCGGAGACCGGCGGGGTCCCACCCTCCGTCCTCCTTACAGGCGGATTGGCCCTGCTGTTGTCGAGCTTGACGTGTCTGTTCCTGGTCTTGCGTCAGACAGGCGCGAACGGAAGCTGACCCGGTCGAGCGCCCGGCTTTCCGCTCCACCAGGACGAGGGCATGAGAGTACCGCGAAGGCCTCAGAGCATACTTGGACCACGGCGAGCGGGAGGGCTGGGGGCTGAGGCTGCCCTCCTTGATCGCCGAAGGCCCCCCATGGAGGACGTATTGGGCCGGGGTGGCGTCGGTGAAGGTAAGGGTTGATCCGGATGCCATCGTGGTTGCCCTAAAGAGACAGCCCTAAAGAGCCCATAGGACGTAAACCTAAATGATGACGCAAGTGGAGACCCTAACCAACAAGGACAAAGGCTTCCGGGGCGGTCGGTACGCCCGTACCGAGGGGGAGCTTTACGAGAAGGCCATCGCCCTCCTCGAGAAGTGCAAGATCGAACCCGGGCACTCAGAACAGGAGATGCCGGAGTTGGAGTCCGTCAGCTGATACCTTTTGCCCCCTCCCTAAACATAGGCACAGCCCGCCGGTAGACGGTCGGTCGTGACGCTGAGAGGGTCGGGGGTTTCGGGTCTCGTTCCTTCCGCGTATCGGAGGAGAGCGCAGCTTCGAAGAGAAAGGAGCACTTGATTCTTGAGTACGCACAACGACGTCTGTCTTGCGTGGTTGGCGGACGCGCTGCGACAGCTACGCCAGGAAGGACGAACGAAGGCCGTAGGATACTTGGAAGCGGTATTGGAAGAAGTGGTGTTCGAGATGAAGATGAGCTCCAAGTCGGAGCCTACCGCACGCAAGGCGTCTAGATCCTGCCATTAGGGTATCGGGGGTACTCGCTACATCTGGTGGCGTCGCATACTGAGGCGTGGGAGTGAGGTTTCAGCAAGAACCAGCGACGCGCAACTACGCTCTCTTGACCCTAGTTTGACCCTAACCCGGGCGCAATACCGTGCAACAGTGGGCAATACAGGGAACAGTAAACCATTTGTCTATGCGGGATCTGCAAACCCCTGCAACGCTCAGCAACTACTGATCGCACACTCGTAGTTGGAGCAGGTCAGCGGTTCGAGTCCGCTCGTCGGCTCTCTCTAACTGACAAGGGCCAGCACTCGAAGGGATTGCAAGGAAGCGTCGTGGTCTCTCGAAGGCTTACTCCAGCCTACTCTCGGTGCACAGGATGACCCGCAACAGTCCTAAGACTCCTAGGCGTAAGTGCTCGATGTCCCCTGCTCTTATACCGCGGTTCATCAGATCGACGTGGGGCCAGATCCTGCGCCGCACGCCCTCGCTGAAATAGAGCTCGGCGAACCGGAGGAGGTTGGCTGGATCATCACCATAGTCGTCTTCGGGTGTCTGCCAACCGCCAGCTGCTTCCAGAACCACACGGGCAGCGTCCAGGAGATGGTTGGCTCACTCATCATCCCATCGGTGCTCCTGCATTACGCAACTTCCTCTCATATTCGGCCTAGCAGGGCGTGCGGGCGCTCCGCAACAAGTTTAATGGTCATGAGAGTGAGTAAACGCCTCCAGGTACTTGGGTGAACAGAGGACCCAAGGAAAGCCACGCTGCTATAGTGTCTCTTTAAGGGAAGCAAGGAGGACATCAAGGTAGTGGCTAACCTGCCCACAGGCACTCTCACCTTTCTGTTCACCGACATAGAAGGCTCCACCAAGCTCTGGGAGCAAGACTCCTCTTCCATGCAGGTCGCCCTGGCCCGCCACCACGAGGTCCTGAGAAGCGCCATAGAGGAGCGTGGTGGTTACGTCTTCAAGACGGTTGGTGACGCCTTCTTTTGTGCCTTCCCAACTGCCCCTGATGCCCTGGAAGCTGCTCTGGAGACCCAGCGTAGGCTCCTCTCTTCCGAATGGGAGGAGAGTGGGCCCCTAAGGGTGAGGATGGCATTGCACACTGGAGCTGCAGAGGAGCGGGATGGGGACTACTTCGGACCTCCAGTAAACAGGGTTGCGAGGCTGCTTTCTGCAGCTCATGGGGGGCAGGTGCTGCTCTCGCTCCCTACTCAGGAGTTGGTACGCGATCAGCTTCCTTGGGGGACGAGTCTAAGGGACTTAGGAGAGCATCGCCTAAAGGACCTCTTCAGGCCAGAGAGGGTCTTCCAGCTCCTCGCTCCTGGGCTGCCTTCTGAGTTCCCGCCCTTGAGGACCCTCGATGCTTACCGCAACAACCTCCCCTTACAGCCAACGCCGCTTGTAGGGCGCGAGAAGGAGGTCGCTGAGGTCTGCGAACGGCTTTCGCGTCCCGAGGTTAGGCTCTTGACCCTCACCGGGGCAGGAGGGACGGGAAAGACCCGCTTGGGCTTGCAGGCGGCCGCGGAGCTTACGGAGGGGTTCGAGGACGGGGCCTTCTTCGTCTCGCTGGCAGCCATTAGAGATCTGGAGCTCGTGGTCTCTGCCGTGGCCGGTACGCTCGGGGTGAAGGAAGCGGGCGGTCAGCCGCTCCTGGAGAGCCTCGAGGATCACCTAGGCGAGAAGCACATCCTCTTGATGCTGGACAATTTCGAGCAGGTCCTGGAGGCGGCGCCTATGGTGACTGAACTGCTCTCGGCTGCTCCCTATCTGAAGGTCTTGGCCACAAGCCGCATACCCTTGAGGCTTTACGGAGAGCACGAGTATTCGGTACCTCCGCTCGCCCTGCCGGATCCCGAGCGTCCACCGCCCGTGGAGCGTCTTACCCACTACGAGGCGGTCAGACTCTTCGTGGAGCGAGCCCAAGCCGCAAAAGCTGACTTCTCGGTGACCAACGAGAACGCGCCAGCCGTGGCCGAGATCTGCCACAGACTCGACGGTTTGCCCCTGGCCATAGAGCTCGCCGCTGCAAGGATAAAGCTGCTCACTCCGCAGGCGATGCTCGCTCGCCTGGGCAACCGGCTCAAGCTCCTTACCGGTGGGGCACGCGACCTTCCAGAGAGGCAGCGAACGCTTAGGAGCGCCATCGAATGGAGCTATGGGCTGCTCGATGGGGGCGAGAAAGTGCTCTTTGCGCGGCTCGCGGTCTTCTCCGGAGGCTGCACCCTTGAGGCCGTGGAAGCCGTCTGCGACGCCGAGGGTGACCTGCCTGTGGAAGTGTTGGACGGTGTAGAGTCGCTGGTGGACAAGAGCCTCCTGAGGCAGAAGGAGGGGGTAGGAGGAGAGCCACGCCTCGTAATGCTTGAAACTATCCATGAGTACGCCCGTGAGAAGCTGGAGGACAGCGGGGAGGTGGAAACCATCAAGCGGGCGCACGCCTACTACTTCCTGACGCTGGCAGAAGAGGCCGCGCCGAAGCTCACCACCGCAGAGCAGGAAGCGTGGCTGGAGAGACTTGAAACCGAGCATGATAACCTGCGGGCGGCGCTCTCCTGGTCCTTGGGACGCAATGACGCGGAGTTAGCCCTGCGGCTCGGCGGAGCGTTGTGGCGGTTCTGGTTCGTCCGGGGCTACCTGAGTGAAGGGCTGCGATGGCTCGAGGAGGTGCTGGACCTCGGGGGTGGGGTTACGGCGCTGCGGGCCGAGGTTCTCAACGGTGCGGGCGATCTGGTGTGGAGCCAGGGCAACTACGTTCGGGCGAAGGAACTGTATGAGGAGAGCCTCGCACTATCCCGGCAACTAGGCGATAAACGAGACATAGCGGTCGCGCTCGAAAATCTGGGATCTGTGGCCCGCAACTGGGGCGACTATGCGACGGCCCGCTCCCTGTTCGAGGAAGCTCTGCCCCTACGTCGGGAGCTAGGCGACAAGTGGGGCCTAGCCGAATCGCTCTTTCTATGGGGTGCCGCGGCCACCTTCCAGGGCGACTACGCGACGGCCCGTCCGCTGCTCGAGGAAGCTTTGGCGCTCTACCGGGAAACCGGAGAACAGCGAGGCATAGGAGAAGCACTCGGGGTGTTGGGACTCTTGACCGCCAGCCAGGACGACTACGGGGCTGCGGGTAACTTGATCGAAGAAGCAAAGGCTGTAATGAAGAGATTGGGTTACAGACGAGGTGTAGGGAAAGTGCTTGGAGCTCATGGGGATCTCGCTCTCGAACAACGCGACTATGAACTAGCCTACGCTCTGTACGAGGAAGCCCTGACAATCTTCGTGGACTTCGATGACAAGTGGTGGATCGCCTGGTGTTTGGAGGGGATCGGGGGGATCTCCGCAGCGCAGGACCAGCCAGTGCGAGCGGTGAGGATATTCGCAGCGGCGAAGGCCGTGCGCGATGCGATGGACACGCCAGGTATGGCCGGCCACCGTGCTATCTACGAGCGCCACTTAGCCACTGCACGCGCCCAACTCGACGAGACTACCTTCGAGGCGGTGTGGTCCGAAGGGAGGCATATGGACTTGAAGGCGGCCGTCTCCTACGCCATGGAGGAAGAGGCATGCGGCTGATCTCTCTGCCCGCACTTGCGAACTTCAGAGAATTTAGCGCATACAAGCTCTTGATAAGACATCCTCCGGGTGTCTAGTGACAGTGGTATTAAGTCCGTGTCACCTATACACAGTGATGATGGATGACACCACTGCTGACACCACTCAGCGCGCAACACGCAGAAACGGTGGGCAACCGTGAGCTAAGAAATCGGCATAGATAGGCCGATTCTGCAACGTGTGGCAACACCCAGAAACAGGTATCGGCGGATTGTGGCTCCGAAGGTCGCGAGGGCGTGCCATGGGATCTGCTGTCGGACTGTCGATGTCGCCCATCGTGATACCAATCTGATACCACTGGGAGCGCAATGCGGTACAACACGCAGCAACCCGGAGCAGAGAAAGTTGCTTAGATATGCGGGATTTGCAAGCCTCTGCAAACCTCCGCAACGCCTGAGTGATCACTCGTAATGAGCAGGAAAGCGGTTCGAGTCCGCTCGTCGGCTCTCTATCTTCCCTGCAAATCCTGTAAAAATGAGAAGCCTCCGATGTTCGTGTCAGAGGCTTTGTCAGCAGTATGTCAGCAGTAGATTCTATCTCAGAGCCTCGTCCATACCAGAGAGACTACGGGTTTTTCGGGATCCGCTCGGGTGCATCGACGGTCGGTACCCCGGAACGTTTAGGCTCCCCTCAGAGGTGGTAGCCAATACGTAAGCATAAGCGAGCGAGCATCCGAAAGAAAGGGTGACTCTAAGGTATGAGCGTCGCAAGGGTAACAGAGATCAGCGCCGTCTCGGAGGAGGGCTTTGAGGACGCCATCCGGCAGGGCATAGCTCGGGCCACCAAGACGCTGAGGAACGTAGAGGACGCCTGGGTCAAGGATCAGAACGTCATGATCGAGGACGGCAACATCAAGGGCTACAAGGTCAACCTCGAGGTCACCTTCGTTCTCGAGGACAACGCCTAGGACTTTCAAGGAGAGATCGCCGCATGAAGGACGAGCAGTTCATAGCCGAGGTCAAGAACCTCGCCGAGATCGACAACGACGAGGACGCCCGGAAGGCCATAGGCGCTACGCTCGAGACGCTAAGGGAGAGGCTGGCCGGCAAAGAACCGTCGAACCTCGCCGCCCAGCTTCCGCCGGGGATCGCCCCCTACGTGGAGGGAGACGGGGGACGGGAGTCCTTCCCTGTGGAGGAGTTCTACGAGCGGGTGGCAGGCAAAGAGGGCGTAGGCAAAGACGAGGCCGTACGCCACGCCAGGGCGGTGGCCACGGTGGTGCAGACGGCCGTGACCGGCGGAGAGCTAGACGACGTCCGCTCCCAGCTAGGCGACGGCTACAAGGAACTCTTCGGCCAGTCCGGCGCCTCGGCCTAGAGAACCGAAGGAGGAGAGATGCCCTACAAGCAGATCACGCAGCTTCCTGACAACGTCAAGAACAATTTGCCCAAGCACGCCCAGGAGATCTACAAGGAGGCCTTCAACTCCGCCGAGGAGCAGTACGGTGAGGAGGATCGCGCCCACCGTGTCGCCTGGGGCGCCGTGGAGAACAAGTACGAGAAGAACGACGAGGGCAACTGGGTAGAGAAAAAGGAGTGAGCCAAGGCCGTGGAGATCACCACGCAGCTCGCTGAGCGCCTCCGCCAGAGGCTGCACCCGCTAAGAGTCGCAGGTGACCTTGACCCACTTTTGCAGGGGCACATCGGTAACGCCCGGTGCGTGCTCCTCGGGGAGGCCTCGCACGGTACCTCAGAGTACTACGCTTGGCGCACCCGCATAAGCGAGCGCCTGATCCGCGAGAAGGACTTCTCCTTTATCGCGGTCGAAGGCGACTGACCGGACTGCTACGAGGTAAACCGCTACGTTAGGGGCCTCCCCAGATCCGCGCACAGCGCACGAGAAGCCCTCGGTGCCTTTCGCAGGTGGCCGACGTGGATGTGGGCGAACGAAGAGGTTGCCGAGCTCGTTGAGGGGCTCCGCCGCCACAACGACGGGCTTCCGGAGCCCTAGAGGATCGGCTTCTACGGCCTCGACGTCTACAGCCTGTGGGAGTCGCTGGATGCGGTAATGCAGTACCTGAAGAGGGAGCACCCTGACGCTGTGGAGGCCGCGCAGCGGGCCTACCAGTGTTTCGAGCCCTACGGTGGGAGCGCCCGAGAGTACGCTCGGGCCACTGCCTTCGTCCCAACCTCCTGCGAGGATGAGGTCGTGGCGATGCTCTCCGAGCTCCTTCGCGGGGCTGCGGAGTACCTCGAGGACGGAAGCGAGGCCCACTTCGCTGCCGAACAGAACGCGTTCGTGGCGCGGAACGCCGAAAGGTACTATCGGGCCATGATCCAGGGCGGCGCTTCCTCGTGGAACGTTCGAGATAGGCACATGGCCGAGACCCTGGGGCGGCTCCTCGGCCATCACGGTCCGGATGCGAAGGCGATAGTCTGGGAGCATAACACCCACGTGGGCGACGCCCGCTTCACGGACATGGCTGACGACGGACTGGTCAACGTGGGGCAGCTCGCCCGGGAGAGGTGGGGTGAGGAAGAGGTGGTGCTCGTCGGCTTCGGCTCGCATCGGGGGAGCGTGGTCGCCGGCGCCAGGTGGGGCGCGCCGATGGAGCGTATGCGCGTCCCGCCCGCCCGCGATGGCAGCTGGGAAGACGCCCTCCGCCGCGCAAGCGGGGAGGATGGGCTGCTCGTCTTTTCCGACCCCGAGATAGAAGAGCTGCTGGAGGAGCGCGACCATCGCGCCATAGGAGTGGTCTACGACGCCGGCTCCGAGCACTATGGCAACTATGTGCCGACCGTGCTCCCCCGCCGCTACGACGCCTTCTTGTATCTGGATGAGACTCGCACCGCCAGGCCGCTGCACGCCCCGTGGAGCGGTGAACCCGATGAGCCCGAGACCTTCCCCTCCGGCGAGTAGGGCCAGAGATGCGGTGCATTCCCAGTTTCAGGCCCTCGGACGGTGAGTAGAGGCCTCGGGAGACCATACCTCGGATCTACGGAGGGCGTAGGATGCAGCGCGAAGGAATCCTGGAGCGAGTTGGCGAGCAAGAGGAAGCCGACCTGCTGAAGGAAGCCCACGTTCGCGCCGTGTTCGCTGCCTCCGACCGCCCTGTCAGCAAGGAGCAGATGCGCGACATTCGGCGCAAGTGCCCGAGCGAGTTCGACCACCCGTTCGGGTAGTCTGCGCGGCGGTCTTTCGTGGAGTTGGTCGTATTCGTGGGCTTGCAGGCTTCAGGAAAGAGCACCTTTTTTCACGATAGGTTCGCGGAGACCCACCAGCACGTGAGCAAGAACCTCTTCCCGAATAACCGCAACAAGAACAGGAGGCAGGAGCACCTCCTCCGTGCCGCCCTCTCCGCGGGCCGCTGCGTGGTCGTGGACAACACCAACCCGACGCTCGAGGACCGACGGGTGCTCATCGGGCTGGGAGGTGAGTACGGGGCCAGGATCGTCGGCTACTTCTTCGACCCCAGCGTGCGCGAGTGTATCCGACGCAACGAGATGCGCGAGGGCAAG
>DASQWQ010000356.1:0-15662 GCA_035640175.1 Rubrobacter sp. | reverse complement strand
AACGTGCTCCCCAAGGTCTTGACCCCTTCTCTCCTTGACCTCTCCCACTACCTCGTGGCTCAGAGGCATGCGGGTGTCGCCGAAGGTGACTGCATAGCCGCCGTTCTCCTTCTCCAGGCGCGCCCGGAGAAAGTTCATCGCCGGGCTCCCGATAAAGCCTGCCACAAACACATTGTTCGGATGGTCGTACATTTGCTGCGGCGAGTCTACTTGCTGCACCTCGCCGTCCTTCAGAACCACAATGCGGTCGGCCATCGTCATGGCCTCGGTCTGGTCGTGGGTCACGTAGATGGTGGTGGTGCCGATCCTGTTGTGCAGCTTGGCGATCTCCGTCCTCATCTGCACCCTGAGTTTGGCGTCGAGGTTGGAGAGGGGCTCATCCATCAAGAAGGCTTTAGGCTCGCGCACTATGGCCCGACCCAGGGCCACCCGCTGCCTCTGGCCACCCGAGAGCGCCTTGGGCTTCCTGTCGAGGAAACGCTCGATCGAGAGTATCCTGGCGGCCTCATCCACCCTGCGCGAGATCTCCGACTTGTCCAGCTTGCGGAGCTTGAGCGCGAAACCCATGTTCTCCCGCACGTTCATGTGCGGATAGAGGGCGTAGTTCTGGAAGACCATCGCTATGTCCCGCTGGCGCGGCGGAAGGTCGTTGACGACCTGGTCCCCTATAAAGACTTGGCCGCCTGTTATGTCCTCGAGACCTGCGATCATACGCAGGGCCGTGGACTTCCCGCAACCGGAAGGCCCGACGAAGACGACAAACTCCCCGTCCGGGATATCCAAATTCATCTTGTCGACGGCGACCACATCCTCGCCGAAAACTTTGGTTACCTCCTCCAGGGTTACTTCAGCCATCCCACTTCCTCCTTCCGTTTACCCGAACGGGTCCGTCGTCCAGGATTCCCTCGTTGCCTTTTGGGCTCTTCTACCCCTGTACCTGGCTACATTCTACCTAATGCCGGCCCGGCCCGCGCAAGTCGTATCTCTTCTTGACACCGAGCAGCCACTCGAGCGAGTTCCTGATCCGCCCACTCGGGATCTCCCCTGACGCGACGGCGGCCACCACGGCATCGTAACCGTCGGCTTGCTGCTGCGGGCTGGAGACTATGAGCAGAGCAGCCCTCGCCTCGAACGGTCTGTGCGCCCGTATCTGGGTCTGCTTTCGATCACGGTTTGGGGCAGTTTATCGCTGAGAGCGGGGGAAGTCTCGGTTATGCTTTATGGAGCGTGATCGAGTTGTTCTACGAAGCCGGCACCCTCGTCGCGAGCGGGGCTTCCTCCGGGCTACCCGAGCCTTTCGTCTGGGACGGAAGGACCCGCCAGTGGCGGGCTCCCGCAAGCGCCTACCGCGAGACCGTCCTCAGCCTGCGGGCCCAGGACGTACCACATGAGGACAGGGCCTCGGCGTTCGAGAAAGTCCCGCTGGAGTCACGCGTGGCCATGGAGCCCCGCCCTTACCAGATGGAGGCTCTCGGCGCCTGGCGCAGGGATGGGCTCAGGGGCGTGGTCGTCCTGCCCACCGGTGCTGGGAAGACGGCCGTGGCCTTAAGCGCGATGGAACGCCTAGGGCGGAGCACGCTCGTCGTCGTTCCGACTCTCGCGCTGCTCAAGCAGTGGTACTCCGTCTTACAGGATGCCTTCGGTGGCTCGGTCACGATCGGGCTGCTCGGCGGCGGCTACCATGAGATAACGCCCCTCACGGTGACCACTTACGACTCGGCCTACATCCACGCCGAGCGCTACGGGGACCGCTTTGCGCTCGTCGTCTACGACGAGGTACACCACTTGCCTGCCCCGAAAAACGCGATCATCGCGAAGATGCTCCTCGCGCCCTACGCCCTCGGCCTCACCGCCACGCCGGAGAGGCCCGACGGAGGGCACGGGCTGCTTCCCGAGCTTGTGGGGCCCGTCGTCTACCGCCGCTCGCCCGAGGACCTCGCCGGCACCTACCTCGCCCCCTTCGAGCTGGTGCGCATACCCATCGAGCTCACGGCCCAGGAACGCTTCGATTATGCCCAAGCCGAGGCCGTCTACAGGGACTTCTTGGACAAGCATCGGCTGCCGATGCGCTCGCCCGAGGACTGGCAGCGCTTTATCATGGTCGCCTCCACGAGCCATTCCGGAGGGAGGGAGGCACTGCTCGCGGCGAGGCAGCGGCGTGAGATCAGGGAGGGCGCGATGCGGAAGGGTGCGACGCTGGAGACGCTTCTCAGGAGACACTGGGACGACCGCGTCATCGTCTTCGCCAAGAGCGTCGATGAGGTCTACGCGCTCAGCAGGAGGTTCCTCATTCCAGGCGTAACCTACGAGACGCCAGCCCGCGAACGCAAGGAGATACTGGACCGCTTTCGGGAGGGCCGCTACAGGGCTGTTATAGCCTCCGACGTCCTGAACGAAGGGGTAGACGTTCCCGACGCCGGGGTCGCCGTCATACTCGCCGGCAGCGCTTCCCGACGCGAATACGTCCAGCGTCTAGGTCGTATCCTCAGGCCGAGGGAGGGCAAGCGGGCAATCCTCTACGAGCTCGTCACGGCCCAGACCGGCGAAGAGTTTACGGCCCGCCGCCGCAAAGAGGCGCTCCTCTGATGCTCCGCAGCGAGCACATCATGGCCCGCCTGTACCGCGGCAGGCTCATCCCCCACAGGCTCTCACCGGACGATCGGCGTACTCTCGCTGTCGCTGAGGAACTCTGCGACATCTACGCCGCCCACGTAGGGCTAACGAGATCCCGCCTGGAGCGGGAGCTGACGGTTCGGGAGGAGGGTCTCGGTCCAGGCCTCGACTCCCGCAGGGGATTCAAGATCGTACGCGCCCTCTCGAAGCTTTTGGAGGAACGGGCTGGCTGGACCGCGCCGACCGAAGCCGACCCTTACACGCTTCGCACCCGCGTCTTCGAGCTCGCTGCGGCCCTGCCCGAACCGCCGGTCGCGGAGGCCGGTCTGCTCGAGGTCCCGACGCGCGGGGACGTGCTCTCGCAGGTCGCCGTGGAGACCGGGGTCGAAGACCCTGCCGCCTCTATGTACGCGGACAGGCAGGGAGCCCAACTCCTCGGCGACTTCGACCGGCCATCGCCAGGAGAGCTCGTCCGCCGCTACAACGTGGCCCAGGTACAGGGGGTGCTCTACTCGGCGAGGGAGCTCCTCGTCGAACTTGGTGAAGGGGCTGACGCGAGGCTCGTGTTCCACTACGTTAAGCTCCTTGGTTTGATCTACGACCTCGAACCGCTCGCCCAAGGCCACAGGCTCCACCTCGACGGCCCGCTCTCGATCTTCGGTGGCACACGCAAGTACGGGCTGCGCCTGGCGAAGTTTCTCCCCGGCCTTCTGATGACGTCCCCCTGGAAACTCTCGGCAGACGTAGAGTGGAAGGGCAGGGACACAGTTCTCGAACTGGACTCAGAGACGGCCGGACTGGAGAGTCACTACCTGGGGCCGAAGGACGAGCGCGAGGCCGATGACGTACGCGCAGCATTCGTTCGGGCGTGGGAACGCGCGAAGGATACGGGCGGCTGGGAGCTCGAACGGGGAGGCGATGTGCTGTCCTTCCCCGAGAGAAAAGCGGCGCTCGTCCCAGACTTTACACTGCGACACACGGGCACAGGAGAGGTGGTCCAACTCGAGATCCTCGGTTTCTGGTCCGAGCGCAACCTCGTCGAGCGCGTAGCACTGCTCAGGGAGGCCGGGAAGCAGGGCCACCGGGTGCTCGTCGCCGCCTCAGAGAGGCTCGGCGCCTCGCAGGAGACCCTCTCGGGGGCGGTGGAAGGAGGCGTCGTGCCTTTCAAGGACCGGCTCCCGGCGAAGGCCGTACTCGCGGCGCTGCAGTAGCCTGACCAATATAATCCTTTGTATGAAGCGGAGTTTGGGATCCCTGATCGCGCTGACCCTGGCGTGCACCGTGGCTGCAACGATCTTCGGGTTCGGGTCAGAGGTCTTCTCCCTGAGAAGCGTCTACAAAGGCCTTGGCCGCGAGGAGCTGATACAGGCCACCCGCCTGTTCGTCTACATCGCACTCGGGGTCCTGCTCGCGTTCCGTGGCGGGTGGCCCGGGGTTCTTGCCGCCATCCTCATGGCTACGGCGGCCACGTCCGCTGAGTGGGCGCTCTTTCCTTTCGCCTACGCGTGGGCTGCCATCGACGACCCGGCAGGCTACGCCGACAAGTTCGGTAGCGTCGGGCGTCCCTCCTACGTCGACTGGATCACCTTCGACATCCTTGGGGTTGGGATCTCCGCCGCCCTGGCTCAAGGCCTGCGAATGATGGCCCACGTCAATCCCAGGGGTGTCTAGTACAGGTTGTCAGCACGCGCCCTATCGGTCGCTTGTCAGCATTTCAGCAATTCAGCTTGTTGACTTCACTGATCGTTCGTGGATGAGTGTGCACTTTGCCTTAGGTCGATCTCTCTACGAATCGTTTCTAAAAGGGAGTAGTACGCACGACCTCGAATTCCTCGCCTTCGTCGAAGTCGAGCAGGTAGACCTCGCCCAGGGCGTTGAAATCGTAGCGCGAACGCGGCAGAACTCCATCGACGGAGTCCTCGACCTCGATATCCGTCACGAGCCTGCCCCTTCCTTTGCACCGCCTGCACTGTGCAGGGCGCCACGAGGCGCCGTCGTCGCCACGCCCTTCGCAGTTAGGGCATTCCCTGAAGGCCGTGTACCGGATCGTTACAGTCCTCATGCTTCGTCCCCTGGGCCGTTCTACCTCCAGCTCTGCTGGTAGGAGATCTGCTCCTCTGTCAGGGTCTCGGGCTCTACACCGAGGGCGGCCAGCTTGGCGCGGGCGACGAGGTCGTCTATCGTCTCGGGGATGGGTTGGATGCCAGGCGCCAGGTCGGCTGCGTGGCTGGCGAGGTGGTGTGCCGCGAGCGCCTGCACCGCGAAGGTGAGGTCCATGATCTCGACCGGATGCCCGTCTGCGGCTGCTATGTTGACCAGCCGCCCGCGCGCCAGAACGTGCAGCCGCCTTCCGTCGGGAAGCTCGTACTCGGTAATGTTGCGCCTGACCTCGCGTGAGCCTGCCGCCGTCTCGCGCAGGGCGGCAAGATCGAACTCGTGATCGTAGTGTCCGGCGTTCGCGAGAAGAGCACCGTCCTTCATCCGCTCGAAGTGCTCAGTCCCGAGCACCTTGACGTTGCCCGTGCCCGTCAGAAACACGTCCCCCACCTCAGCGGCCTGTAGCGAATTCATCACCTCGTAGCCTTCGGAGTATGCCTCCAGCAACTTCACTGGATCAGGCTCGCACACGATGACGCGGGCGCCCATACCGTCGGCGTACTTTGCGAGGCCGCGCCCCACCCAGCCGAAGCCCATCACCACGACCGCCTTGCCCGAGATAAATAGGTTGGTATTCGAGAGCAAGGCGACGATGGAGGAGTGGCCCGTACCGTAGCGGTTGTCGAAGAGGTGCTTCATCTTGGCATCGTTGACGGCCAGAACAGGGAAGGGTAGTACCCCCTCGGCAGTCATGGCTCTTAGCTTCATTACGCCTGTCGTGGTCTCCTCGGAGGCTCCAAGAACTTTGCCAACCAGGTCGGGGTGGTGTTCGATCAGACGTCCCACGAGCTCGGCGCCGTCGTCGACGATCAGGTCGGGCCCGGTCTCGAGTGTCTTGTGCAGGTAGCCCTCGAAGTCCTCATCGGAAGGGTCGTGGGTGGCGAAGACCCTCACGCCCCGCTCGGCCAGGGCCGCGCAAACGTCGTCCTGGGTGGAGAGTGGGTTGCTCCCAGAGACGGTAACCTCGGCCCCGGCCTCAGACAGAAGTAGCGCCAGATACGCCGTCTTCGCCTCCAGGTGGATAGTCATCGCGACCTTGCGGCCGCGCAGCGAACCATCGGCGAGTTGCTCTCCCGCGATCCTGTTCAGAACCGGCGCGTGCTGGGCGACCCAGTCGATCTTGCGGTGGCCCTCAGGGGCGAGGGTAGGGTCTTTGACGAGTGATTCACCGATCATGTTTCTCCTACTCTAATTGCCGTTCTACGAGCCGGATTCAGATTCATCTACGTAGCGACCAGTTTACAATCAGGGCGAAACGAATGCTGTAGTGTCGATCCCTCCATTAGAATCTCACCATCGACGAGAAGCACAGATACAGGATCACGGCCGCCTGGGTGAGCTATGTGACCATCCAGGTGATCTGGCTGCTCTGCATCTTCGTCACGCCCCCTGCCTTGAAGCTCTATCCTTCGAAGCTCTGGGCCCTGCCGTTTTGCCTGGTTACGGTCGCCAACGGGTTGCACATGATCTTCTTCCGCTACGAGTACAACGCTGTCCTCCGGCGCGCGATGCGCATCCTTCCCTACGCCCAGTACCTGACACCCTTGCGGGAAGAGCCCAGATACTTCCTGCCTCTCGGCACGGCCTACACACTCTTCGGTCTGGCCTCCATCGTGCTGCTTATGGCAGCATGAGAGTCGGGGTCAGATCTCTCTAAGCACCTCCGCCAGCATCTCAGGTCGATCGGTCATGATCACGTCGACCCCTAGGTCGAGCAGGCGGTGCATCTCGTCCGCCTGGTTTATGGTCCACGCATCCACCCTCACGCCCCTGGCATGCGCCGCACGGACGAAGCGCTGGGTCACGACCAGTATGCCCCTGTGTCTGAGGGGGACCTGCAGCGCGTCGTAAGCCGGGCGTACGAGGCGCTCCAGGCGGAGCCTGCTTGAAATGTAGAAGACCCCGATCTCCCACCTCGAAGCCCCCGTGGAGACGTGGCCGCCGGAGACCTTGCGGAAGCGCTTCACTGTAGCGTGGGGGGTTGAGACCACGAGGGCACGCCCCAAGGCGTTCGCCTCGCGCAAGACCCCGAGGACCTTCTCCTCGATACCAGGATTACCGGCCTTTATGTCGATGTTGATCACGACTCCGGGGAACTCTTCGAGGACCTCCCCGAGCGTCGGCACCCGAACGCTTCTACCACGGTAAGGACGGATGGATCCACCATCGGGGCTGAAGTTGTGGCCGGCATCGAACTCACGAAGCTCCTCGAGGGTCATCTCCGAGACGGCGCCGGTCCCATTCGTGGTCCGGTCTACGGTCGCGTCGTGGATCACGACGATGTACCCGTCGCGGGTCATGTGGACGTCGAGCTCGAGGCCGCCGGCCCCAGCCTCCACCGCAAGCCGGAACGCCTCGATGGTGTTCTCTGGGGCAAGGGCCGAGGCGCCCCTGTGTGCCAAGTTGATTGGCCATTCGCCTCGGAGGGTCCACTTTCTCCCCTTCCGCAAGATCAGCGCGAGAAAGCAGGCCAACCCTGTGAGGGAGATCAGGACGAAGTGTTTTCTACTCATCAGGAGAACTTAGCATAGTGGCGAGAGGGTGTGCGGCGTTGACCCCACTATGTGTCTCTCGTATACTCAGCGCGCTACCCTGTCGGAGTGGCGGAATTGGTAGACGCGCTAGGTTGAGGGCCTAGTCCCCGATAAGGGGGTGGGGGTTCGAGTCCCCCCTCCGACACCAGGATCAGCACGCTACGCCCTTCGGGCTTCGCTTGTCAGCACTTCAGCATTTCAGCTAGTCAGCATTTCAGTGTACGAGACTTGGCCGAGCGGCGGTTGACCTGCCGTGTTGAAGTGCTCAATTGCTGATGTCTTGTTGTGCAAAAGGCTTCTGAGCCTTATGCACGACGCTGTTACCGTGTAACCTAGCATACGCCCAGAGGTACCTTGGGGTGTATAATTAGGGTGGACTCGCCTGTTCTCCCCATCCTCCCCGGGCGAGTCCTTCGTTTGTCAGCATGTCAGCTTCGCCCGTCCGGGCCACGGCCCGTCGCGTGGGAGGCATCCCTCGGAGGTTCTCCCGCGCCTCGGACGAGGCCTACCCTGCTGAAGTGCTGAGAGCCGCCGTCAAGCGCGCTGACAAGCGAAGGCCGTAGGCCGGAGCGTGCTGACAGGGCGGAGCCGCCGTGTTGACATGCTTCAACCCATGAAGAACAGGGTGACGTTGGTCAGCAGGAAGAGTCCAACGACGATCAGGGTCAACCTGGTGAGGTTTTTCTCCATGATGGTAGTGCCCGAGAACGTACCGCCCATTCCGCCGCCAAGCGAGGAGGAGAGCCCGCCTCCCTTTCCGGAGTGCAGGAGGATCAGGCCAACCAGGGCTATGCAGAACACGACTTGAAAGAAAGCGACGATGTAATACAGCATACGTCTACCTTACCACACGCCCTACTGCTCCGTTTGCGCGACGGCGTTCTGCGCGGCTCCTATCAGCTCGACGAAGGACTCGACCTCGAGGCTCGCCCCGCCGACAAGGGCGCCGTCGATGTCTTCCTGGGCCATGATCTCAGCCGCGTTCTCCGGCTTGACAGAGCCGCCATAGAGGACACGGACACTGCTTGCGAAGTCGTCTCCTTTCGTCTCCCTCAGCAGGTCCCTGATTTTGCTGATGGCGTCCTGCGCATCTTCTGGGGTGGCTGTATCGCCTGTCCCTATGGCCCATATCGGCTCGTAGGCAAAGACGACGCTCTCGCCGCCGGCATCTTCGAGTTCCTCGAGCACCTGTCTGACCTGGCCCGAGACTTTATCCCACATACCACCTGCGTCGCGTTCCTCCTTTGTCTCTCCCACGCACACGATGGGCAGGATGTCGGCCTTCACCGCACGCTTCGTCTTCCTGGCGACCATCTCGTCGGTCTCGGCGAAGACTTCGCGCCGTTCGGAGTGGCCCACGATCACGGCTCTGGCCCCGACGTCGAGGAGCATGGGGGCCGAGACCTCACCGGTAAAGGCCCCCGAGTCCTCGTAGTAGAAGTTCTGCGCGCCTGCGATGACCACAGAGTTCCCGGCCATCCTGCCCACCTCGTGCAAACAAGTAAGTGGGGCGCAGACGACCACCTCCACATCCTCCTCTGCATCGGCGGCGCGCGGCAGGAGGGCGGCCGTGTACTCCTGGGCCTCCCTGACGGTCTTGTTCATCTTCCAGTTCGCGGCCATCATCGGGCGTCGGGCCATGATCTCCTCCCTCATTTACTTGTCCGGCAGGACTGCTATGCCAGGCAGCTCCTTGCCTTCTACGTACTCTAGCGAAGCCCCGCCTCCTGTCGAGATGTGGCTCATCCGGTCTTCGAGCCCGAGTTTGTTGACGGCTGCGACAGAGTCTCCGCCGCCAACCACACTCGTCGCCCCACTCTCGGCGACGGCCCTGGCCACGCCCTCCGTGCCCTTCGCGAAGGCTTCGATCTCGAAGACGCCCATCGGACCATTCCAGAAGATGGTGCTCGCACCCGAGATGTGTCCCTCGAAGAGCGCAACGGTCTCCGGGCCTATGTCGAGGCCCATCTTGCCCGGCGGGATGCCGTCGACGGCGACCGTCTCGGACTCGGCGCCCTCTTCCATGGCTTCGGCTACGACAACGTCGATGGGCAGGACCAGCCTGTCGCCGGCCTCCTCCATGAGCCGCTTCGCCTTCTCCAGGTAATCGTCCTCGACGAGGGAGTCACCGACTTCATAGCCAAGGGCGTCAAAGAACGTGAAGCCCATGGCGCCGCCGATGAGCAATGAGTCCGCAGTCCCGAGCAGGCTCTCTATAACGCCGAGCTTGTCCGAGACCTTCGCCCCCCCGAGGATGGCGACGAAGGGACGCTCTGGGTCTTCGAGAACCTTATCGAGGTAGTCGATCTCCTCCTCCATCAAGAGCCCGGCGGCTGCGGGCATCCTCTCGGGCACCCCGACGGTCGTGGCGTGCGCCCTGTGGGCCGCGCCGAACGCGTCGTCTATGTAGAGGTCGGCCAGGGCCGCGAGCTGATCCGCGAACCCAGGATCGTTAGTGGTCTCGCCGGGATAGAACCGGGAGTTTTCGAGCAGCACTACGCCACTTCCGTCCCAATCATCGAGGGCCTCTACCACCTCGGGGCCGACGGCGGCGTCGAGCTTCTCTACGGGCTCGCCGAGCAGCTCATGAAGTCTCGCGGCGACCGGGTCCATAGCATACTTCTGGTCAGGCTCGCCCTTCGGACGGCCCAGGTGGGAGATCAAGACAGGATGAGCGCCTTCCTTGAGGAGGTGCCTGATCGTCGGCAGCGCGCGCCGGATACGAGTGTCGTCCGTGACCTCGCCATCCTTGACGGGCACGTTGAAATCCACGCGCACCAGCACCCGTTTGTTCCCCAGGTCGAGGTCTCTAACGCTCAGTTTGTTCATGAGCCTCCCTTCGGTCGTCTCAGGTTGTCAGCATTTCAGAATCTCGTGTGCGCGAGTCCTGGCTGACAGGGCGGCGGAGCCGCCGTGCTGAAGTGCTGACAAGCTGAGGCTGCAGGCCGGAGCGAGCTTACAAGCCGCCAAAGCGGCGTGCTGACAAGCTCTTAGAGCTTGTCTCCCATGTAGGCTGCCAGGTCGCACGTCCTGTTCGAGTAGCCCCACTCGTTGTCGTACCAGCCGAGCACCTTTACGGTGCCGCCGTTGGACATGGTGAGCTGGGAGTCGAAGACGCACGAGGCTTTGTTGCCTACGATGTCGCTGGAGACCAGCGGGGCTTCCGAGTACTCTAAGATGCCTGAGAGCTCTCCGTCGGCCGCCGACTGAAAGGCGGCATTCACGTCGTCGGCGGACGCTTCGCTCGAGATGCGGGCCACGAAGTCCGTTATGGAGCCGTCGGCGACGGGGACGCGCATGGCCATTCCGTCGACCTTGCCCTGGAGCTCGGGGTAGATCACACCTGCAGTCCGCGCCGCGCCGGTCGAGGTCGGGACGATGTTGTTGGGGGCCGAGCGGGCCCGTCTCGGGTCCTTCTGGGCCGCGTCGAGGAGGCTCTGGTCGTTGGTGTAGGCGTGCACGGTGGTCATGTAACCTGACTCGATGCCGAAGTTGTCCTGAATCACCTTGACCAGCGGGATAATGCAGTTGGTCGTGCACGAGGCGTTGGAGACGACCTCGTGGGCCTCGGGGTCGTAGTCCTCGTGGTTCACCTTGAAGACGAAGGTGGCGTCGACACCCTTGCCCGGGGCCGAGATGATGACCTTCTTCGCCCCGCCTTCGATGTGGGCTGCAGCGCCGTCACGGCTCGTAAAGACACCCGTTGACTCGACAACGATGTCCGCGCCAACGTCGCCCCAGGGTATCTGGGCCGGGTCCCGCTCTGCGAAGGTCTTGATCTCATGGTCGCCCACGTGCAGGACGTTGCCGTCGTAGGAGACGTCCTCGTGCCAGATCCCGTGGGTCGAGTCGTGCTTGAAAAGGTTCGCCAGGCTGTCGAAAGGCATCAGGTCGTTCGCCGCCACAACCTCGATATCGCCACGGTCCATCGCGGCCTTGGTGAACAGCATCCCGATCCGGCCGAAACCATTTACGCCTACTCTTACGGCCACTCTTCTCTCCTGTCTCTAGCTTGCCATAGACTTGTATTTTGCCCGAAAAGCCGGAAGATTATGCAGCACGCCTCCTGCGGCGGCGTGCGAGCATTTCAGCACGCTCCGGCCTACGGCCTTTCCTTGTTAGCGTAGCGACTACGCCGCCTTGTCAGCACGCCACCAACCTTCGCCAGGCGGCTTTCAGCAAGTCAGCCAGGACTTGCGAACGCGAATGCTGCGTGGCTGAAGTGCTGACAAGCGTAGGCGTCAGCCGGAGCGTGCTGACACGCTGACCAGCCTCCTCAACCTGTGGTTGGCTGCGCTCTTGGAGAGATTTCCGAGATGGGCGAGCTCTGCGAGCGAGGCGTCGGGGTACTCGAGCCGCAGTTCCAGCATCTCACGGAGCGCGGGGGACAGATGCTCGGGGACGATGGATTCGAAGGCCTTCTGCTGGCGGGCCGCGGCCGTCGCCGTGCGCCCGGCGTTGGCCGCGTCGAAGTTGGTGACGCGGTTCGCGTTGGCCTTAGCCTCGCCCAGAACGGCTCTTGCCTCGTACTCGAGGACCGCGTCGTTGAGGCCCATCTGGGCAAGGACGGTCGTCACGCCGTCGGCGCTCTTGGTGTAGGCGACCCACCGTCCACGCCGGCGCAAGACCTTGAGAGGCGCGCGGGAGAAATCCGCGCAGCGGCGGATGAACTCTCCCTTGCGATGCACGAACTCCAGGTGGTGGCCCCCGCGACCACCGGGCCTGTTAACCGAGCCAGCGCCCTGGAACGCGCCCCGCAGATAGCCGGCCCGCTCCGCCGCGGTGCGCGCGGAGCGGGCGAACCTCAGCTCTTCCTTGGCCTGTATCGCCCCGTTGCCCGCTGTGCGCACCGCATAGCGGGTACGGCCAAAGCGGTCGGGTTCGATCGGTGAGAGCCTGGATTCCATCCCGAACTCCGAGCGCCACAGGCGAACTACAGAGCGGGCGACGGCCGCATTCGGGGTACGCAGAGTTACACCTTCCTCGTCCCAGACGCCGGAGGCGTCGACCAGACCGGCGAGCTCGGAGCGGCCAACACCTCGGGTGCTCGCCGCCGCGTGGGCGGCGAGCTGGCGACGCGCCTCAGAGGCGAAGGAAGGCAGCCTCGCCCACCTCCCTCGCCAACAGTGAGGGGTCGTGCCTGACACCCACGCGGCTCTCCTTCGAGAGCAGGTCTGTCTCCCTCACCCTCAAACCCATCTCGCGCAGGACTTCCGTGTCGACAGCGACCGGTGCGGCCTCTTCGGCCCTATAGCGGGCGAGGGTATCAGGAGGCAGGTCTCCAGAATGGACGAGCACGTCGGTGACAAAGGGACCCACATGCTCCGTTATCGCCCGCACGTGGTCCGATACCGTAAAGTCGTCCGTCTCTCCCTGCTGCGTCATCACGTTTGCGACGTAGAGAATGGGACCGGCGAAATCCGCCAGTGCCTCCCTCACCCCGCCGCCTAGCAGTGCCGGGATGGTGCTGGTAAACAGGCTGCCAGGAGCGAGCACGAGCATGTTGGCGGCCTGTATAGCCCCGATCACCTCCTGAGGCGCAGGAATCCCTGCCGGCTCGACGGAGACCTCAGAGACCTGTTTTCCGACCTCGTGGACCCCAGACTCCCCGCGCGTTATGGTCCCATCGGCGTAACGGACGACGAGCGTCAGGCTCTCCGTCGCCGCCGGGAAGACTCGGCCTTTGATCCTCAAGAATCGGGCCGCCTGCTCAACACCCTCACAGAACCCGCCGGCCATGTCAGAGAGCGCCGCGATAATAATGTTGCCTACGCTGTGGTCGTTCAGGTCTCCCGGCGCCTCGAAACGGTATTCGAAGACCTCGGCCAGCTTGCGCCGCCCCGCGAGCGCCACCAGGCAGTTCCTCACGTCACCAGGGGGCGCGACCCCAAGCTCCTGGCGCAGTCGCCCGCTGGAGCCCCCATCGTCGGCGACCGTGACGACAGCCGTAAGGTCCCCGACCCTGTCCCTCAAGCCCCTGAGCAAGACAGGCAGTCCCGTACCGCCGCCGAACGCGACCACCCTTGTATCCTCGATCCTATTCACGCAGATCGAGTATACCTATTTCCTTGTGGTGTCTGGTCGGAGAAGCGCTCGCGATCGTGCGCTTCGGTGAAGTCGAGGATCGGGCCCTTCGGCACTATGCGGGTCGGGTTGATGCTCTCATGGCTCCTATAGTAGTGCTTCTTGATGTGGTCCATGTTGACCGTCTCTGCGACGCCCGGACTCTGGTAGAGGTCTTTCAAATAGCCCCACAGGTTCGGGTAGTCCACGATACGCCGCAGGTTGCACTTGAAGTGGCCGTGGTAGACGGCGTCGAAGCGCACGAGCGTGGGAAAGAGGCACCAGTCAGCCTCCGTTATGCGGTCGCCACATAGGTAGCGTCGGGAGAAGAGAACCTCTTCCCAGTGGTCCAGAGCATCGAAGAGCTCCGTAACAGCCTCTTCGTATGCCTCCTGTGTGGTGGCGAAACCGGAGCGGTAGACGCCGTTGTTCACGGGCTCGTAGATGGCGTCTATGGTCGCGTCGGTCTCATGGCGCAAATCTTCAGGGTAGAAATGTAGCTCTGTGGTAGCAAACTCGCCGAACTCGGTATCGAGCATGCGGACGATCTCGCGCGACTCGTTGTTGACGATGGTGCCCATCTCTTTATCCCAGAGAACGGGCGTCGTGACGCGTCCCGTGTAGTCGGGATCGGCCTTCGCGTAGATCTCTCTCAGGTAGTCGGCGTCGTTCACCGTGTCAGGGATGACGCCTGGCTCGTCGTGGAAAGTCCAGCCGTCCTCGCCCATAAAGGACCCGACGGCCGAGAGTCCGATAACATCTTCCAGACCTTTTAGCTTACGCATGATCGCCGTCCTGTGTGCCCACGGACACGCCCACGCGACGTATAGATGATAGCGCCCGGGTTCGGCTGCAAAGCCGCTACTTCCGTCGGCCGAGATCCATTCTCGGAAACTCGTCTTGGATCTCACGAACCGTCCGTCCATGTTCTTCCATTGCCTCTCTGTCTTCCACTCACCGTTTACGAGCATTCCAGGCACTTTGCCTCCCGATTGTAGGTTACAGGCAACAGGTTACAGGTTTTGCGCTGTACGGAGCGTGATACCGCTCGCGTGCAAAGGTACACTGGTTCCGAACCGTCAAGCACCCGAAGCCTGACACCTGTTGCCTGAAGCCTACCTCTGCTTGTCCTACCCCAGGCCTGCTTCCCTGGCACGGATGATCGCCTGCACCCGATCAGCAACTTGAAGCTTGGTAAAGATGTTGGAGACGTAGTTGCCGACGGTCTTTGTGCTCGACGACACTTGCCTGGCGATCGAAGGGTTGGGGTGCCCCTGGGCGATGAGGTGCAGAATCTCGCGCTTGCGGTCGGTGAGCGTCGGGAAGGCCCCAGCGGCATTGGTCGGAGCGGGCGATCCAGAGAACAGCCCCGGCGTTGCTGGGACTGTTTTCGCTGGTCGCACTCCTCGCCCATCGATACATGGCCAAGGGCGAAGGTATCGTCCGCAGAGCAGCCTGGTACGACAAGGCCCGTCCGACCTACTCTGATGCTTTGGCTCTGGTGCGCAGGGAGTTGTGGGCGCAGGAGGAGATTTTGCGGGTCGGCGCAGGAGAACGACATGGTAAGAGTCCTGCGGGAGTTCGTCGAGCGGCTAACCGACGCGGTTTGCTATGCGGCATGAATGGCTAAAGTTCAGCTCAAGAAACGGTCTGAAAAAAGGGTACCAGCAACGCTCCGAGCGTGGATCTGGCCGGGATATCGAGGCCAAAACGGTCCGAAAAGCACCGCTTCGGTAGCTTTACAGGCCACATTGCAGTCACGTCCGAGACTTTTCAGACAGTTTCTCGCGAAAGTCCTATTTCATGCACTCGGGTGAATGGTCTCCTTGGTACGAGATTAGGTGCCTTTCCACTCCACAGTATTGAGCACCCGCCGCGCCTTGAGCCAGGTCTCATCGAACTTGACCGTCGGTGCAAGAACGGCGATAGTAACCGTCTTACCGTTGACGTCCTCAAGGACGATGAACCGAACCTTGTAGATCTTGCACAATTCGTAAGTGCTGACTCTCCCGTAGCCAGGTAATGTTTGGAAGAGCGGCAGGCAGGGCGCGTCATCGTAGATGTTACCGCCATGGCGCACGTGGTAGGTGTTAGCTCCATGGTAACCTCCAGAGAGATACTCCTGCGGTATGCGGGAAGCGACCGCGTCGAATCGCGCACCCTTCACGCCCCCAACCGTCATTGGCTCCGGATTCTCTGCGTCCAGGTTAGGATTGTTCTGCAACCAGGAGACCATGTCCTCGGGCGCAGGCTCCTCCTTTGCCTCGTAGGAGCTCACGACCTTGTAGACTTTCG
>DASQWQ010000355.1:0-9685 GCA_035640175.1 Rubrobacter sp. | reverse complement strand
CTGCGCGGACGGGCCGTCGTCGCCATAAAGGGCCTCGGCGGCTACCACCTGGCCTGCGACCCGTTCGACGCCGCGGCGGTCAGGACCCTGCGGGGCCGCAAGGTGCGTCAGGACAAGCCCTTCGCGCTCATGGCCCGCGATCTCGCGCAGGTGCGGGAGTTGTGCCACGCTACGCCAGAAGAAGAGGCGCTCCTCACCTCGACGGCCCGGCCCATAGTTCTCCTGGAGTGCCGGAAGGACAACGGCGTGGCAGAGGAGGTCGCCCCGCGCCAGAAGACGCTCGGCGTTATGCTGGCGTACACGCCGCTGCACCACTTGCTCTTGCGCGACGCGGGCATCCCGCTCGTCATGACCAGCGGCAACAACTCCGACGAGCCTATCGCCTACAGGGACGGGGAGGCGTTCGAGCAACTCTGCGACATAGCGGACTACTTTTTGGTGCACGACCGCCCCATTCACGTGCGCTGCGACGACAGCGTGGTCAGGACCGTCGGAGGCCGGCCCTATCCCCTCCGGCGCTCGCGCGGCTACGCGCCCGCGCCGCTACGGCTGGCCGGAGGCTTCACTCGCCACACGCTGGCGTGCGGCGGGGAGCTCAAGAACACCTTCTGCCTGGCGAAGGATCGCCACGCTTTCTTGAGTCATCATATCGGGGACATGGAGAACTACGAGACGTTGCGGTCCTTCCGGGAAGGGGTCGAGCACTATTGCGGGCTCTTCGACGTGCAACCGGAGCTGGTCGCCTACGACCTCCACCCCGAGTACCTCTCGACCAAATACGCCCGAGAGCTAGAAGAAGACGGGCTCCCTGCGGTCGGCATCCAGCACCACCACGCGCACGTCGCGAGCTGCCTCGCGGACAACGAACGTCCCGACGGGGAGCGCGTCATAGGGGTCGCCCTCGACGGGACCGGCTACGGCACGGACGGCGACGTCTGGGGCGGGGAGTTCTTCGAGGGCAGCCTGGAAGGGGGCTTCATCCGCCGGGCGCACCTGGAGTACGTGCCTCTACCGGGTGGGTCGGCGGCGATCCGCCAACCCTGGCGCGTGGCGCTCGCGCGGCTCATCACGCTCTACGGCGAGGATGAAGTCCTGAAGTTACCTCTCGCCGTGGTGCGCGAAGCGGGCGAGCGCAACATCCGGCTGATCGCTCGTCTCGTGGAGCACAGGTTGAATACCCCGCCCACGTCCAGCGCGGGCCGGCTCTTCGACGCCGTTGCGGCCCTCGTCGGGGTACCGGGCTCAGGGCGCGCCACCTACGAGGGCCAGGCCGCGGTCGAGCTGGAGCTGGCCGCCCACGGCCCGGTGGGCCAGGGCTATCCGTTCATTTTGCGACCCGAAGGTGAGATGTGGGTCGTGGAGACCGGGGAGATCACGGGCGGGGTGGTCGAGGATCTGCAGTCGGGGCGGGAGACGGAGGAGATATCTTCAAGGTTTCACCGGACGGTGGCGGAGGTAGTGGTCGCGGGTTGCGAGCGGATCCGGGAGGAGGGAGGAGCGAGCGCGGTCGCGCTCTCAGGGGGAACCTTCCAGAACTTGCTACTGGTGAAGCAGGTGTTAGAGTTACTGATAGGGAAAGGCTTTGCGGTCTACCGGCACCGGCGGGTGCCGACCAACGACGGTGGGCTCGCCTTGGGCCAGGCGGTGCTGGCGAACAGCTCTGTTCAGACGGGATAGGAGGCAGAGAGGCATGTGTTTGGGGATACCGGGCCAGATAGTCCAGATTCTGGACGAGGACATATATCTGGCCAAGGCGGAGGTGGGCGGGGTCCGGAGGAACATAAACATCGGGCTGGTCCACCACGATGAGGAGAGGGTAGAGATCGGGGACTGGGTGCTCATTCACGTGGGCTTCGCCATGTCCAAGCTCGACGAAGCCGAGGCGCACACAGCCCTGAGGGCCCTGGAGCAGATCGGCGAGGAGTACGAGCAGGAGTTGGAGGAGCTCAAGGCCTCCCAGATAGAGTAGCCGTGCGCGAAGAAGAGCTGATGCCGGATGGCTACTGCACGTTGGACCACGACGGGTGCGTCACCTGCTCGGACGCCGGCATCCCGGTGCGGGTGGTTTCGTTAGAGGGATACGACGCCCTCTGCGAGGACGGCGCCGGCAACCGGGCCGAGATAGCGGTCGAACTGGTGGCACCGGTAGGGGTGGGAGAGGTTCTGCTGACGCACGGAGGTGTGGCCATCGGGAGGGTGGACGCGCAGGAGGAGGATTCTCAGTGAAGTACGTAGACGAGTTCAGGAATGGTGAGATCGCGCGCGCGGTGGCGGCGGGGATTGCCTCGCTCACCGACGCGGACCGGCACTACAAGATCATGGAGGTCTGCGGGGGACACACCCACACCATCTACCGCCACGGCATAAAGGACCTGCTGCCTGACCAGGTAGAGTTGGTGCACGGCCCCGGCTGCCCGGTCTGCGTGCTCCCCATGGGCCGGGTGGACGAGGGCATAGTCATAGCCGAACGGCCCGAGGTCATCTTCACCTGCTTCGGGGACATGATGCGGGTGCCGGGATCGAGGGGGAACCTGCTCGAGGTGAAGGCCGAGGGCGCCGACATCCGCATGGTCTACTCGCCCCTGGACGCGCTGCGGATCGCGCGAGAGAACCCGGATCGGGAGGTGGTCTTCTACGCCATAGGCTTCGAGACCACAGCGCCCTCGACGGCGCTCACCTTGCAGCGGGCGAAGAAGGAGGGCATCGAGAACTTCTCCGTGTTCTGCAACCACGTCACCATCGTGCCGCCGGTGCGGGCGCTACTGGACTCCCCGGACCTGCGCCTGGACGCGTTTATCGGGCCTGGGCATGTATCGACGGTGATCGGCTGCCGGCCCTACGAGTTCATGCCAGAAGACTACGGCAAGCCATGCGTGGTGGCCGGATTCGAGCCGCTGGATCTCCTGCAGTCCATCCTGATGCTCATGCGCCAGCTCGACGAGGAGCGCTGCGAGGTCGAGAACCAGTACGGCCGGGTCGTACTGTGGGAGGGAAACCTGCAGGCTCTCAAGAGCCTGGCCGAGGTCTTCGAGCTCAGGCCTTACTTCGAGTGGCGGGGCTTGGGCTTTATCGCCCAGTCGGCGCTCAAGCTATCGGCGGCCTACGCGGACTTCGACGCCGAGCTGCGCTACTCCACGCCGGGTGTGCGCGTGGCCGACCCCAAGGCCTGCCAGTGCGGAGAGGTCCTGAAAGGCGTGCTCAAGCCGCCGGAGTGTAAGGTCTTCGGCACGGCCTGCACCCCGGAGCGTCCGCTGGGCGCGCTCATGGTCTCCTCTGAAGGCGCCTGCGCCGCCTACTACAACTTCGGTCGCAAGTCCTTCGAGAAGGTCGAGATAGGGTCGAAGGGATGAGCGAGAGAGAACAGCGCGTCCTCGACACCCTGGAGCAGAACCGACGCCGACCGCCGAAGTTCACGGCCCCGCGCATAGACATGAGCCACGGCGCCGGCGGGAAGGCGACCCACAAGCTCATCGAGGGTTTGCTCCTTCCGGCACTCGAAAATCCCGCCCTGGCCCCGCTCTCCGACGCGGCCCTGATCCCCTTCGGCGACGCTCACCTCGCCCTGACGACAGACTCCTTCGTGGTGCGCCCGCTCGTCTTCCCCGGCGGCTCCATCGGCGAGCTCGCGGTCAACGGCACCGTCAACGACTTGGCCGTCTCCGGCGCGACCCCGCTCGGCCTCTCCGCCGCCCTCATTATCGAGGAGGGGCTAGACACCGAAGTACTGACCCACGAGGTCGAGACGATGGCGCGGTCCGCCGAACGGGCCGGGGTCTCTATCTCCACCGGCGATACTAAGGTCGTCGAGCGCGGCAAGGGCGACGGGCTCTACGTCGTAACGACAGGGGTGGGGGTCGCGGACCCGGAGTTAAACCTGTCTTCCGCTGCCGTGCGTCCGGGAGACAAGATCCTGTGCTCCGGCACTTTGGGAGACCACGGGGCGGCCATCCTGATAGCGCGCGGAGACCTCGAGCTCGAAGCCGAGGTCCTCTCCGACACCAGGCCCCTGACACCGCTTGCTGTGGCTCTCAAAGACTCCGCCGGGCAGGGTTTGCGCTTCATGCGCGACCCCACGCGTGGCGGTGTCGGGACCGTGTTGAACGAACTAGCCCGCGACTCGGGCTACGGCATCGCGCTCTGGGAGGACACGCTCCCCATCAGAGACGTCGTGCACGGGGCCTGTGAGATCCTGGGCATAGACCCCCTCTACGTCGCCAACGAAGGCAAGCTCCTCGCTGTAATAGCTCCGGAACAAGCGGACGCTGCCCTCGATGCACTGCGTAACACAGACGGTGGCGAGGACGCCCAGATCATCGGCGAGGTACGTGAGGAGCCGGCTCGCATGGTAGTGATGCACACACAGTTCGGCGGCACCCGCATGATAGACATGCTCGTCGGAGATCCATTGCCGAGGATATGTTGAGACGAGACCCAGGATGCGCTGAAAGGAAGTAAGACGAACAAGCCTCCTAGAGACGCGGCGACGTCGATACTGCCTGGGTATCCCCTGGGCACTGAAGCGCTCCGGACCTTTATGCGGTTGAACGCGGCCAATACGCGAGAGATAGTCAGCTATTCCTTCTCTGAGCTGGACCGGTCTCTCAAGGCCGCTGGCACTCCTCCGGGCAAGTACTCCCGCTACGCTGGCGGGTTGATCGGCATGTGCCTGGTGCAAGGCGCGACCAAGCATGTTGTTGACCTGAGCGGCTCGAACACATTCGATAACGAAGTCTGCATTAGGCAAACGGAGATACACGATAAGGGTTTCCGGGTGAGGCCGGACGGCCGCGTCATCAGCGGGATCAAAGACATAGACGTAATCTTCTTTCGGGAGGAAGGCTGCTTGCCGCTTCCGAAAAATCAGCGCCTTAGTAAGAGTCTCGTGGCGAACTTCCAGGCCCTGGGCGAGCGCCGAATCGACTTCATGTCAAAAGGCATATCGGAGGACATACTGGCACGGGCTATGAGCAATCATCCACGAGACATTTTCCGAGCTTATCTTGAAGGCACGGATTACAGGCGTCGCTACCTATCCAAGAGGTCTTTGATCGGGTTGTGTCCGGAAGAGATATTCTGTGAACCCCTATGGCGTACCAAACGCCTCACCACTCTACAAAGTGTACCTCGATGAAATGTGTGTGCTTGTTCAACCCCGGGGGTAAGTGGTGCGGTCGGTAGACACAGACCCCCTTTTTGATCGTAGTCGCGAGGAACTGCTCAGGCGCAACCTGATCTTCGAGACTTTCTTTAGGGCTGAAGCTCCGCGACTGGCCGAAGCCTGCCACGAGATGTCCAGGCGGTTTTTGGCCGGCGGGCGGCTCCTGGCTTTTGGGAATGGCTCCGCGGCCACAGACGCGCAGCATGTCTCTGTAGAGTTCGTACACCCTGTGATCGTTGGCAAGCGGGCCCTGCCCGCGCTCGACCTCGGCCCTGACTTCGAGCGTCGCCTGCCCGTCGTGCTGCGGCCCGAGGACATGGTGATGGGCTTCGCGTTCCCGAAGACGGATGGGTCGGTCGAACGGATGGTCCGGGCGGCGCGGGAGCGGGGGGCGCTGACGTTCAGCCTGACGGGGGAGGTGGGGGAGTATTCCTTCGCGCCGCCTGATGGAGACCCGTTTGTCGTTCAGGAGGTCTTCGAGGTCCTCTACCATGTGCTCTGGGAGACGGTCCACGTGTACTTCGAGCACCGCGAACAGGGCCATGACGTGGGAAATTCCTCGTTCCTGTACCCCTTCCTCGGCAAAGGACAGCAGTCACTCGAGGAGGTCGTGCGCGAGGTACAGGGTTCGATGCTCCAGAAGATGCAGGAGGTGAACCGCCTGCGGACCGCGGTTGCCGAATCGGAGATCACAGCCATCTCTGAGACGGCGGCGTCCATCGCCGGGCGGCTGAAGCGGGGCGGAAAGCTGATCGCCTTCGGCAACGGCGGCTCGGCCACGGACGCGAACGACCTTGTCTCAGACTGCGTGGACCCGCCACCAGGCTGGAGCGCGGTGCCGGCAGTCTCTCTGTCCTCTGAGCCGGCCAACATAACGGCCATAGCCAACGACATCGGCACAGAGGCGATCTTCACCCGCCAGCTCATCGCCCACGCGAGGCCAGAGGACGTTGCGGTCGGTATCTCGACGAGCGGGGGCTCCGCCAATATACTCGCCGCGCTCGCCGAAGCCCGAAAACGAGGACTACTGACGGTCGGCATTGTAGGCTACGACGGAGGTAGGATCCTGGGCGAGCGGCTGACGGACCACGCGGTCGTCGTCCGCTCGGACTACATACCGCGCATCCAGGAGGTCCAGGCTTCCATCTACCACGTACTTCGCGGGCTCGTTGAACGGCGCAAGGCCTGAGGCCCGGATCTGGGAATGGAGGTATCGTATGCGCTACGTGCTGCTGATTGTGGGAGGGTTGATGATCCTCATGGGCGGCGTCTGGTTGTTGCAGGGCATCGGCATACTTCCCGGCAGCTTCATGACCGGACAGACGTTCTGGGCCGTAATGGGCGCGGTCTTTCTGGCCACTGGAGGATTGCTCGCCCTCGCCGGGTTTCGCCTGCACAGGAGCCGCTGAGAGCGGGTGAGGATAGCCCGCCTGTTCCCCATGTGGGGTAAGTTCTGTCACGGCCGGTACCGGTCCAGGGTTATAGACTTCAAACAGACGTAGCGAAGGGGGCTGGCGCGTTTGCAAGGTAGCGGAGAGAGCGTAGACGCGAGGACAATGCTCGCCATGGACCGTTCGGCGAGGCTGATGGAGCGTGCTGTCAGGCTGATGCCGGGCGGCGTCAACAGCCCCGTGCGGGCGTTCCGGTCGGTCGGTGGAGATCCGCTGTTCATGCAGCGCGGCGAGGGCGCGCGCATCTTCGACGTCGACGGCAACTCCTACCTTGACTACGTGATGAGCTACGGTCCGCTCGTCCTCGGGCATTCGTATCCAGAGGTCATCGAGGCCATAGAGACCGCGGCCAGGAAGGGAACGACCTTTGGCGCCCCGACGGAACTCGAGGTCGAACTCGCCGAGTTGGTTTGTGGAGCCTTCGCTTCCATCGAGATGGTCAGGATGACTAACTCGGGGACGGAGGCGACCATGAGCGCCATCCGGCTCGCCCGCGGCTACACAGGCCGGGAGAGGGTCCTGAAGTTCGACGGCAACTACCACGGCCACGGCGACGCCCTTCTTGTCTCGGCCGGCTCTGGTGTTGCAACCCTCGGCCTACCGGACAGCCCCGGCGTCACAAGGGGTGCCGCCAGGGACACCGCCGTCCTGCCTTACAACGACCTCGGGGCGGTGCGCGATCTCTTCGCCCGCGAGGGAGAAGAATTCGCCGCCATTATCCTGGAGCCCGTTGCAGGGAACATGGGCTGTGTTCCGCCCAAAGAGGGTTATCTCGAAGGACTACGTGAGATCACAGACGACTACGGCACACTCCTCATCTTCGATGAGGTCATGACCGGTTTCAGGCTCGCCCGTGGCGGTGCGCAGGAGCTTTTCGGTGTCACGCCTGACCTGACGTGCCTCGGTAAGATCATCGGGGGTGGACTTCCTGTCGGTGCATACGGGGGGAAGCGCGAGATCATGGCCCAGATAGCACCCTCGGGCCCCGTCTACCAGGCAGGCACCCTCTCGGGCAACCCGCTCGCGATGGCCGCAGGCCTCGCGACCCTGCGCGCCGCAGGACAACCGGGCTTCTATGACCGGCTGGAAGAACTCGGGTCGCGCTGGCGGGAAGGCATGGGCGAAGCCGCCTCTGCCGGAAGCCGACCCTTCACCATAAACCAGGTCGGCTCGATGGTGAGCATCTACTTCACCGGTGGTCCCGTAACGGACTTCGGCTCAGCAGCCGCCTCGGACATCGGGACGTTCAAAGACTTCTTCTGGCACATGCTCTCTTGCGGGGTCTACCTGGCTCCAAGCCAGTACGAGGCCGGCTTTATCTCCACAGCCCACTCTGAGGAGGACCTTCAGAAGACCTTCGAGGCAGCACACGAGTGGTTTGACGGGCGAGACTAGGTGGAGGAGCCCGCCGGCCGCACGCCTGAGCTCTCGCTCAAGGACACGTTTCTCAGGGCTGTTGCAGGCCTTCCCGAAGAGGACCTGCGCGCCGGGGTCGTGGCCGAGGCGCTCGGGTACCTGCAGCAAGGCTTCGACGCCCACTACGCGGGGGGTGGGGCGAGCGACGACGATGTCCTTGTCGGGGACAACGCGTACGCGCTGGCCGTCGATACGATAGCGCGTCTGGACGAGCCGCGGTTCGTCGCTGTGGCGAGCCGTATGATCCGCGACGGCGCAGGACGCATCGCCGCCGGAGGAGCCGTCTCTCTACGGACGTGGACTCCCCACCTCGCAGGCCTCCTCGACATCATCTCGGGGGAGGGAGAGGAGAGGTCCGAGGCGAGGATCAGGGAGGCCGCTGAGGAGCTGCGTGGGTAACCTCCGCAAGGGCACCCGAAACAGGCTGCCTTCGGGGGAGCAGCGTGCGCTGCTGGTGCGCGAGATGTTCGACCGGATCGCGGGCCGCTACGACCTAATGAACACCGTAATGACCGGAGGGCTCCACCGCCGCTGGAACAGGAAGGTGGTAAGGGCAACGGGGCTGAGGGCCGGCGGCAGGGCACTCGATCTCGCCTGCGGCACGGGGAGCCTTACGCGCGACCTCGCAGAGAAGGTCGGGCCTGGGGGCTACGTTCTGGGCGTCGACTTCTCCAGGGAGATGCTGCGCGCGGCACAATCAGCGCCCAACGTCGAGTACCGGCTCGGGGACGCGACCGACCTTCAGGGTGTGCCTTCTGGCGCCTTCGACGCGGCCACTATAGCTTACGGGGCAAGGAACATCCCCGACCTCGACGCGCTCTTCTGCGAGATGGCACGTACGCTCAGACCGGGTGGGGTCGCGGTGTGCCTGGAGATAGCGCGGCCAAAGGGCAGGGTATCCTCCGCGTTCTACGGGGTGTGGTTCGATAAGATCGTTCCAATGCTCGGAGGTTTGATCTCCGGTGACCCATCAGCTTACTCGTATCTTCCCGAATCCGTGAAAGAGTTCGTAGCGCCCGGCGAATTAGCTGACATAATAGGGCGTAATGGATTACAAAACGTTACATGGAAGCGTGTCGCAGGCGGCATCATCACGCTCCATCGCGGGATCAGGCCAAACGACGCAGGCTAGCAGGCTCCATTCCGCGCTGCCCGAGGGCGCCTTCGAGATCATCGACGAGGTCGAGGGCCTGCTCGTCGGAGTGGCAGGGAGTGCCCCTGCGGATCTGCTCGAGCCGGCGCTCGAGGCCCTTACGTCAGGGGGGAAGCGTCTCAGGCCGCTGCTCCTGGTGTTGAGCGCACTCATGGGGGAGCCACGTCGGAAGGATCTGCTCGGTGCGGCGACGGCCATAGAGGTTCTCCACACGGCCACCCTGATCCACGACGATATCGTGGACCGGGCCGAGAGTAGGCGCGGCGTGCCGACCACCGTCGCCGGCTACGGGCGTGAGATCGCGGCGGCCACGGGAGACCACCTGTTCGCCGAGGCTTTCTCGGAGCTGGCGAGGATCGGGGACCCGAGGCTTGTGCGCGCCTTCGCCGAGGCCTCGGTGGGGCTCGCAGCGGGGGAGCTAGAGCAGTTCCGGGCGAACGGGGCGACGGTCGACGTCGAGGCGTACCTGGAGCACATAAGGAAGAAGACCGCGGGCCTCTTCCAAGC
>DASQWQ010000354.1:0-13627 GCA_035640175.1 Rubrobacter sp. | reverse complement strand
CGACATCTCGAGAGGCATGTTCTCTGGCGAGGTAGGTACGCCGCGGTTGCTCAAGCTCTTCGAGAAGTACGACCTGAGGACGACCTGGTTCATCCCGGGGCACTCCATCGAGACGTTCCCGGATCAGGTAAAGATGGTCGTTGACGCTGGGCACGAGGTCGGGAGCCACGGCTACTCCCACGAGAACCCGGTGGCGATGACGCCGCAGCAGGAGAGGGACGTACTGGAGAAGTGCCTGGAGCTGATCGAGAACGTGGCAGGCAGGAAGCCGGTCGGCAACGTGGCGCCGTGGTGGGAGGTCTCCGCCACGACCAACGAGCTTCTTCTCGAGTACGACTACAAGTACGACCACAGTCTCCAGCACCGCGACTTCACCCCGTACTACGCGCGGGTGGGCGACTCGTGGACCAAGATCGACTACTCCAAGGCGGCCGAGGAGTGGATGAAGCCGCTCGTGCGCGGCGAGGAGATAGACCTCGTCAAGATCGGGGGCAACTGGTACCTCGACGACCTGCCGCCGATGATGTTCATCAAGGGCTCTCCGAACAGCCACGGCTTCGTCAACCCGCACGACATCGAGGAGCTGTGGCGCGACGAGTTCGACTGGGTCTACCGGGAGATGGACTACGCTACGTACTGCCTGACCATCCACCCGGATGTGTGCGGCCGGCCGCAGTGTCTGCTGATGCTCGAAAGGTTGATCGACTACATCAACGGCCACGACGGCATCCGCTGGACGACGATGGAGGAGATCGCCGACGACTTCGTCGAGCGCTACCCGAGGTCCCAGCCGAACCACGACCCTGGCATCAACATGTACGGCGTCGAGACCCCGGCCGCGGAAGGGGCCACCTCCTAGGAGACTTCTTCTATGTGCGTGCTTTGCGGACAGGATTTCGTCGCTCGGGTCCACTGGACCGACCGGCACGTCGAGGACCGGGCGCGGGCTGCCGTGCCCGGCTTCGACCCGGTCGCGTTCCAGGGCGACCGGCGCCGTGACCGCGCTCACCGGGTCGTCCTCACCAACGAGGTGCTGCGCCACTACGGCCTCCGCGTCGATGACTGGAGCGGGAGCAAGTACGTGCTCCGCGACCGCAAAGGGCGTTCGGAGATAATCCAGGACCTCGGCTCCCTCTGGCCCGCCGCGGCGAAGCTCGCGGGCCGGACCCTAGATCCCCTGGACCCGGTCCTGCGGGAGATGCTGGGCGGAGAGTCGGCGTTAGCCGCAGCGGACAGCGCGTAGGCCCATGGAGGGCAAGACCACGCGTCCGGTGACGGTCGTTACCGGTTTCCTCGGCAGCGGCAAGACGACCCTTCTCGCGAGGGTGCTCTCGGCGCCGTCGATGGCCAACACGGCCGTCCTCGTCAACGAGTTCGGCGAGGTGGGGCTCGACCACCACCTCCTGCGCCGGGTGGATGAGCGCACGGTCTTGCTCGGGAGCGGTTGTGTCTGCTGCACCACCCGGGAGGACCTCGTCGGAGCGCTCATGGAGCTCCTCGACATGGACCAGAGGGGCGAGATACCGCGGCTGGATCGCGTCGTCATCGAGACGACCGGCCTGGCGGACCCGGCCCCTATCCTCCACACCATCTATGCCGACCCCGTCCTGCAGCACCACTTCTCTGTAGACCTGGTACTCACCACCGTGGACGCGGTCAACGGCGCCCTGCACCTCGACCGCAACCCGGAGTCGGTCAAGCAGGTCGCGGCGGCAGATAAGGTCGTCGTGACCAAGACGGACATAGCGGAGCCGGGCATCGTACCGGGCCTGCTGTCCCAGCTGGGCAAGATCAACCCGTCAGCCTGGACCTGCGAGGCGGCTTTCGGCGAGGTGGACGTCCACGAGCTCTTTCGCCCGGATGGCGCGGGAACGCACGCGGCGCCAGCGGCCTTTACTGCGGAGTCCGGCGATCCTCACGACGTGGGCGACACGCATTCCGTCTCGGTGACGTTCGACGGGGCCATCGACTGGACAGCGTTCGGGATCTGGTTCAGCATGCTGCTGAATGCCCGGGGTGAGGACGTGTTGCGTGTCAAAGGACTTCTTGACGTCGGCGAGGCAGGGCCCGTCGTCATCAACGGCGTGCAGCACATAATCCATCCGCCGGAGCACCTCGGCGAGTGGCCCGACGAGGACCGCCGGTCCCGGATAATCTTCATCACCAGGTACATCTATCCCGAAGAGTTGTTGGACTCCCTGCTCGCTTTCCGCGGGCTGCTCGGAGCGCGACCCTTACCCCTCCATGCCGCCGAGCAGAGAGTACCGTTCCCCTAGTCGCTTGAAGGATCTCGCAAAATGGTCGTGGGACCATCAGCCACGCCGGTCGAGTGGCGTGGGGTCTCAGTGAAAGTCGCCCGGCGACCGCCAACCTTCGGGAATGCTCGTTCCAGCAGGCGCCACCGACACCTGGGGAGGGCGGCCGGCGATGAGCGTGGTAAAGACCACACCAATAGGAGTTCCGACCCGATCGCGGACGCTGCACGCGAGCATGAGCCTGGAGGTCCCCCCGACGCTCTGGGGTCCGGCCGTGACGCCGGGGTAGGGCGGATCGAAGCGGAGGCGGTACGCGCGCTCGATCGTGCCCGCTCCCTCGCTCACCCCGCAGGCCAGATCCAGGAGTTCCCCGACGCTAACGTTGGCAGCGAGGCTGCTTCCCAGGTGCCGCCGGGCCTGCGCGGTCAGCGCCGCGGATATGAGGAGGCGTCTCCTCTCGAGGTCGAGGGTAGGATCCATGCGCAAGATGTGCTCGCTCGTACGTGGCGGGTCGCCCACTCTCCTGCCGATCATTCTAACGATACCGTCTGTACCTCGTTGCATACGGACAGGAGGCGAACATGAGCGAGCCGCGCAACCTTACCCGGAAGCTGCTGGGCGACCATCTGCTAGAAGGCGACCTCGTCCCCGGGGAGGAGATGGATCTTACCGTGGACCAGATCCTGATCGAGGACGCCACTGGCTCCATGTCCGCCCTCCAGTTCGAGGCGCTCGGAGCAGATAGCGTCGCCGTCCCCCTCGCGGTGATGTACGTCGATCACAACGTCTTGCAGATCGACGACAAGAACATGGACGAGCATCGCTTCCTGCAGTCTTTCTCGTCCCACTACGGCATCCAATACTCCCGCCCCGGCAACGGGATCTCCCACTACGTCCACCTCGAGCGTTTCGCCAGACCCGGCGAGCTACTGGTCGGCGCCGACTCGCACTCCACCATGGCCGGTGCGGTCGGGATGTTCGCCGTCGGGGCTGGGGGTCTCGACGTGGCCGTCGCCATGGCGGGGTACGGCTTCTCTCTGGAGTGCCCGAAGGTCGTGGGCGTCGAGCTGCGCGGAGAGCTGCCCAGCTGGGTGCAGTCGAAGGACATAATCCTCGAGCTCTTGAGACGCTACGGGGTACGCGGGGGCGTGGGACGGGTCTTCGAGTTCACGGGGGAGGGTGTTTCTACTCTTTCGGTGACGGATCGGGGCACGATCTGCAACATGATCACGGAGCTTGGAGCCACCGCCGCCGTCTTCCCGAGCGACGCGCAGACGAGCGAGTGGCTCGCCGCCCAGAGGCGCGAGGAGGACTACGTCCCGCTCGCCGCAGACCCCGATGCCTCTTACGACGAAAACGAAGTGATCGAGCTCCCGCAGCTCGAACCGCTGATCGCGGAACCGTCCTCTCCGGGCAACGTGGTGCCGGTGCGCGAGGTCGCCGGCGCGGAGACGGTCCAGGTGTGCGTCGGCTCCTCGGTGAACTCCTCCTACGAAGACCTCGCCACCGCCGCGGCCGTCCTGCGGGAGAACATCGTGCACCCCCGCATAGAGATGACGGTCACGCCGGGGTCGCGCCAGATCCTGGACACCATTTCGAAGAGCGGCGTCTACCAAGACCTCGTCGCCGCTGGCGCGCGCATGCTCGAGCCCGTCTGCGGTCCCTGCATCGGTGTCGGACAGGCCCCCTCCGCCGGTGTGCCCTCGGTGAGGACCTTCAACCGCAACTTCCCGGGCCGCAGCGGGACGAGCGGAGATGAAGTCTATCTTTGCTCCCCGGCGACGGCCGCCGCGACTGCGCTCAAGGGCGAGATCTCCGACCCGCGCGAGCTGGGGGAGCCGCCGACCATTGCCCCCGCGCCGTCCGACCCGAACATGGACGACCGCCAGATCCTGGACCCGCCGCCACCCGAGGAGGCGCGAAACGTCGAGATCGTCCGCGGACCCAACATCGTGCCCCCGCCCGAGGGCCGACCGCTTCCAGAAGAGCTGGAGGGACGCATCGTCATAGTCACTGAAGACGACGTCTCGACCGGAGACATGGCCCCCGACGGAGCGCTCGGAATGAGCCTCTGGTCGAACATACCCGAGTGCGCGAAGTACATGTTCCGCCGGCAGGACCCAGAGTTCCACGACCGTGCGCTCAAGTGGGGGGGAGGTTTCATCGTGGGCGGGCACAACTACGGGCAGGGCTCCAGCCGCGAACACGCTGCTTTGGCTCCGCTGCACCTGGGAATCCGCGCGGTCATCGCCAGGAGCTTCGCGCGAATCCACCGCCGAAACCTGATCTCCCAGAGCATCCTTCCGCTGCTGTTTCGTGAAGAGGACGACTACAAACGGGTGAGCCGGGGCGATACCTGGAAGATCGAAGGCGTGCGTGAACTAATCGCCGCGGGAGAGCAAACACTCGTGGTAAACACTGACGACGGGACGAAGATAGAGCTCGAGATCCGGCTGTCGCCCCGAGAGCGCGAGGTCCTCCTGGCCGGCGGGACCCTGAAGTTCTTGCGTGGCGCATAGGAAAGGGAGTCGCATGGCGGTGAAAGAGGGCTGGAGGGGACGGTACTTCGAGGACTTCGAGGTAGGCGACGTCTACGAGCACCCTTTAGGACGTACGGTAACTACCACAGACAACGTCTGGTTCACCCTGCTCTCCCAGAACACCGCCCCCGTTCACTTCGACCACAACTACGCAGCACAGACGGAGTTCGGCAAGCCGCTTGTGGACTCTACCTTCACCCTCGCGCTGGTCACGGGGCAGAGCGTGACGGACATCTCCCAGAACGTGTTCGCCAACCTGGGATGGGACGAGGTGAGGCTGCCGGCGCCTGTCTTCGAGGGGGACACGATCTACTCCCAGTCGGAAGTCCTGGAGAAGCGCGAGTCGCGCTCGCGCCCGAACGTGGGGATAGTGACGGTCGAGACGACCGGGTACAACCAGGACGGGAGGACGGTCATCACATTCAAGCGCACCATCATGGTCTACAGGCGGGGTCACGCCCCGAAGATCACCAGGATCACTCCCGGAGGTGACGGATGAGCGTAACCAGGACCGCGACGACCCGCGAGCTGGCTTCTTTCCTCTCCGGATTACACTTTGAGGACCTGCCAGATGAAGTCGTCGAGCGCACCAAAGAACTGTTTCTCGACTGGGCCGCGTCGGCCCTCGCCGGCAAGAACGCGCGGCCGGTCCGCATCCTCGAACGATTCACCGAGACCATGGGACCCGCCGAAGGGCCGAGCGAGATCCTGGTCTCGCGCCGGCGCACCTCGCCGCTCTTCGCCGCGCTCGTGAACGGCGCCGCGTCGCACGTTGTCGAGCAGGACGACCTCCACAACGCCTCTGTTTTCCACCCGGCGGCCGTGGTCTTCCCTGCCGCCCTCGCCGCAGCCCAGCAGACCGGGGCCTCGGGACGAGACCTGATCTCCGCCTCGGTGGCCGGCTACGAGACCGGGGTGAGGGTCGGAAGCTACCTCGGCCGCTCCCACTACAAGGTCTTCCACACCACCGGGACGGCGGGCACGCTCGCCGCCGCCGCCGCCGTCTCCCACCTTTTGGGCGCCGACGAAGAGGTCATGCTCCATGCGCTCGGTTCGGCCGGGACGCAAGCCGCCGGGTTGTGGGAGTTCCTGCGCGACGCGGCGGACTCCAAGCAGCTCCACACCGCAATGGCCGCATCCGACGGTCTTCTCGCCGCCTACCTCGCCAGCGACGGGTTCACCGGTGCGACCCGCATCCTGGAGGGAGATCAGGGGCTGGCCGTCGGGATGTCCTCGGACGCGGACCCCCCGAAGCTGGTCGAGGGGCTCGGGGAGAAGTGGGCAGTGCCGGAGACCTCGTTCAAGTTCCACGCCTCCTGCCGGCACACGCACCCCGCCGCCGACGCACTGCTGGAGGCAATGGGAGAACGTGGGCTTGGCGCGGATCAGATAGCCGGCGTCCGCGCCCGCGTGCACGGCGCTGCGATAGACGTACTCGGACCCGTGCGCGACCCGCGCACGATCCACCAGTCCAAGTTCTCGATGGGGTTCGTACTCGCCATGATCGCCACCACGGGGAGCGCCGGGATCGACGACTTCACCGAGGAGGCGCTGGAGGACCCGGCGCTGCGCAGGTTCAGCGAGCGGGTCGAGATGATCTTCGACCCCGAGATAGACGCGGCCTATCCGCAGCGTTGGATCGGGCTCGTGGAGATAGAGACGACCGGCGGCGAACACATCATCTCCCGCGTAGATGTCCCGAAGGGGGACCCCGGGAACACGTTGAGCCGCGAGGAGCTGGAGGAGAAAGCCCGGAGCCTCGCCGCCTTCCAGGGCGGGGCCTCGGACGCGGAGCTGGACCGTATCATCGGTCGCGTCTGGAGCCTGGATCTGGAGCCCGACGTGCGAAACCTGCTGCCGGAGGCGTAACGTGGGTAGCCCCGACCAATACGAGGACTTGCGGCGAGGAGTCCGCGAGGTGTGCGCGGACTTCCCGGACGGCTACTGGCGCGAGCTCGACGCGAGACGGGAGTACCCGGAGGCCTTTATCGAGGCGATGACGAAGAGTGGCTACCTCGGCGCGCTCATCCCGGAGGAATACGGGGGGTTGGGCTTGAGCCTCACCGAGACTACGATCATCCTCGAAGAGATCAATCGTTCCGGGGGCAACGCCCAGCCCGCCCACGCGCAGGTGTACGTTATGGGCACTATGCTGCGTCACGGCTCGGAGCAGCAGAAGAGGGAGTACCTGCCGAAGATAGCCAGCGGTCAGTTGAGGCTGCAGGCCTTCGGCGTGACCGAGCCGGAAGCCGGGACCGACACGACCTCCTTGAGGACGACCGCCATGCGCGACGGCGATCATTACGTTATCAACGGGCGCAAGATCTACATCTCGCGCGTCCAGCACTCCGACCTCATGATCCTGCTTGCCCGGACCACGCCGCTGGATCGGGTGACGAGGAAGTCTGATGGGCTCTCCGTATTCCTCATCGACCTGCGCGAAGCTGCGGGCAACGGTCTAACAGTGAAGCCCAGACGCGTGATGATCAACAACGAGACCAACGAGCTCCTCTTCGAGAACCTAAGCATCCCGCCGAGCAGCCTGATCGGCGAGGAAGGCAGAGGCTTCCGTTACATCCTGGACGGCATGAACGCGGAGCGGATCCTCATAGCCGCCGAGTGCGTCGGCAACGGACGGTGGTTCGTGGATAAGGCTACCCGCCGCGCTACAGAGCGCGTCGTCTTCGGTCGTCCGATAGGACAGAATCAGGGCATCCAATTCCCCATAGCCCGGGCGCACATAAGCGTGGAGGCCGCGGACCTCATGCGGTTCAGGGCCGCGGAGCTGTTCGATGGGGGCGAGCCCTGCGGAGCCGAGGCGAACATGGCCTTGCTGTTGACCGCAGACGCCTCCTGGGAGGCCGCAAACGCGGCGATGCAGACCTTCGGCGGCTACAGTTACGACGCCGAGTACGACGTCGAGCGCAAGTTCCGCGAGACCCGACTCTTCCAGGTGGCGCCGATCTCAACCAACCTGATCCTCTCCTACGTAGGAGAGCACGTCCTCGGTCTGCCGAGGTCCTTCTGATGTTGCCTCTCGAAGGCATCACAGTCGTCTCCTTAGAGCAAGCAGTCGCGGCCCCCTTCGCCACCCGCCAGCTCGCCGACCTCGGCGCGCGCGTCATAAAGGTCGAACGTCCAGAAGTGGGGGACTTCGCCCGCGGATACGACAGAACCGTAAAGGGCCTTGCAAGCCACTTCGTCTGGCTCAACCGCTCCAAGGAGTCTCTGACCCTGGATCTCAAGCAGGACGAGGCCAAAGAGGTACTGGCCCGCATTATCGAAAGGGCCGACGTCTTCGTCCAGAACCTCGCGCCGGGCGCGACCGGGAGGCTCGGCTTCGGCGCACAGATCTTGCGGGAGAGGCATCCGTCCCTGATCGTCTGCGACATCTCAGGCTACGGATCGTCTGGACCGTACAGGGACAAGAAGGCCTACGACCTGCTGGTGCAGTGCGAGGCCGGCCTTGTCTCCATCACCGGCACCCCCGAAACCCCCTCGAAGGTGGGGGTGTCCATCGCAGACATAGCCTGCGGTATGTACGCCTACTCCGGTATCCTCGCGGCGCTCCTGAGGCGCGGGCGCACCGGCGAGGGGGCGGCCCTCGAGGTTTCGCTCTTCGAGGCGCTGGCCGAGTGGATGGGGTTTCCAGCCTACTATGCCATGTACGGAGGTAAGGAACCGCCGAGGACCGGGGCGAGCCACGCTGCTATCGCTCCTTATGGCCCCTTTGAGTGCGGAGATGGGAAGGTAATCTTCCTCGGCATCCAGAACGAAAGGGAGTGGGAGAGGTTCTGTGAGGTCGTGCTGAAGCAGCCTGCCCTGGCCGAAGACGAACGCTTCGCCAGCAATTCGGAGCGCGTCGAAAACAGGGACGACCTGTACCAGGACATCGAAACCATCCTCCAGAAGTTTTCCTCTAGTGAAGCCATAGAGCGCCTCGAAGAAGCGAAGATAGCTAACGCTCGGATGAGGACCGTCCGGGGCTTGCTCGAGCACCCCCAGCTTGAAGCCCGCGACCGCTGGAGGGAGGTTGGATCCCCGGTCGGTCCTTTGCGCGCACTCCTACCACCGGCGACCATTGACAGTATAGAGCCACTCATGGCCCCTATCCCTTCGGTCAGTGAGCACACCGAAAAGATCCTCGCCGAGCTGGGTTATGACGATGACACCGTGGCCACGCTACGGCAGGCGGCTGCTATATGAGTAGTCATCGAGATCGCGCTCCCGCAGATCCCTTACCGAGTCAAATTCCTGCAACAGTACTGCAACCAGGCTGGTATACGCGGGTACGCAGCGGACAAGCTGAGACATAAGATTCTGTAAAACACCTTCAAATCCAAATCATTAACGGGGAGGAAGGTCAAGGGGCACTCCAAGAGAGGCGGAGCGCACAAGAGCGGGAACGACCGGGCCGACGATGGCCTTCATCCAGGCTAGCAGGGCCACGCTGGCGACCATCCGCTTGATGTCCCAGGTGAAGTGGCCCAGGTAGGCCTCGTCGAAGTCGTCGACGACGATGACTTCCTCGAGTCTCAGCCTCTGGCGCTGTATGTCCGAGAGCAGCTGACCTAAGTGGCGCTCCTCGTTGAGCGCCGGGATAACAACGCTCACATGCACTGTTGGACCTCCCTATCTGTGTCGCGGTCCGCTCACTCTTTCCCGTTGACCACGACCCTCAAGCGGAGACTTGCTATACGTAATCGTCGCCTGCCCGTATGAACTTCTTAGAACTCCGTCAACGCGAACTTCTTAGAAGCCCCCTTCTACGAGCTTCGGTGAAGAGCGTAGGATGGTCGGGGGTGAGGGTTGCTAGGATATGTTTATGCGCGAGATAGAGACTGCTCGCCTTCGCCTGCGAACGTGGAGAGAACACGACCTCGCCCCCTAAGCCCGCATCTGCGCCGACCCGGAAGTGATGAGGCACCTCTCAGGTCCCATGACCCGCGAGCACAGCGAGCAGCAAATCTCAAAGTTCGTTCGCCATTGGGAGGAGCGAGGGTTCGGGCTGTGGGCGGTAGAGGAGAAGTCGAGCGGCGCCTTCATCGGCTTCATCGGGCTGCTGTACCACGAGGACTGGTCAGAAGGGAAACACAGGATGGAGGTTGGCTGGCGTCTGGCCCGCCCTTTCTGGGGCCGGGGCCTTGCCACCGAGGACGCGATGGCAAGCCTGCGCTACGGCTTCGAGGAGCTCGGCCTCGATCGCATCATCAGCATTGCGGTGCCCTATGAATCTCGCTTCCAGAAGGGTCATGGAGAAGGTGGGCATGACCCTTCGTGGCGAGACCCGCTTCAAGGGATCCGATGTAGTCTGGTACGCCGTGGAACGTCAAGTGTGGGAGGCTAGCGGGGCATGAGGTAGCCGGACTTCTCCAGAGCCCTATAGGCAGCGAGCTTCTAAGAATGCCCCTTCCAGGTACTTGGGTGAATAGACGCGAAGTGGTAGCGGAACGGATATGCGATCGTACATAGCGAGCCTCACGGGGTATTGTCGAGCGCTCTCTAACCGAACGCTTAATGACCACCAAAAGCTCGATGAGAATGAAGCCTCGCTCATCCCTCTTCTTCTCGTGAAGCTCCTTGAGCCTCTTGGCGAATAAGTGAAGCATACTATCTCCCTTTCCTTAGATTGCTTGCGGAGTGCTTCTACTATCGTTAAGCCCACTCTTGGTTAGTTAAGACACCTCTAGAGAACTTTTTCAGAAGATTTTTCAAGGGGGCGGCCAGCTCTACGACTCCTCGTACGGCTCGACCTTTGCGTGGATCGTGCAGGGAGGGGTGGCTTGGATGCAGTAGGTACCGAGGTTGCGATGGTACCCTGTGATGTATATGATGTATATATGGTCAGGAAGCAATTGTACATAAGCGACGAGCACGAACGGGCACTGAAGGCGAGAGCGAGGGAGCTCGGGGTCTCCGAGGCCGAGTTGGTTCGGCGGATGCTGGACGGTTTGCTGCTTGACGGGAAGGGAGGGAGAGGGCTTGCCGGGGCAGGCGCTGCGGAGGCACTGGAGGGTTTCCTGGAGGAGGCCGACCGGCTGGCGGAGTCCCACCGCTTTCAGAGAGGGTATGTGTTCGACCGAAACGAGCTCTACGAAGATCGCGTATGAGGACCCTTTAAGGGATGGCCACTCGTTATGTGGTGGACACCAATTTGCTCGTCTACGCCCTGGACCGCAGGGAGCCGGAGAAGCGTGAGCGTGCCAGGGAGGTGCTACGGCGCGTCGGCGGCGCTGGGACCGCTGCCCTCCCGACGCAGGTCCTCTCCGAATTCGCCAACGCGTGCTTGAGAAAGCTCGAGCCTAGGCCGGACCCGACGACGGTACGACGGGAGGTCGAGCGCCTCATGCTCGCCTTCCCGGTCTTGCCGCTGACCGGCCCCGTGGTGCTCGAAGCCCTGCGGGGCGTCGGGGAGCACATGCTCTCCTACTACGACGCCCAGATCTGGGCGGTCGCCCGTCTCGGGCAGGTGGCCGTGGTCCTGAGTGAGGATTTCAACCCTGGGGCGGTACTCGACGGGGTGTCGTTCACCAACCCGCTGGACCCCGAATTTGACCTCGCCGCTTTGGGCTAGAAGCCTGGCTGGATGCCGGCGAGCTCGCGATCGTCGCCCACAGAAAGTGATGGTACTTGCGCTATCGTGCATCGAGGGCTGGAGCATGCAACGGAATATACTGAGCTACAGGTGGCCTTCTCCTTTGGGGCCTCCCCCGTAATCGAGCCACCCGTCCCGCCGCTCCTTTAGCCACGCCTCCCGCAACCTGGCAGCTGCGATCCTGGCCGGCATGTCCCCTTCTGTGAGTTCCTCCACGAGCTTGTAGAACGTTTTGCCGTTGCTCGTGAGCGCCACCAGCCCCTCTTCGGCCTGTCTTTGGTCTTCGCGGGCCAGCCGCCGCAAGGCCGCCGATGGCTCTCCCGCCAGCGCTTCGCCCAGCAACTCGGCCAGCTGGCCGTCCTTACGCAACTCTACCTCCCGCCGCTCCTTACGCATGAACGACTCCCAGGCGGCCTTGCGGGCTCGGCTACGTTCTTCTTCTCGGAGTCGGCTACGCTCCTCTAGTTGGTCTCGCCTACGCTCCTCGGCCCGCTCCCGCGGAAGGCTCGGCTGCCACTGGTCCGCCCTCTCGTCGCGATGGACCCCATCGCGCAGCTGCCCGAGGCGTCGTCCGGCTTGGGTTTCGAGCACACCTTTGAGGGCTTCTACTAAAGATTCGCCGGTCCGTTTGGCCCGGACACCCGCCTGGCGTGCCAGGACCTCGGTTGCCATCTCGGAAACGCTCTGGTTCTCTTGCATAAGCTAGCCTTCCCAGAAATATTCGGGCCGACGAAGCCGCTCCTGTGGGGAGTCGGCGATCGCCAGCCCGAGCGACAAACGCTGATCGTGCCACAACGATCGCGTTTGCGGCTAGTTGTAGACCTTCCTCTTCATCGCGTCCCTTACCTCCTAGACGAGGTACAACTACACCCCAATATTGTAGCACACATTACTAGTATCACAACCCTGCTCCTGCTGGTAGCGACGCACCCCCTTATTTTGTTCTACCCTTACAGATTATGGGAACCGAAAAGGTGAGGGAGCTATGATGGATAGGGAGAGGCCGAGCGCCTCGGACTCGGAAGCCAAGGTCCCCGAGGCGTGGATCGGCCAGGAGGTGATGCTCGAGACCACGGAAACCCTCTCGAGCGATCTGCGTGCCGCAGCCCCTGTGTATCTCGAGGACGTCAACGATAGGGGCGTCGTCATGCTGGTGACGCGCCACCACGATCAAAGCCAGTTCTCCCGATACTTCTACCCCTGGAGTGTGGTTGGCTGGATACGCCTTGCCGAGGAGGACGAACGCTAAGAGCGGCGAGCTGGGGGCTAGCAGCGGGATGCAAGTCAGCATCTCAGCACACCGCCTGCGGCTGCTTGTCAGCCGGTCAGCATCTCAGCAAGTGCCTGCCAGTCTGGCTCCCACAGGCATCCAGGCTCCGTGACAAACGGTGCGGTGCCTTATCTACCGCAGAGAGCAAAACGAACCCAAGCAGCTCCCCACACAGCTGAAGTGCTGAAATGCTGAAATGCTGATGGCTCGTCGTGCGTAAGGCGCAAGCCTTATGTACGGCGTTGTGAGTACAATGGGGTCGTGGGATACCTGATAACAGCAGCAGATGGCGAGACAAGCGTAAACCTCACCGACTCCGAATGGCAGGCCCTCATCTACGTCGCCAGCAAGCATGACTTCTCTGCTCCGCACCTCAGACTGGAGAGAGGCGGCGAATCCGTGGACATGGGTGGGGCCGATGTCAAAGAACTGCGTATTGCTCTAGGTAAGGCCCTCGAAGCCCGCGACGTCGAAGAGATAAGGACACCGGACGGTGAGCTGGACTACGACGCTATCCAGCGTGTGCGTCATGTTCTACTCTCGGAGGACGTGCATCTAGCCCGTACGCCCGCGTGAATGGCAGGCGACTAAGCCCCTAAAGCGATTGGCAGAGCTATTGACCTACCGCGAATCGGCCATTCGGCTAAGAGCGATCAGCCAAGAGCAAAAACAAAAGCTGAATTGCTGAAATGCTGACAAACGGAGGCCGAAGGCCGAAGCGTGCTGACTAGCTGCTTTAGCACCGGAGCCCTTTGCGAACTAACGGTTGGCTTCCCCGTCTGGCATCTCGCTTGACACCTCCTCGCTCGACACCTCGCGCGTGGCCTCTCCAACAGCCTCCTCATACAAGCGCTCGGCCTCTTTCTCCTCCTCGAGACGCCCAGCCCTCACTTCCTGGCCGTATGAGCCCGATCCGTTCTGGGACTCCATGAAGGGTCTGATGAGGTCTATCGGTACCGGCAGGATG
>DASQWQ010000353.1:0-3959 GCA_035640175.1 Rubrobacter sp. | reverse complement strand
CATTGCGCCGTGGCGCTTCTATGGCTCGGCCTACCTTGTGAAAACGACCATCACGCGCTTCGTCAATCAACCGTACGGCGGTGGCAAAGACTACTCGTTGTGGAAACTCTCGTAGCAGATTAGAGGGTCAGAACAACCATGCGAGGCGTAAACGGGGGTATTCCTTCTTTACGGGGATACTCCCGTGATATCGGAGCGGTGGCAGCTCAGGAAAAGGTAGGCTTGTAGATGATCAGGTACGTGGCAAGGCGCCTCGTCTACATGGTCGCCGCACTCTTCATCATCGTCAGCGTGACGTTCTTTATCAGCAAGGCGGTCCCTGGCACACCCTTCGCCGACCCGAAGTTATCTCCCCAGGTTCGTGAGCAGATGTTCGAGAAATATGGTCTCGACGAGCCGTTGTACGTCCAGTATGTCAAGTATATGGCCAACGTGGCGCAGGGGGACCTGGGCAACTCGTACTACTTCGAGGGCAGGCCGGTGTCGCAGATGATCCTGCAGCGCCTGCCGGTATCCGCTTTCATAGGGATTCAGGCCGTGATCTTTGGACTCTTCGTAGGGATGGTGCTCGGCATCGTCGCCGCCCTGCGGCACAATACTGTCTGGGACACGCTGGCTGTGGTGGTCGCGATCCTTGGCGTGTCCGTGCCCAGTTTCGTGCTCGGACCCCTCCTGCAATACTGGCTCGGGCTCAAGCTCGGGTGGTTTCCGATAGCCTTCTTCGAGAGCTGGATCTACTCCGTATTGCCCTCTCTGGCCCTCGCGGTATTCGTCATCTCGACGGTCGCCCGCTTTATGCGGACGGAGATGCTCGAGGTCATGGGTCAGGATTACATTACGCTGGCCAAGGCCAAGGGAATCTCAGGCCTCGGCGTGATCCTGAAGCACGTTCTACGCAACGCGATGATCCCGCTGGTCACTGTCATGGCGCCGCTGACAATCTACATAATAACCGGCTCGCTGGTGATCGAGCAGATCTTTGCGGTGCCAGGTATAGGCGAGCAGTTCGTGCAGTCGATCTTGGTGAACGACTACGCAATGATCCTGGGCACGACCATATTCTTCTCCGTCTTGTTCATACTCGCCCTACTCATACAGGACATCATGTACGGGATCATAGACCCCAGAATCCGCATCTCAGGAGCGAAGGAATAGGATATGGAGACCAGATACCGCGAGCTTGACCCGAGCCTCTTCGAGTCAGCCAACATCGATGTGTACGAAGGCGAGCGTATCTCAGGGCCTCCAGTTGGCTTCTGGAGGGATGCCTGGATCCGGCTCAAGAAGAACCGTGGGGCGCTCATAAGCCTCGCTGTCCTCGTCTCGGTTTTCGCCGTGGCCTTCGTGATCGGCCCGCTGATCTCTCCACGTTCTCCCTACACTCAGGACCTTGCCCAACGCTACCTGGGTCCCACCTCCGAGTTCTGGTTCGGCACTGACAAGTTCGGGCGGGATATGTGGACGAGGGTGTGGGCGGGTACAAGAGTGTCTCTGTATATTGGTCTCCTGGCCGCCTTGCTCGACATATTCGTGGGCGTCGTCTACGGGGCTGTTTCAGGGTTCCTGGGTGGCCGGGTAGACGATGTCCTGCAGCGCGGGATCGAGATCCTGAACGGTGTCCCCTACTTAGTGATCGCCATACTTGCGATGGTCGTCCTCGACCCTGGGATCATAACCATCACCATTGCGCTTGCTGTGACCGGCTGGACGTACATGGCGAGGATCGTGCGTGGCAGGATGCTGCAACTGAAAAACCAGGAGTTTACCCTCGCCTCGCGCTCTCTCGGGGCAAACGGGTTCAGGCTTGTATGGAAGCACCTGATCCCTAACTCCCTCGGGCTCATCGTGATCAACCTGATGTTCACGATACCAGCAGCGATTTTCGCGGAGGCGTTCTTGAGCTTTATAGGGCTCGGGATCCAGGTGCCCGAGGCATCTTTGGGTTCCCTGATAAGCGACGGGGCGGCAGAGCTGAGGTTCCACCCGTACCTGTTGTGGCTGCCGGCCTTCGTCTTCAGCCTGCTGATGATCTGCTTCAACCTCCTGGGTGACGGCCTGCGGGACGCCCTCGACCCGAAGATGCGCAAGTAGAAGGATGGAGATGAACGGCGACAACATCCTGGAGGTTAGGGACCTTCGGATCTCCTTTAGCACCTATGCTGGAGAGGTCCAGGCGGTGCGGGGGGTCAGCTTCGACCTGAGACGGGGCGAGACCCTCGCCATAGTCGGAGAGTCCGGCTCGGGAAAGTCGGTTACGGCCAAGAGCATCATGCGCCTCAACCCGACGGCCAATACCATAGTGAGGGGCGGGGAGATCCTCTTCGGGCAGGAGGACCTTCTGAAGCTCGGCGAGAAGCAGATGCAGAACATCCGGGGCCCGAAGATAGCGATGGTTTTCCAGGACCCCATGACCTCGCTGGACCCGACGATGAAGGTCGGGCGCCAGATCACCGAGAGCTTGAAGAAACACCTCGGCATGTCAGGCCGCGAGGCCAGCAAGCGGGCCGTGGAGCTCTTGACGCTGGTCGGCATCCCGAACGCGGAAGAGCGCGTAAAGCAGTACCCACACCAGTTCTCGGGCGGGATGCGCCAGAGGGTGGTCATCGCGATAGCCCTCGCCTGCGAGCCGCAGATCCTCATAGCCGACGAGCCGACCACGGCTTTGGACGTGACCATACAGGCCCAGATCTTGGACCTCTTGCGAGAGTTGCAAGAGAAGATAGGGACCTCGGTCGTCCTGATCACGCACGATCTCGGCGTGGTGGCCAGCGTCGCCGACCGGATTGCGGTGATGTACGCTGGCAAGCTCGTGGAGACGGGGACGGTGCGCGAAACGTTCTACGATCCGCAGATGCCCTACACCTGGGGTCTTCTGGCCTCCATCCCGCTGCCCACTGCGGACCGTAGCCAGGATCTGATCCCAATACCCGGCTCCCCGCCGAACATGTCCGATCCACCGGAGGGCTGTCCCTTTACGGCGAGGTGCCCTTACGCCATGCGGGTCTGTTCCACGGAGTTTCCCGAGTACACCACCTTTTCGGCTGAGCACAAAGCAGCCTGCTGGCTGCACCACCCAATGGCCCCCAACGTCGAGCCTCCTGTACGGATTGGGGACGCACGATGACGGAGCAGAGCCCGAACGGGAACGGAAGGGCGATACTCGAGGTCAAAGACCTCAAAAAGCACTTCAAGGTGGGGCGCAGGGCGTTCCTCAAGGCGGTGGACGGGATCTCGCTTGAGATCAAAGAGGGCGAGACCCTGGGCCTCGTGGGCGAATCGGGGTGCGGCAAGACCACGGTGGGGAGGGTTCTGGTGAGGCTCTACGAGCCCTCCGGGGGCGAAGTACGCTTCGGGGGGGAGGACGTCCACAGGACCAGGGGCGAGGAGGCCAAGGCCCTGAACCGCAAGATGCAGATGATCTTCCAGGATCCGCAGGCTTCTCTGAACCCGCGTATGGTCGTCAGCGACATCGTCGCCGAGGGCATCGACATCCACGGTCTCGCTGGGAGCAAGAAGGAGCGGTTAGACCGGGTGCACGATCTGCTCGAGACGGTGGGCCTGAGCAAGGAGCACGCCAACCGCTTCCCGCACGAGTTCTCCGGCGGCCAGCGACAGAGGATCGGCGTGGCTAGGGCGCTGGCGGTAGAGCCAGAATTCATCGTTGCGGACGAGCCTGTATCGGCGCTGGACGTTTCGATCCAGGCCCAGGTCATCAACCTCATGAGGCAGCTACAAAGAGACAGACATTTGACCTACCTGTTCATCTCCCACGACCTCTCCGTCGTAAAATACATCAGCGACCGCGTCGGGGTGATGTACCTCGGCCAACTGGTCGAACTGGCAGACAGCGACGAGCTCTACGTGAACCCGTTGCACCCTTACACCCGCGCCCTCCTCTCCGCCGTGCCCGTCCCAGACCCTGACTACGAGAGCGAAAGGGAGAGGATAGTCCTCGCGGG
>DASQWQ010000352.1:0-2349 GCA_035640175.1 Rubrobacter sp. | reverse complement strand
CTTGCCCTCGCGCATCTCGTTGCGTCGGATACACTCGCGCACGCTGGGGTCGAAGAAGTAGCCGACGATCCTGGCCCCGTACTCACCTCCCAGCCCGATGAGCACCCGTCGGTCCTCGAGCGTCGGGTTGGTGTTGTCCACAACCACGCAGCAGCCCGCTCCCAGCGCATCCTGTATGAGTTGTGCCTGTCTCCTGTTGGGGTTCTTGTTGTTGCGAAACAGGTCCTTACTGACGTGCTCGTGGGTCGCGGCGAAGCGCTCTAGGAAGAACGTGCTCTTTCCTGAAGCCTGCAGACCGACGAAGATGACCAGCTCCATATCCAGGGACATCATAGTAGCCCACTGTGAGTAGCCTAACATCCGCGAGGTTGGGTAAGTAGATACCCCGAACATGGGGATCTCGCTTACATCAGGGGAGACGGAAACGGTGTGGACCGTCGTCGCTGGGACGCGGATGCACGCCCGCGTCTCGGGCCCCCACGGACGGGCCCGCAGTGGTTCTGGTGCATGGGCTGGTGGTCTCCGCACGCTACATGGTTCCGGCTATGAAGCGGTTGGCGCTCCGACACCGGGTCTATGCGCCGGATCTACCCGGTTTCGGCAAGAGCGGGAAGCCGGCCCACGTGCCTGGCGTGCCCGGCCTCTCAGATGCTCTGGCCTGCGGGATGAGGAAGCTCGGCCTGAGCCGTACCGCACTCGTGGGGAACTCCATAGGGTGCCAGATCATAGCCGAGCTTGCCGCGCGCCACATCCTACGGACCTCGCTGACGTCTTCTAGCCGATGATGGGTATGCTCGAGGGCTCGGTTTCCGCGCCGAGGTGTGCGAGCACGCCCGGTGCTGCTACGGCATACCCCTAGCAGAGTCTTCATCGCCCCCCGGATCGGGGGTCCCTCGGCGAGCCTCGCCGCGCAGGATCTCCAGGGACCTTCCGTACTCTTCGGCCGAGATCTCGCCGCGGGCAAAGCGCTCCCGCAGGATCTCCTCCGCCGGGTCCCTGGACGCTTCTCGGCGGTCGACGGGACGGTTCCGGGGGAAGAGGCGGGCCAGAATCCAGGCTATGAGGAACAGTACTCCGCCCCAGAACAGCAGCGGAAACAGTATCCACGGCCACCACGAACCGTCCCAGCGTTGTCCTCCCCAGTCGTGCTGATTCCAGTCAGGACCACCCTGTAACAACAGGGAGACAGGCATCCACGCTTCCGAGAAAATGTGCATTATGTCGTAGCCCACGCTCTCCTGTCTTTCGATTCGAATGCAGCGCTTGCCGTCATTACGAAGATAGTACCGCTACGGGCGAGGATCCTCCTCGTCTGACCTCAGCCGCTCCTCGGCTTCCCTTACGTAATCGTTGTAGCCCTGCTGCGAAGAGCCGCGGCGCAGTGTGTCGAGGGACCTTTCATACGTCTCGGCATCGACCTCGCCTCGGGCGAAGCGCTCCCGTAGAACCTCCTCGGCCGAGTCCGCCGTCCGCCCGCTGCCTTGCCGAATAGAGAATACCCGCAGCGCTCCCCACGCCACCAGGCCGAAGAACGCCATCCAGAGCAGAGTGGGAACGAGCATCCAAGCTCCCCAGAACCCGCTCCCGTGCCCCCAGGGCCCCATCTCCGCCATCATGCCAAAAAGCTCAACCATTCTGCCTGGTCTCCTTTCGAGGTAGCTCCGTTTTACGGGTCTACTGTAGGAGACTGCTCTCAAGCTGGCGTCTAAGAGGGATCAAGATTGGATCAAGATACCCTCCGGGGTACCGACTTGGCCAGAGGCAGGGTGAAGCGGAAGGCCGCACCTTCTCCGACCCCCAGGCTCTCAGCCCATATCCTCCCCTCCATCGCCTCCACGAGCGCCTTCGAGATCGCGAGTCCCACCCCGGACCCTCCGCCGGCTTCGTCCCGCGAGCGGGATTTATCCGCCCTGTAGAACCGCTCGAAGACGTGCGGCAGGTGCTCGGGGGCCAGCCCCTCCCCCGTGTCCGCCACCTCGAAGATGACCTCACTGTCGGCTATCACTGCACCCACAATGACCCTTCCCGCGCGCGGCGTGTGGCGCAGCGCATTGGACATCAGATTGATCAGGACCTGTACCATCCGGTCCGCGTCGGCCACCACAGGTGGCAGGTTGTCGTACACCGAGATCTTTAGGTCCACGCCTTTGTGCTCGAAGGGTAGACGCATTTGCTCAGCCGCGCGCAGGACGACTTCTGGGGGAAGGATAGGAGCGAGGTCGAGGTCGAGTTGCCCGGCCTCTGCCTGCGAGAGCCGCCGGAGATCGTCCACCAGCCGGGCCATTCGATCGGCCTCTGTCTGCAGCAATGCCCAGATCTCCTCGGAGGGTTGTATCACGCCCTCCGCCA
>DASQWQ010000351.1:0-7338 GCA_035640175.1 Rubrobacter sp. | reverse complement strand
CCCAGGCCTGGCGGAAGTCAATACGACGGCCGAGGCGGTGGCCTCATACTGTTGGGAGACGCTGGCAGGACTCCTCCGCGGCCAGGGACTCGACTCGCTCACGGTGCGCATCTGGGAGTCCCCCGACGCCTACGCAGCCCGCGAAGACGAACTAGCCTGAGGGGGTCCTCGTGCGCGTCGCTTTCATCACGGTGGGGGACACGGGTCGCAAGACCGGCGGCTACCTGTACAACGCGCGTGTGATCTCCGGCGTGCGCCAGAGGGGGTTCGAGATCGAAGAGGTCGTAGCCGGCGGACCATCGCCTGACGAGCAACGAGCAGCCGCCGTAAGATTCGGCTCCACGTTCGACCCTTCGAGGTTCGACACCATAGTAGTCGACGCCCTCGCCCGCATCGCGGTCTCCCAGCACCTGAACCGCTGGCTGGCCTCCCGACCTGTCGTGGCGCTTGTCCACGAACTGCCGAGCGTCGCAGGCGGCGGCTCAGGGCATGAGACCATAGTCCGCGAGCGTGACTACGAAGAGCCTCTCCTGCGCGCGGACCGGCTCGTCACGGTGAGCGACCACGGAAGAAACGTGCTCTTAGGCCGGGGTGTCTCTCCCGGACGTATCCACGTCGTGCCGCCAGGCTTCGATGGCGTTCCGGTGGGCGGTGAATCTCACGCTCGGGGAGGCGGTCCCGTGAGCGCCCTCTGCGTCGCGCAGTGGATAGAGCGCAAGGGGATACTGACCCTTGTCGAAGCGTGGACGCTGCACGAGCGTAAGGGCGCGGTGCTAGAGCTGATCGGGGAGACGGACACGGAGCCCGATTACGCGGCCAGGGTCAGGGACGCCATCGAAGCAGCACCTCGGGGCTCCATTGTCGTATCCGGATGCGTGGACGACGCAGCGCTCGGTGCCTCCTACGCGTCGGCCGACCTCTTCGTTTTGCCTTCGCGCTACGAGGGATACGGGATCGTCTACGCTGAGGCGCTCGCCCGCGGGCTCCCGATAATAGCCTGTGATGTTGGTCCAGTGCCCGACCTAGTCGGTCGGGAGGCCGCGGTACTGGTTCAGCCGGACGACAGGGAGGATCTGTCGGCGGCCCTGGATCTCTTGCTCAGTGATCCCACGCTCAGGGTGAGGATGTCCGCCGCCGCAAGCCGCCGCGCCTCTCGTCTGCCGCGTTGGAGCGATGCCGTCGCCGGCTTCGAGCAGGTTCTGAGGACCGCGGCCGATACCAGGAAGCCGGGGCCGATGTAGAATCCGTCGATGGACCGCAGGGACCTCCGAGAGCAGAACCGGGTGTCCTGGAACGCTGTTGTCGGAGCCCACGAAAGTCATCGCGGGGACCTCTCGCGGTTCTTCAGTGAGGGCGGCAGTACGCTTTTCCAGGAGGAGTGTGATCTTCTCGGTAATCTCGAAGGAAGATCCCTCGTCCACCTCCAGTGCAACTCAGGGGGCGACTCGATAAGCCTGACGAGGCTCGGCGCGACGGTTACAGGAGTGGATGTAAGCGACGAAGCCGTCTCCTCAGCCCGCGATCTCGCGGAGAAAACCGGCATAAGGGCTACCTTCGAGCGCGCCGACGTGTACGACTGGCTGGAAGAGGCGTCGCGCGAAGGCAGACGCTTCGACGTCGCCTTCGCCTCCTACGGTGTCATCTGCTGGCTGCCCGACCTCAGAATCTGGGCCGGGGGTATCGCCGGCATCCTGAACCCTGGCGGGTGCTTTGTGCTGATTGATTTCCATCCTGCGGCCGATATCTTCGACAGAGCCTGGAACCACGTCAACGACTATCCCTCAGGCGGAGAACCACTACTCCTGGATAGGGGCGTCAGCGACTACGTGGCCGCATCTGGCGGAGGTCTCACCCCTGCCGGTTTCGTCGAGGGGGTCCGAGACTTCGAGAACCCCGAAGGTTGCTATCTCTTTCGGTGGGGACTCGGGGAGGTGGTTACGGCGCTGGCCGATGCGGGGTTGAGGATCACGGCTCTCGAAGAGTACCCCTACGCGAACGGGGAAAGGAAGTTCGCCGGGATGCACGAGCTACCGGGTAAACGAATGGTTCCGCCGGAACATATACCAACGGTCCCCTTGATGTACGGCATCCGTGCGGAGCGAAGTCAGCAGCCGGCTACTTAGCCGAAACAAACCAGAGCGCCTGAAACCTTCTCATGGCGAGAAGAAGAACGCGAGGGCGGCGATGATGTAGACGCCGCAGAGCATCGCGCCTTCTAGCCAGTTGGACTTGCCGTCGAGGGCGATGAACCCGGTTACGAGGACCGCCGCGGCGAGGGCGCCAAGCTCCAGCGGGGTGAAGATCAGGCGCAGGGGATGGCCGAGCAGGGGCCCGAGGAAGACGAGGATGGGGGTGACGAGCAAGGCTACCTGGATAGAGGAGCCAAGAGAGATCGCCATCGAAAAGTCCATGTCGTTCTTGTAGGCGATCTGGACGCCTACGATGTGCTCGGCGATGTTGCCTACTATCGGGACGAGGATGACCCCTACGAAGAGCTCGGAGATCCCGTACTCCTCGGTAAGCGGCTCTATGGCCCCGACGAAAGCCTCCGAGACGTAGGCGACGGCCGCCGTCGCCACGAACAGCAGCACCAGCGAAGCCGTTCTGCCGAACGGAGCGTGTCCCTCGCTCTGCGCACTGCCTCCGGGACTGCGGAGGATGTAGATCAGGTACAGGACGTAGAGCACGAACATCACTACGGCCACCTCGATGCTCAGGGTGGTCGGGCTCCGACCAGGGCTTGTGATGGCGAATATGGTCGGCAGGGAGAGCGCGGCGGCCACGATGGCCAGCATCGAGGCATTGATACCTGCGATCTCGGCCGAGAAGCTCTGGATGCCGTTCTTCAGGCCCCCGAAGAGGAGGCTCGCCCCGAGCACTAACAGTACGTTGCCGATGATCGAACCGATGATCGAAGCCTTCACCACAGTCGTGAGTCCCGCGGAGAGTGCGAAGATGGTTATTATGAGCTCTGCGGCGTTGCCGAAGGTGGCGTTGAGGATGCCGCCGATGCGCGGACCTGAGTGATGGCCGAGGCTCTCGGTAGCCTGTCCGAGGACCCACGCCAGGCCTATCAGGGCCAGGGCAGTGGCGGCGAAGATCAGGAGCGTCGGGGCGTGCAGAAGCTCCGCCACTACTACGGCCACCGTGAGCGCTGCCGTTGCGCCGTAGGCTATCTTGCCGAACACCGCGGCTCCTTTCAGGGTCTCCTCTAGATGAACATGACGACTATCTTATAAGATGGGTCGGTCGAGAGTAACGACTTCTGGAGAGTAGCCTTTGATCGACTACCACCTGCACGTCATAGCCCACGGCGACCGTCCGATGACCGTGGAGAACATAATGAAGTACTGCGAGGTCGCCAGAGCGAGGGGCGTTAGCCAGATGGGAATCACCGAGCACGACCGCTACCTCGAAGAGATAGACCTCGCCGCCTTTCAGGAAGCCCGCGAGCTCTCGCACGACGTGGAGTTGCGGCTCGGAATCGAGATAGACTACGTACCAGGAGCAGAGGAGCGGATGGACAAATACGCCACGGCCCTCCCCTACGATTACGTTATCGGCAGTGTACACAGGGTGGACAACGAGGAGGTGGACAGGGCTACAGACCAGAGGGTCTACTACAGGTACGAGACCTACGACCTCTACGCAGCGTACTACGCGAACGTCCGCAGGGCCGTGCTCTCCGGACGGTTCGAGATCCTTGGTCACCCTGACCTCATAAAGATCTTCCGCCACTTCCCTGACAGGGACATCACACCGATCCTGGAGAAGACCGCAGACGCCGTCGCCGAGTCCGGCGTCGTCGTCGATGTGAACGCCGCAGGACTCAGGAAGCCTATAGGCGAGGTCTATCCTGCCAGGGACTTCCTCCAGATGTTCCACAGGAGAGGCGTCCCTATCGTCCTCTCCTCGGATGCCCACGCCCCGGATCAGGTCGCATTGGGCTACGACACGAGCCTCGCGCTCGTGCACGAGGTCGGCTACCGTGAGGTCGCCACCTTCAGGAACCACGATCGGGGGACGCTCCCGCTTTGAAAGCTGGTCAGCGAGTCAGCAATGCAGCTTGTCAGCACTTCAGCCTGTAGTACCCTATCCTTGTGCGCGGGAGCGACTCTCGGATATTCTTTCACGCTTCAGGCCACGTCCACCAACTGGCTGAAGGACTGAGAGCCGCGAAGTGACGTGCTGAAGCGCTGACAAGCGAAGCCTGAAGGGCGTAGCGTGCTGAAGTGCTGAAATGACCGAAGAGCTCTTCCTGAAAGACTCCTACACAAAGGAGTTCGAAGCCCGCGTCGTAAAGCTGGAAGGCCGTGAGGTGATATTGGACCGGACCGCCTTCTATCCTGGCGGCGGAGGTCAGCCGCCGGACAAGGGATCCCTTGGCATCGGTCCCATCAGGACGATGGTCGTAGACGTGAGGCGAGAGGGTGGAGAGGTTATCCACGTCATGGACAGGCCCATCCCTGATACTGTGCGGGATCTGAAAGGCGCACTGGAATGGGGGCGGCGATTCGCCCACATGCGATACCACACGGCACTGCACGTCCTCTCAGGTGTGATCTGGCGCAACTTCGACGCCAGGGTAACGGGCGGCCAGATGCGCACAGACCGCGCCAGGATGGATTTCTCTTTTCCCGGCGAGTGGACCGCCGGCGTCGTCGGTGAGATCGAACGCCTGACGAACGAGGCTCTCGCCGAAGAACGTCCGGTAAGGGTCTACGAACTGGAGCGCGAAAAAGCGCTCGCGAACCCCGACCTCATCCGTACCCAGGTCAACCTGGTGCCCGAGCGGGTGCGGCGTATTCGGATCGTGGAGATACAGGGCCTCGACACGCAGGCCGACGGGGGGACCCACGTCGCCAACACGCGCGAAGTCGGGAGGATGGAGATCACAGGCCACAAGAGCAAGGGCCGCCAGAACAAACGGATCGAGTTCGTGCTCCGGTGAAGAATTTTACTATTGTCGTCGTCCTAGCCCTGCTCCTTGCCGGCTGCGGTGGGGCGCCTGCCAACTCGGATACCCAGGGCCAGAACACGTCCCAGGCTTCCAAGAGCACGAACGCCGGCTGCGGTACCGTGGCCGACACTGCTGGGACAGAGGAGAAGCCCTCCGAGCTTCCCACCGTGACTATCGCCGCTTCATGTGGCGAGAAGGTGAGGGTCTGGGTCGAGATCGCCGACAACCCGGTAGAACGGTATATCGGGCTCAGGAGGAGGGAAAGCATGCCCGAAGATCAAGGCATGCTCTTTGTCTACCCCGCGGAGGCGCCACGTACCTACACAATGGCGAACACTCTCATACCGCTCTCTATTGCCTTCATCGACTCGAAGAAGCGCATCATAGACATCCAGGATATGAAGCCTCTGGACGATGAACCGCCCGGCTACGACTCCGCCGAGCCCGCCCAGTACGCCCTCGAGGTCAACCGGGGCTTCTTCGAGAAAAGGGGCGTGAAGGTAGGGGACCGCATCGAGTTGCCGGAATAGGCTTTCTCACAGCGATTTGCAGAGGTATAGACCTCCTTGGAATCGCACATTCTGCTACAAGCGATCAGCCAAGAGCGCAAACAAAAAGCTGAATTGCTGACAAGCTGAAGTGCTGACCAGCGCGGGTAGGGAAGGGTCAACCCTTCTGCATCCCGCTGTCACCGGGGGATTTCATCCACCGCCGGCCGTGTAGCCCCCAGGGTAGAGCCTCAGCCGGACAGGTTATCGCGCAGGGCTTCGGCCACCCGGAAAGGGTCCGAGGCTACGACGGAGGCTGCGTAGAGTTCCATCGCCCCCATGTCCGAGGTACGGTTGGACGGGTCACCTCGGTCCACGATGTAGACGACCGTTGGGAAGTCCGACCAATCCTCCTGTGTGGGACCGAGTGGTGGCATGTAGAAGGCGACGTTGAAGGCGCGGACGCCGAGGTCCTCGACATAGCCTTGCAGCAGGGCGCCGACCGCGCGGCTCAGGGAAGCGTCTCTGGGATCCTCCCCTATGACGACCAGCTCTTTCTCCTTGATGGGGGAGAGGCTAGCGAACGCGCGGGTGCCTTCCAAAGGGATGCTCAGGCCGAGAGAAGCGTGAACACGGGTGAGGTCCTCGAAGTAGTCGGAACCGTGCTTTCGTTTGTAGGCGGAGGCGGCACGGCGGAGGCGTTCGACTTTCGGATAGTGGGAGCCCCGGGTTGCCGTGACCTGGGCGTGGCCGTGGATGATGGAGCCCCCTGCCCGCCAGAGACAGTTCCACATCAGGAAGGGGTAGCGTGCCTCGGGATCGGTTTCGAGTGCCTTGCGGCCCCATTCCAAGCCGACGGAGACGTAGCCAGCGACCTTCTCGGGCGTGAGGTGGAGGGGGTTATGGTCGTCGAAGACGACTACGCCGTGGAAGCCGTCGTACTTGGCTACGTTCGAGGCCGTGGTCGCGTACTCGCCCTCCACGCGGCCGAAGATGTCGGCCGGTGTGCCTTCCTTTGGGTGACAGAACGGGTCTCCCTCGGTCGCTGCTATCTCGCGGTCGAGGTCGAGGCTGACGCCTGTGTCGAGTGGGCGGGAGGCCCGCAGCCCGTTGAAGAGCGTGCCTTCCAGGGTGACACGGTTCGTGACCTTCACGATGCGCTGGGCGGTGACGTGATCCACCGAGGCGAAGGACTTCTCGATCCAGGCTTGCATCGCCTCAGGCGGGTCGAGGCGTCCTGTCGTCGGGGACACGTCGAAGATGCGGTTTGCGAGGATGCGATCCTCAGGGGAGAGGGCGGAGATCAGGGCCCGAAGGTCAGTTATCTTGCGTTCAGCCGTCATCGGCTACGCGGCCCGCTGTCCGGCGGACTTCAAGCCTGCGCAGAGGCTCTCGCGGTCGATCATACGCTCCACGTGTCCCTCGACCCTCAGTTTCAGGCTCGCTACCTCGTGGGCGAAGCGGATGGCCTCTGGCCAGGCCTTGCCGTCGAGGTGGGCCATGAGGAGCGCCGACCAGAAGGCGTCGCGGGCGCCCGTGACGTTCTCGATCTTTACCTTCGGCAATGGCCCGACGCGCTCCACGTTACCGTTGTCCGAGGCGGTGACGACGACGCCAGAACGGGTGAGGATGACGATCTTTGCGCCGAGGTCGTGGAACTCGCTGATGGCCGTCTGGGCTGCACAGAGTCCACCGTCGCCGTAGTGGGCCGTGACGACGTCGGGCAGCGAGCCCTCGGTCTCGTAGAGGTCAAGTAGACGCGGCACGAACTCTGTGCCGAGATAGGGCCGCAGTTCCTCTTTGGCCAGGAACGTGTCAGGGCCGCAGGGGACGAGGAGGATGCGTACGTTCGGGGTGTCGGGATACGCGTCTGTGTCCGAGGCGAACTCG
>DASQWQ010000350.1:0-2473 GCA_035640175.1 Rubrobacter sp. | reverse complement strand
CCCCACCTATCACCCCTAAGTGCGCTCCGGACTCTTCCTCTGTTTCGAGCTAGTCAGCGATTCAGCACGCGCCCTGGCGGGCGCTTTCAGCCGGTCAGCTACTCAGCACTTCAGCCAGGGCTGTGAATGGCCCTTCCGTGTGGCGAATGTGTGCAGTTCCCATATAGAAGCAGTCCCCGGTTGAGTACCGAGGACCACTAGCTGACCGGCTGAAATGCTGACAAGCGGAGGCCTGAAAGGCCGAAGCGTGCTGAAGTGCTGACCTGTTGAAATACCTTACGACGCTTCCTGTCCTTCTGCCTGGGTCAGATAATATAGCGTGTGCATTAGCTGGGCGGTAGGATCTATACGGTGGACGTCCACGTGGGAAGGGACGTGGAGGAGGACGTCAGTGTAGTTGAGGATGACCCTGATATCGGCGTCGATCATCAGATCAGCGACCTCCTGGGCTGAGGAGGCTGGGGTCGCGATGATGCCGATGATCTCCTCGGCCTCGGTGACGCTCTTCTTGAGCTCGTCTATGTGCTTGACGACGACGTTGCCCACGGTGCGTCCGATCTTCTCCGGGTTGTTGTCGAAGACGTCGTGGATGACGAAACCTCTCTTGGGGAGGATGGTGCTCGCCGCTATGGCGCTACCAAGGTTGCCCGCGCCGACCAGCGCGATGTTGTAGGTCTGCCTGAGTCCCAGGATGTCCCTCACGGCCTCGACGAGGTCGTAGGCCTGGTAGCCGACCCCGCGAGTGCCCGAGAAGCCTATGGCGTTCAGATCCCTGCGTACCTGCACAGGGTTTATGCCGGTGAAGTCGCCTAGCTCCTTGCTGGAGACCGCGTCACGGCCCTCCTCGATTAGCTGCTGCGTGGTCCTTAGATACTTCGTCAGCCTATTCGTCAGGCCGGGCTGTAGCGTTGCTCGCACCTTTGCTCCCGCTCCTTCTTCGTGGATCGAATATCGATGGGAGCATTGTAACAAAATAGGCCGTTCTTGCAATAAAGGTGCTCTTAACCGACAACAAATCAGTAAGCAAGGCCGGTTACAGCGCGACGGGTTGTGGGATACGGGGTTTACGGGCCGTAAGGCGTGTACCATTAGCACCTCGTTCTCTATGCACTGGAGGTTCTGGTGGAGTACAGGCGACTTGGCAACAGTGGGGTAAAGGTCAGCGAGATCTCCCTCGGGAGCTGGCTGACGTACGGTGGGAGCGTCGCCGAGGAGCAGGCGGCGGCCTGTATAGACAGGGCGTACGAGATCGGCATCAACTTTTTCGACACGGCCAACGTGTACATGCGCGGTGCGGCCGAGGAGATCGTAGGCCGGGCGCTCAGAGACTTCGAGCGCGACTCGTACTTTCTGGCGACCAAAGTGTACTTCCCGATGGGGGGAGGACCCAACGACAGGGGCCTCTCGCGCAAGCACATAACCGAGCAGTGCCACGCGTCGCTCAGGAGGCTTGGGGTCGACTACATCGACCTCTATCAATGCCACCGCTACGATGAGAACGCGCCCCTCGAGGAGACGCTGAGGGCGCTCGACGATCTTGTGCGGCAGGGGAAGGTCCTGTATATCGGTGTCTCCGAGTGGACGGAGGACCAGATCTCCGACGCCATGAGGATCGCCGCTGAGATGAACCTGGATCGGATCGTCTCCAACCAGCCGCAGTACAACATGATCCAACGCAGGATCGAAGGCGAAGTCATACCCCTGTGCGAGCGCGAAGGGGTGGGCCAGGTGGTCTTTTCACCGCTCGCCCAGGGTGTACTCACAGGCAAGTACCGTCCTGGTGACGCCCCCCAGGAGGGCACCCGCGCAGCCGACCCGGAATTCAACCGCTTTATGCAGCAGCTCATGAACGAGGAGGTTCTCTCCGCCGTGGACGGGTTGCGCTCCGTCGCGTCCGAGGCGGACCTCAGCATGCCGCAGCTCGCCCTCGCGTGGGTGTTGCGCCAGGAGAACGTGAGCAGCGCGATCATCGGCGCCTCCAGACCCGAGCAGGTCGACGACAACGCTGCGGCCTCAGGGGTAAAGCTCTCCGCGGACACGGTCTCGGAGATAGACGGGATCCTGGACGGGGTAATACAGCGCGGTTAGGGTCGTTCAGCGAATCCTCTCTCTGACTCCTTCCATGTCAGCGTGCCATGTTGTAGCATTGCGGGTGTGGAACGGCATCACATAAGGTTTACCGCGAGCTCCTTTAAGGGACGGCGCCCTCGACCGTCCCTGCCCCGACCGTCCCTCTAGGGCGCGCTCGGGGCATCCGCGTCTCTTGAGGTTTCTTCGAAACCTTTTGCGCGGAAGAGTCTCTATCCATGAATAAAGAGAGATCGAGGGAAAACTTGCTGGCCTTCACCGCGAGAGAAGACAACGAAGTACAAAAGACTGCCGCCCAGAACGCGTTACGGGCCGTGACCGAGATTGACTCGGGCTTCCGCATCAGGCAGATGGGCGACGCTGACCTCGAGCGCATCCTTGAGCT
>DASQWQ010000349.1:0-8519 GCA_035640175.1 Rubrobacter sp. | reverse complement strand
ATCGGAGTCGGAGACCTTCGCCAGCTCTCTTGGAGCAAAGCTCGAGGCCCCCGGTCCGCTCGGTCCGGGGGCCTCTCCTGAGAAGTGTGGTGGAGCTAGAAGCTCACGTTCTCATCGCGACCTCGCGGACCTCGGGACGCACCTCTCCCCCGAACACCGGAATACCTATGTTCGCGTTACGGATGTGCATCAATCCTTCAGTCCTTTGTGCGACAACAACATCGCTAGAACTCTACCCTCCCACCGAGACCTTGTCAACGACCTCACTTAACTTTTCTTAATGCAAGCTTGTCAGCTTGTTGTACGCGCGAGCCGCCTGTTTGATCGATGCCGACGAGACCTGAGAGAATAGAGTTTCTGATGCGACTGGTGGTCTTGAAGAAGGATTTCCTGTGACTGAAATGAAAGCAACGCCAGAGGAACCAATCGCCCGCGTCACTGTCTCCGCCGACGCCGGGTTCCTGCCGCCGGTGATCGAGTTCGTGAAGCAGATAACTTGTCGGCTCGGCCTGGGGGATGCCGAGCCGGTGGACCGGGCCGTCGAACTGGTCTGCCTGAACATCATCGAGCACGCCTTCGGGCCCGAAGAGGAGGGTTCCTTCGATATCCAGGTCCTGCGCCGACCGGGCCTGGTAGTCGTAGCGGTGGAAGACCAGGGCCTGCCTTTCGACTACAGCCGTCTGCAAGACGGGAAGGATCGAACCACGCTGGAGATATTGCACCGGTCCTTCGACGAGACCCGCTTTGTAAACCTCGGCCGAGGCGGCAACAGAGTCGAGCTCCTCAAGCACCTCCCTCATACCGACGTTAGGGATCACCTCCCTGAGGACGAGCACCGCAGAACCGTGGAAGCCACCGCTGCGCATGAGGATGTCCCTCTGGAGATTCGCATGATGCACCCTGAGGAATCTTTCAGGCTTTCGCGCTGCGTCTATCGATCCTACGGCTACAGTTACGACTGGGACTACATCTACTATCCTGACAGGATCAGGGAACTGCAGGAGAAGGGGCTTATGATCTCCTGCGTCGCGGTAACGCCGGAGGGCGAGTTCGTGGGTCATCTGGCCATTACCGTGGAACATCCCGCCTCGCCTGTGGGGGAAGCGGGACAGGCGGTCGTGGACCCGCGGTTTCGTGGGCACCACCTCTTTCCGAAGATGAAGACCTTTATGGCAGAGTGGGCCGGCGACGTCGGCATGTACGGGCTCTACAGTGAGGCGACCGCCGTCCATCCGTACAGCCAGAGAGGTAATCTTCAGCTCGGCGCGAGGGAGACAGGGTTCTTGCTAGGGTATATCCCAGCCTCCGTCTCGTACAAGCAGATCGGTGAAGGCAGGGAAGGACGGCGCGGGTCTGTCGCCCTGTTCTACATGCGCGTCAAAGACGAACCGGAGCGGAAAATCTACCCCCCTGCGCCTTATCTGGAAGAGGTCAAGCGCGTCGTCGAGTACAATGGGCTGCGACGGACGGTCGGCGAGGTCAACGACCCGACACTACAGCCCTCCAGGATGAGCGTCGAGGTGCGCCAGGACCACAACCTCGCCTTCGTGCGGGTCGAGGAGCCTGGGGCCGACCTCGAAGAACTGGTCCACAGCCACTTGCGAGATCTCTGCCTGCACCGCGTGGATTGCATCTATGTGGATCTTCCACTCTCCCATCCCGCGACGCAGAGATTCGCGGCTGGGCTGAATAACCTCGGGGTATTCTTCGGTGGGATCATCCCCGAAGCTCACCCCGGAGGAGGAGACGTGCTCCGTCTCCAGTACCTGAACAACGGCGAGATCGAAGCCGACGACGTCAGCACAGCATCGGAGTTCGGAGAAGAGATCCTTGGCTTGATCTTCCGTCAGAACACACTTCCGTAAGCTCGCAGGCGGTTCAGGCGACCGTGAGATCCAACTCGCTAGAGATCTCGATGCTCCCCTTTACGGAAGCCGCCACCGGACAGCTATCGGCGTAGACCTCGAGTACCCTTTCTATGGTCTCGCGGTCCCGCCCTTCCGCCGTGATGTGGAAGATCTGTTTGATCCTCTTGATCACAAGCACTTTGCTCTCGACCTCGATCTCTCCGACCGTCTCGGCGTGGAGGTTCTCGAACGACACCTGACGCGCTGCCAGCGCGCCCGAAAAGGTGCCGAGCAGTCAACCGCCCGCGGCGGCAACCACGTAGTCGAGCGTGGTGTCGTAGGGTTCTACGTTCTCCGGGGAGACGCCGTAGTGTTCGGCGACCTCGCTGTGGACACCGAACACTACCGGATCTTCCTGGACGGGTAGATACGCGTGGCGGATCTTACCCTCCACCGGCTCCACCTTCACCTTCGAGACGTACTTTACTCCGGACACGCTCTTCTCCTATCCGCTTCTCTGTACGCCCGCAGTATACAAGCCCCTCTCTATAGCAGCATTTCAGTTAATCAGCACTTCAGCTTGTCAGCTTCTTGTTTTGGCTAATAGGCGATCGCTCGTAACCGAACGCGCTATTCGCAGTTTGTCTATTCCTCTGCGAATCGTTTAACGCGCGCCTGGCGGCGTTCGTTTTCCGCGCAGGGCGGAGAAGATGCCCCAGAGGCTCACCAGGGCCCAGGTGCCTTCCAGAAGTAGGAAGCCGAGTTGCTGGTCTACGACGGCCACCACCGTCAGCACAGCCGAGCCAAGGAAGTTGGCTACCGAGTACCAGAGGTTGAAGGGCTGTATCTAGCCAAACAGGTTAGCGGCGAAGGCGCCGAGGATAGCCAGCGCCCCGAGAACCGAGATCACCTGCAGCACGGCAGGGCACCTTCCGAGATTCTATCTTGCCAGTGCGTGGTATTCCTCGTTGGGGATCATGCCGCAAGCCAGCGACATGCGGTTGGTGAAGTTATACATACTTGCGATTTCCACTACATCCCAAACTTCCTCCTCGGTCAGCCCGTAGCCCCTGAGGCTTTCGAGGTCTTCCGGATCGCAGGCCAGCGGGCGCTCGGTGACCTTGACGGCGAAGTCCAGGATGGCGGTGCGGCGCTCGTCGAGGCCGGCCCTCCTGTGATCTAGGGTGATACGGTCGGCAAGGATGGGGTCGCCCAGGGCCTGGCGAAGGGCGGCGCCGTGGGCGACCAGGCAGTAGAGACATCCGTTCGCCATCGAGACGGCCACCGCGATCATCTCCCTCTCTGCCGCGTCCAGGTTCGGGGTCGGCTCGTGGAGCTGGCGGTAGTGGGAGAACCAGGCGGAGAGCCGCTCGGGACGATAGCTGTAAGCCCTGAAGACGTTGGGGACAAACCCGACCATCTCCCGCGCCTTCCTGAAAAGCCCCTGCAAGTCATCGGGAAGCTCGGACTCTTCGGGGATGGGGAACCAGCTTATGGGCACACCCGTCCCTTTGCGTGAGATGTGCTCGACGTCGGTCATCGGCTCCTCCTAGCGGCCTACGGCGCGCATCTGCTCTTCGCCGTAGCGCTCGCCGGCGGCCGATCCGCGAGGCATGGCCTCCTCGATGCTGGCGAGGTCGTCCTCGGTGAGCGTTACGCCTGCGGCGCCGGCGTTCTCTTCGAGGTACTCCCGGCGCTTGGTCCCGGGGATGGGGACGATATCATCCCCCTGAAGGAGCAGCCACGCGAGGGCGAGTTGCCCAGGGGTGATCCCCTTGCCGTCGGCGACCTCGCGCACCCTATCCGCCAGTTCCAGATTTTTCTGGAAGTTCTCCTCAGCGAAGCGTGGGAAGCGGGCGCTGCGGGTGTCGTTCTCGGGCATGTCCTCGATGCTCCTCCAGCGTCCGGTTAGAAAACCTCGCCCGAGCGGGCTGTAGGGGACGAACCCGATACCCAGTTCGCGCACGGTCGGTAGGACCTCGTCCTCCACGTCGCGGGTAAAGAGCGAATACTCCGACTGGAGGGCGCTGATGGGGTGCACGGCGTGAGCCTTCCTGATGGTCCCTGGCCCCGCCTCGGAGAGTCCTAGATACTTGACCTTGCCGGCCACCACTAACTCTTTCATCGCGCCGACTGTCTCCTCGATGGGCGTCTCCGGGTCCACGCGGTGCTGGTAGTAGAGGTCTATGTGGTCGATCCCGAGGCGCGAGAGCGACGCGTCGCAGGCCTTTCTCACGTAGTCAGGCTCTCCGCTCACGCCACGGAAGCTCCCGTCTTCGCCGCGCACGTTGCCGAACTTGGTGGCGAGCACGACCTCGTCCCTGCGACCGGCTATGGCCTTGCCGACGAGCTTCTCGTTGGTGAACGGGCCGTACATGTCCGCCGTGTCCAGGAAGGTTATGCCCAGTTCTATTGCGCGGTGGATGGTGGCCGTGGACTCCTCCTCGTCCCCTGTGCCGTAGAACTCGCTCATCCCCATGCACCCAAGCCCAAGCTCCGACACGACGAGCCCTTCGCTGCCTAGATTCCGCTGATCCACAGATCTCCCCTTTAGGTTGGAGTTTTCTGATACTACCGTTCGAGTTTATTACACAATCGCCGCGAGCATATTTCAGCATTTCAGCTTTGCGTGTGAGAATATGGGGTCTCGACAGGCTCGTGCGAAGAGACGTCCTCTGGGAAGAAGGAGGAGAGTCGGCTTGAGTGACCTGCTCGTCCGGCGCTGCGAACCGGAAGATTACAAAGCCGTGCACCTCGTCTACACCTCCCCCCGGGCTATGGCCGAAACGCTTGGAGTTCCGTACTCTTCGGAGGAGGCATGGCGTGAAGAGCTGACCAGAGAACGAGACGATAACTTCTCCATAGTAGCCTGCGTACAGGGTGAGGTCGTCGGCCACCTCGCGCTCAGTGTCTACATGAACCCAAGGACACGATACTCAGGACACTTCGGGATAGCAGTGCGGGATGACTGGCAGGGCAAGGGCGTCGGCACCCGGTTGATGGAAGCTTGCGTTGACCTCGCAGACAACTGGTTGAATCTTACGAGGTTGGACCTCCGCGTATACACAGATAATGCACCCGCGATCGCACTCTACGCGAAGTTCGGGTTCGAGATAGAGGGAACCCACAGACGATTCGCATATCGCAACGGCGAGTACGTGGATGCCCACGTCATGGCCCGTCTGCGGGTGTAGGGGCCGTTCGTGAACGGCCCTTGCGCCTCTCTGGCAGATTGCGATTCTCTGGCACCGGGCATGATCTACGAAAGGTAAACGTAGGAAAGGAGTGGACCTATGGCCCAATGTGAAGTCTGCGGCAACGATTACGACAAGGCCTTTCAGGTAAGTATGCCCGGCGAGGGAACGAGCACCTTTGATAGTTTCGAGTGTGCCATCCATGCTCTCGCCCCGACCTGCGAGTACTGTGGGGTCAAGGTGATCGGCCATGGCGTAGAAGCCGACGGCCACTTCTATTGCTGCGCCCACTGCGCGAGCATGGCAGGAGCTGAAGGGGTCGCGGACCGGGCCTAGGCGCATTCGACTTAGCCTCGGCACTCGGGGTCCGGGCTCGCCTGGGGCGAAGGAGCCAGGATCGACGCGTGAGTCCAGAAACACCCACACCTTAGAACTGCACTGCCACGTCTTGCTGACTGAGAGGGACGCTGACCGGTTGGCATTCGTGGAGTCCTTCTAGCGTAGCAACGGCGCGGCCGCCTGCTCGTGTGGTTGCCGAGTCCTCGGCCTTGTTATCATTGCCTTTAACGCTCTGCTACTTGACGAGAAGAGAGCATGATGTGAGCAGGCAAGAGCAGGCTGAAGAGAAGCCGCGGGAGCCCGAAGTGGGCTTCTCCGCCATATTTGAACTGGCGAGTGTCGGCGCGGTCCTGGGCGACGTCACCGGCCGAGCCCAAGCCGAGCGGTCTGCTCTCGCGCCTCCTTTCGGACTAGCGGGAACGCTGTCGGCACTGTCACCTTCTGCGACCGTCGTCGACAAACAGAGTCCGCTCGTCGGACCCGTGGAGGTAGAGAGAATATCGGCGGTCGGGTGCGCTGCCTGACATGCTACCTCTACTTCGAGAGCTCCCGCCACGCGCGGCGCAGGTCCCCGCCGGGGCGCAGCGACTCGCTGAGGATCAACGGCACGTTCCACAGGTTCGTACCGACGAAAAAGCCCCGAGCCCTTGGGACGTCACGCCGCCAGGCGTAGCCTGGGATCGCGACGCTCGCTATTACGGTCGCGACGGTGCCTGCAGCGTACATTGCCGCACGTGCCGCGGGCGTCGACTGTTTAAGTGACGCAGGGTCGGTGCGAGCGCTCAGTAGGGGGAGGTGCGAGAACAAGAAGCGCATGCCCGGCGGGTAGTACTGTGGGTGGCTCGTGCCGTGAAGGCCGTACCCGGTGAAGCGGATACCCAGAGCCCGTCCGATGAGCCAGTGGGAAAAAGCGTGTTCCGAGAAGTACGCTAGGAGCCGGCTCGCGACCATCCAGCGCGTGCCTCGAACCCCTTCCCGACCGGCGTACCAAGAGAGCGCAAGCGCCCCGAGTAGCGTGCCGATCTGAATAGTGTTGCCCTTGGCGATAGAGAACGTGTGCCAGGGGGTAACACGCTTTGGAGTAGACATATGTCCTCCCTCATACTGTGGCAAGCGGTGTGCACTACCTAGAGTAGCAGAGGAATTTGGATCTACCTGGCCGCCGGTGAGCGCCGGTGTCAGGCGAATATACAGATGATGTTGATACCACCGGGAGCGCAATACGGTGCAACACAGGGCAAGGCAGAGAAAAGAAACCCCCTTAAATATGCGGGTTTTGCAACCTTCTGCAAACCCCTGCAACGCCTGAATTATCACTCGTAATGATATTAGGTCAGCGGTTCGAGTCCGCTCGTTGGCTCTATAATCGCCTTAGATAAGCCGAATACTCAGAATCTGCGAAGCGTCCTGACGTATCTCGCAAGCCTTCTGACACCACTGAGTGTCCCGATCACGTCTTGGCATCCCTCGAGGTGTTCCTCGCCATGAGTATGCACCCTCGCTCGGTGGGGGCCGGATGGTGGTCATAGCCATGAATGCCGGCTGCTCTAGCTGAGAAGCCGCGTGGTACGAGCGAGGAACGATCTTTCTGGAACTCCTTTCCGAAACTGTGTGGATATTGCCCCGTGGGAGTGTCGGCCTACAGTTCGCACCATGGAGGACAAACGATACCCCACGGCTCTGTCCGACCACGAATGGCGCTACATCGGCCCACTTCTTCTAGGACTTTGACGAGCAGGTCGAGGCGCCCTGAGTGCCAGTGGGATAATGGTCCCGATCAGCATTATCCCCCCTGTGGCGTAGAGGGCGAGGTCATAGGAGCCGGTCACGTCAGCCGAGCGCGCCAAGAGCAACGGGGCGCCGAAGCCAGCGACCGATGATGCGGTAAGTATACCTCCGTAGATCGTCCCGATATCCTGGGAGCCGTAGTAGGTGGCGGCTAACGCCGACATCGTCGCGTAACCGCCCCCGTAACAAGACGCCACAGCCGAGGCTAGGACGCAAAACAACACAAAAGATCCGGCTCCGAGCACCGGCATCATCAGCAGTGCCGCGGCCTGCACCAAGAACATAGCGAGAAACACGTTAGCCCCGCCGATCTTGTCCGAGAGTATAGGCCATACCAGCCGCCCCGCCGTGTCCGATACCGCGACGATCATCACGAAACCGGAGGCTACGGCGGCGGTGGCTCCGCCGATCGAGCCGGCCATCGCCTTGGCATCGGAGTAGACCGCGACCCCTACCGTCGTGTTTAGCAAGAACACAACCCACAAGGCGTACCACTGCCACGTCCCCAAAGCTCCGCGCAGGTAGTATGATGTTCCCTCTGGTTTTTCATCGCCTTGCTCGCGTCCCTCGGGAACCGGGGGCTCGCGATCCTCGAGAGGGGTCCTGACGAACCATGCGGCACCGCCGATCATAGCGGTGTAAGAGATTCCCAGGATGGCGAAGGTCCGGAACGGTCCGCCGGTCGCCGAGAGGATGGTCGAGATGAGGGGGACGTTTATCACCGGCCCGATGCCAAAGCCAACCACCGCCAAGCCGTAGGCGAGGCCGGGCCTGTCCGGGAACCACTTGGGAAGCACGGCGATAGGAACCATGTACCCCAACCCCCCACCCACGGCAGCAACGACGCCGTAGGTGAAGTACAGGAAAGGGAGACTCCCTTCGGCGAATGCGCTCAGAAAGACGCCTGTCCCGAAGAGAACACCTCCCGCGACGCCGACGAAGCGGGGACCGACGTGCCTTAGCAAGAAGCCGGCAGCCAAGGTCGAGATACCGAACACGAGGATCGCGACGAAGAAGGCGACATTCACGCCGGTGACGCTCGCGCTGTAATGCGCGGAGAGTGGTTGCCTAAAGACGCTCCAAGCGTACAGCGAACCGAGTCCCAGCTGCATAACCACTGCGGCGACGGCGACCGTCCAGCGGTTCATGATGCTCGTACGAGACCGGCTACGACCATCACGTCGGCAAGGAGCCTCATCCGACGCACCCCTTCTCCCCGTGGGTCTTAAGCGAAGGATCTACCCTTGAGATGGGGGATATGATGCGAGTGCCAGAACGCACCATCTTGCCAACGTACCATTCTATCCGCCTGGGCGCATAGGAGGCGAGGTTTGCTAGCTTTCACCTGCAG
>DASQWQ010000348.1:0-4919 GCA_035640175.1 Rubrobacter sp. | reverse complement strand
GCCGAGCCCCGAGGCGAGGGCCAGCGGGAAGTTCGCCACGAGGCCCATCGCTATGCACGCCACCGCGGCCGCCACGCAGGTGGCGAAGAACACGGCGGGTACGGAGAGGCCAGTACCCTCGGTGCCCAATATCGCCGGGTTGACGAAGATTATGTAAGCCATCGTCATAAAGGTGGTCAGCCCAGCCACCACCTCCGTTCTGAGGTTTGTTCCCCGCTCGGAGAACCTGAAGAAGGTGCCCAAAGTCTCGCTCTCCCCTCTGCCGATTCAGCACGCCTGCTTCGCAGGCTCGTCAGCAAGTCAGCACGCCGCCCTGCGGGCGGCTTTCAGCATATCAGCGAAGGGTGCGGTTCGTAACCGCTCAGCGGCACGTGAGGGTCTGAGGGACTCGATCCGGGATCGGCAAGTCGCGACCGGGCGGATTCAGAGCGGCAAAAAGCTGACGAACGAAGGCCGCAGGCCGAAGCGTACTGAAAGGCGTGAAGCGCCGTGCTGACAAGCGGAGGCGTCAGCCCGGAGCGTGCTGAAATGCTACAAGCCGGAAAGCGGTTTGTTCTTCTTCCAGGCCAGCCAGGCTATCGAGAGGAGCCAGAGGCCGATTATGGCCGAGTAGGCCGGGAAGATTTTGCGCAGGTACTCGGGCGTCTCGCCCGTGTTGACGACCGGTATGCTCTCGTTGCGGGGGAGGCCGGCGTTCTCGAGCCCTTGCTGAGTAGTGTCGTGGAAGATGACGGTCCCAACGGTCTCCAGCTTGCCCCTCCAGACGCGCTCGCCCGAACTTTGAAGGTCTTTGGGGAGGCCTTGCGTGGTCTGGATGAGGAGGTTGTCGCCGGTCTCTTCGAGGCGGAAGTAGAAGTATGCGGTCTCGTAGCGGGAGACAATCGCTATTTTGGATTCCGGCACGCCGAGGCGCGTCAGATTCTCCCCGACATCAGGCGTGCCGCTCACCTGGACGTAGTCTCCGATCTGTGTGCCTGCAGGCAGCTTCCCCGAGTTCAGTTGACCTGCGCTTAGTATGATCGGCTTGCCTTCCAGGCCGTAGGAGAAGTTGGCTGCGACCGTCGAGGCTGCAAAGGAGAAAACGAAAACCGTGAACAGCCGCATGAGCAGCCACGGGTTGCGCATGATCCAGGGCCCGAGCCCCCGCTCTTCGTAGTGCTGGCCCTCCATACCGCCTGAGGTTGGTCTTTTGTCCCTGGTATCCACGGAGCCAGTTTACCCGAGCGTGCGGCAAGGTTTGGAGTACGGCTTCACACCCTGCGGATTGTGAAAGAGATTCCCGCGGGGCGTGGGGAACGCTCTAGTATGGAGCGACTCGACGATGTATGCTGTTGGGCGGCTGGAAGCGCCGTGCATAGCGGTCTCGATCCCCATTTGGAGGTCAGTGTTTTGGTGGAAGGGCGGGAGGTACAGGAGCAGGGCTCCTGGTACACCGTGGTGGGGGTGATGGACGACGGTACCGGGCTCAACCAGGTCGTCCAGGAGGTCAGGGAACTCGGCGTGGACAGGGATGACCTCACGGTGGTCCTCAAGCGCGTGGATTTCAGCGAGCCTGAGCCGTTCCCCGACGGCACGCGCTACATCGTGATCCCTGCCGACAGACGCGGGCTCGAGGTGCCCCTGGGCTTCGCCGTGGCTTTCATAGTCGTCGGTATCTTCTTCGCCCTGACGACGCCTGCGATCGGGATACCAACCCTCATGGTCTTCCTCTCGCTGGCCATCATACTCTTTGCCGCCTCGCTCACGAGGATCGGGGTCACCCCGATACTGATGGAGATGGAGGCGCCCCAGGAGGAGGCCGACTCGTGGAACGAGCAGTTCGAGTTCGGTAAGGTACTCGTCTTCGCCTCTACGCGCGAGCGCCGGCTGCTACGTCCCATAAGGGAGGCCATGCAGCGCGGCGGCGCGATTTACTACATAGTGGACCGGCGGCTGGAGCCCCGGGCCGTCCACCAGGCCACCCTGCACCGAACCGGCGGACGCCAGGCGGGGGAGTCGGTTTTGGAAAGAACCGGGGAAGCGTAGATAGGAGTTTTAGCGTGGGCGTAGCAACCACATCGAGCCTGCACCTCCTGGCCCAGTTGAACCTGTCGGACGCCTTCTCTAACCTGGGCGGCGCCCGCTTTATCACGGGCTTTACGATGCTTCTGCATATGTTCTGGGCTGAACTCTTCGTCGGGTTCGCCCTTGCGGCGCCGGTGTTGCAAGCCTGGGGGGCGCGCACGGGCAGCCCGCGAATGGACCACCTCGCCCACTCAATGGCCCGCTTCAACGTGCTCACGTTCTCGACGGGTGCGACGTTCGCGGTCCTCTTCGTGGTGCTGCTCGTCGGCCTCTACCCGCGGGTGACGACCTCGCTCTTCACCCACTTTTTCTACGCTATCGCCATCGCCATGCTCTCCATGGGCCTCGCGCTCTGGGGGATGTACTCCTACTACTACAAGTGGGACCGCTACAGCGTGCTCCACAAGAAGCGGCACATCGCCCTCGGGTTCACGATGGGCTTCTTTATCTGGATCTGGATGGTCATCATGACCGGTATCGACACGTACATGGTGACGGGCGGACCTGGGGTCAAGCCCCTATCTGCCTCGACCGTCGAGAGCTTCGGCACGGCGGTGCGGGGCGTCTTTAACCCCATGTTCACGGAGCTGGTCCTTCACAGGACCTTCGCCAACCTCTCCTGGCCCGCCTTCGCCCTCGCCGCGTGGGCTTCCTTTATGTACATCCGCTCCAAGACACAGGAGGACAGGGCCTTCTACGACTGGAGCAGCTCGGTCGGCCTTACCTGGGGCGTGGGGTTCTTGATGCTACAGCCGCTCGTAGGCTTCACGATAGTCTACGCGCTCAAACTCTCCCGGCCCGAGAACCCCGTGTCCGACGCCGCCGCAGGGGGCTCTTACGAGCGGCTCACCTCGGGGGACACCTCGAACCTGTTGCTCATAAACCTTATCCTGGTCGTCGTTTTGGTCGTGCTCTCCAACGCGGCCATGTACTTCGGGGCGGAGAGGCATCCCGACCAGGCCGGTCGGGTGCCCATCCGGTTCTTCGGCCTCGTGGCCGCGGTGGCAGGCCTTTACGCGGTCTCGCCGCTGGCCGAGTTCCCTTTCCTGTACATGCGCTACATAGCGCTGCTGGTCATGGTCCTCGCCACGTTCGGGGCGTACGTAACCTACCTGCGCGGCAGGCTGCGTTTCAGGTATGGCAGCCCGGGGAGGAGCTACAGGATGGTGCTGATCGCCACAGGGGTCGTCGCCGCCGTGATCGCGCTCAACATGGGGTTCATGAAATCCAATTCGAGGGTGCCTTTCACGGTATATAATCAGCCTGGTTACACGGTGCAACCAAGCCCCCCGCCGACCGGGTTCGGCAGGTGAGCCTCGAGGCTCGGGGGCTCTAGAAGGGACGAAGCTTGGCGGAGCTACAGAAAGATCCCATCACCCGCAGCGACTTCCTCGGCTTCGGCGTGATGGGAGCGATAGTCGGGGCCATACTGACCATCCCCCCCGCCGCGTTCGTCCTCAGCCCGATCATCAAGACCGACTTGCTGGGCGAATCTGATGTGGGGTCCGGCTGGCAGGAAGTCGGTCCGGTCTCTGAGGTCTCGGAGGAGGAGCCGTCTCATTTCAAGGTCGAGTTCCCCCTGCAGCAGACCTACGGTGAGAGGGCCATACAGAAGAAATATCCTGGCTCCCAGAAGTCGGACATGAACTACAAGCTGGATAACGCTATCTGGCTCTCGTGGAAGGCCCCTATCAAGCAGCAAGGCAGGCAGGGGTCGACCGGCGACATAGTCGGAAAGCCGGAGCGCCCTGCCATTCTGGACCAGAAGAGCGAGGGTTTTACGGAATCCGAGCGCAAAGAGATCATGAGCCAGCTCAACGTCCTCAGCAACTCCTGCGCACACCTCGGGTGTCCCGTGCGATGGTTCACCCACGAGCAACTCTTCCTCTGCCCCTGCCACGGCGGACTCTACGACATAAACGGCGGGTGGGTCGGTGGCCCGCCGCCGCGCGGGATGTACCGTTACACCGACGCCGAGATCAGGGAGAACGGCAAGCTCTACGTCAGGCACAAGTACGACATCGAGCCAGGCCTGGACAAGCAACAACCCTACGTGGTCTAGAGAGGGAGCACCGAGCATGATCGGCAGGATAAGGACCCAGACATCGGAGGCGAGCCAGTTCCTCGTTGACTGGATGGAGCACCGGACTGGCATAGTCACGATGCTCGAGCACTTTCTCTACGAGCCCGTTCCTAAACGCGGCGCCTGGCTCTACACCCTTGGCAGCGCGGTGCTTTTCACCATAACGTTGCAGTTTTTGACGGGCATCCTGCTCCTCTTCTACTACGCACCGACCACAGACGACGCGTGGAACTCGGTCGACTACATCATGAACGACGCGTACTTCGGACAGCTCATCCGCGGCATCCACTACTGGTCGGCGAACTTCCTGATGGCGTTTATCGGGTTGCACATGGGCCAGGTGTTCTTCTCGGGCGGCTACAAGGCGCCGCGGGAGCTCAACTGGATAGTCGGCGTGATCCTGCTCCTGCTCGTGATCGGGCTGTCCTTTACGGGGTATCTCCTCAGGTGGGACCAGGACGGCTTCTGGGCCTCTGTGGTGGGGATGAAGATCGGTTCGTACTCGCCGTTCGTGGGCGGGTACGTGATCCACTTCCTTCTGGGCGGGGACGTAGTGGGGCCTGCGACGCTCTCGCGCTTTTTCGCCATCCACGTCTGGCTGCTCCCTGCCTTGATAGCGCCTCTTATCGGTGCGCACCTGTATCTGCTCAGGCGTCACGGGGTGTTCGGCAGCGAGTTCGAGTACACCGACAGGCTCGCCAAGCTGCACGAACGACAGCGCCTCGAAGAGTACGCCCGCTACGAGACGGATGAGGACGAAGGGGAGCCCTAC
>DASQWQ010000347.1:0-4072 GCA_035640175.1 Rubrobacter sp. | reverse complement strand
AGGAAGGATCTGTCGAAGTCCTTCCACCGGCCCACGCTGCCGACGATCTCATTCACTTCTACGACTCGCGTCCCTCGGGGACGGCGATTGTTAGCCGCAAGCTCAATTCTGACGTCGTCGAAGGAGAGCAACCGGGTTGAGGTGTGCTCTCTTCGGATACGGGCCACCACCGCTCGCAGGCGAGCCCGGCGTCTGGCACGGGTGAAGTCTGCGTCCACCTGCTCGTTTAGGTCCATGTATGGGATCATTTCTTCCAGCCTTCTCAAAATAGGGTGTAGGCGCATAAGGAAGCGCGCCTACGCGCCAATGAACCAACCCTTGTAACACTTACGGGTTGGGCTCCTTGCTTGCTCTTGCGCCTTAATCGCCACTATGCACTACCAAGATGAATCAAGTGTTAGGCGAGCATGAAGACTTCTTCATTATCCGCTCGGAAGACTTCCCGATACCGCACACACTATGAGCGCCAAGAGTCCAATCTGAACTGCGCTTTCAACGTAGGCTTTTCAGAGGAGCATTGGAGCCGACGCTGTATCTACTATGAAGATGCCTGAGCGAGCTAGGGCGGGTAGGGTCTGTGCGTCGCGGCCGCGTCGAGGTCTAGTGTTTCGCGCATTAGTGTGGTCGAACAGCAAGGTAGAGGTGGCCGTTGCACTCTAGCCACGCGGTTCTCTGCTACCTCCGCTCTCCTTCGCGCCTGTATCGGAGCGTAGCCACAAAGAGGCGTGAGCTGGCTGCATCGTCTCCCTCACCACCCCGACCAGATCCTCGCTCAGGGCGTCGAGGTCAGTCTCATCCCTGAGCTTGACCGAGAAGGCCTCAAGGGTCTTCCTCGCGTCGTACTTCCTTCGGTAGAAGCGCCTATCTATAAAGCCCTGGATGCGACGCCTCAGATGAGTAAAGAGGGCTGCTATAACGAGCGTTGAGACGACTATGGCGAGTTGGGGTTGCTCCTCTTGACCAGAGAGTGCCCGGAAGACCGCCTGGGTCGTCGCCACGCCCCCAAGTAGAGCAAGGCCAGTGCAGCCGTCAGAGCCCCGTAGACAAGGGTGCGGTTTATGAAGGTGTCTATCTCGTAGAGGCGGTGCCTTGAGATGGCCATACCCACGGCGATCGGGGTGCCTACTAAACCGATTGCCAAGAGGGCTATGCCGACTTGCCAGGTCCACCGAACTCCCGTCGCACCGTACACGCCGTACGCCAGGGTGGTACCGAAGACAACCAACGAGGCGGCGTAAGCCAGCCACTTGATCTGCTGGCGCTCCACGCCGCCAGCGTGACGAAAGCGCACATACAGGGAGGCCACCGCCACAAGCCCAAGAACCCCATACCAGAACGCCTCAATCAGAGTGTCGACCAAATCGCTGACGCTCTCCAAGCCCTCGAGGCCTAGGGGGTTCTCTATAGAGCAGACATTGCACACCGGTACGGGCAATAACGCCGCCACGGTGACCCCCACCACAACCGCGATCCCAACGAGCCAGGCTACGGGCCGGCAGCGCTTAGAAGGCGGCCGACTCTCGGGGAACAGCAGTGCCACGTACACCAGCAGAGCGTTGAACGGTACCCACAGCCAGGAGACGATCCAGTCCGAGATCTCTCCACCCGGCAGAGAGTTGGCCTGGACCTGCTGAGCGTAGATAGCGTACTCGCCGCAAAAGTGGTCCAGCCCCGCAACGAGTCCTGCCCCGCAGAACAGCTAGCCTATGGGGTGTTGGGAGCGGCAGGAAAGGATGAGAAGCCCGAGTGCCGGGAAGGTCACCGCAACGACCGTCTCCTGGACCCAGGGGCCGTAGACGTCCACGTCCGGGTGGGAACGATTGAAGGCGAACAAGAGGAGGGTGAACGCCAAGAGCGCAACGCAGAGTATCCCGAGCGACCATGCTAGCCAAGAAGCAGTGCGACGCCTCATCCCACCGACTCCTCGACCTGTTCCCGTGCCCCTTCCGTCACGACACCACTCTACAGCACTACCGTCTCCTAAGTATTGCAGAAAGCCTTGCGAGGTGGGGACTTCTCAAACACGCGATGCCCGCGAGAAGGAGAAGATCATGCATCCTCGAGAGCCGCACACGCTCTCTCGCACCAACCCCTGACCTCGGCGTTCACGCGCATCCCACCCCAGTCTTCTGGTGCGTACCAGCCGACCTTCTCCTCGGCGAACTCATCGCGAATCTCTGTGGAACCCGCGGGCTTTGCGAAGTAGATCAGGTCTATGTGCTGATGCCCAGGTTCGATGTTCTCAAGCTGCACCCCGGCTGGTCGATGCAGCTGCAGTGGCCTCACGATATCCTCGCGCCCCTCCCCCACCAGCTCAACTTGCACCTTACACTAGAGTACCCGTAAGGTAGGCACCATTACAGAGAAAGCAGCAGGGAGTGTAGGCTACGTTTAACCTCCTAGTCACCGTAGTGGATCACGACATGCTGTCTGACCAGATATCAGTGGCTAGCCGGCGCTCGCGCGACGCTCCTCCGCGTAGTCGGGGTAGTGGCACCAGTAGGAGCCGGACTGGCTCCAGCTATATGCCGGGCATTCTTGGCGAGGTCGAGCAATTCGTCAACCGACCACTGGTCATCCACGTACTTGCCGTACCTCGCCGCGAGGACCCGGCCGCCGGGGCCGATCAGGAAGTCCGCCGGGAGGCCGAGGTGCTCCTCACCCTTGCCCGCAGCTCCGCGCAGGCTGGGCGCCCGCCTCAAGGCGCGGCCGGCCGCCAGCCACGAGCGCGGACTCAGTGCAGCCATTAGTGCAACCCTGGGAGACATTTCCTCCACGCCGAACTCGGCGTAGAGCTTCTTTTCGGGGTCCGCGATCGCCGCGAACGGTAGCTCGCCTTGGAACTCCAGCATCGTCTCGGCACTCGAGTGGAACACGACGACCTCGCGGATCCCGGCCGCGAGGATCTCCTCGTGCCGTCGGGCGATGGACCTGAGGTGTAGATTGCAGACCGGGCAGGCCGCGTACCGGCGGAACTGCAGGTGCACGTGCCAGTGAGGTTGGGGTATCTGCACCGGATCACCGTGTATGGTCACCAGTTCACGGTGGTAGAGGACAGCTTCCACATTCACCCTGGTCATGGCGATCCTTTCATCTTTACGGATAACTCTTCCTCGTGTACACTATATTCCGTAAAACAGAAGATATGGAAATCATATCATATGAATCCAATATCACCAAGAGATCGGGACGCAGGGCGACGCCGACGACGGTTGAACCGCGCCATCAAAGAGTCGCTGCGCGAGCTGAGCCTCCAACTGTCCCTACTCAACCATCACGTTGGCGCACACCTCGATCTCAAAGACGTCGACCTCGGTTGCCTCGACCTCATCGCCCGCCACGGTCCGCTCAGCCCGAGCGCCCTTGCACGACGCGCCGGGCTGCACCCCGCCACTATGACCGGCATCCTCGACAGACTCGAACGCGGTGGCTGGGTGGCCCGCGAGCGCGACCCGTCGGACCGCCGCGCTGTCGTCGTGAGGGCCCTACGCGAGCGGAACGCGGAGCTGATGCGCCTTTACTCGGGGATGAACGCCTCGATGGACCAGATCTGCGCCGGATATGGGGACACCGAACTCGAAGTGCTCGCCGACTTTCTCCACCGTACCGCTAACGCTGGAGGACGCGCGACAGACGAGCTGGCAGGCGACTGAGCTTCCGCCGCAGTGAGAGCGGGATCTGAGTCGACCGCGCAAACAGTGCCCCTCGCCTTCGGGCCCGTCCACAGCCGCAGCGAAGCCGGTTAGGGAAACATAACCTCAGACCGAGTGGGAAGTGCTCGAGAGTCGCTCTGATACTTCTCCGAGGGACTTCTCGGATGATCCCGAAGGACCTCCCTCCTCTCGACTGGTGTAAGTGTTGGTATGGGACGCGAGGAGGCGGTCGCTTCTACCGCCTTCTAGTGGGCCGACGCAAGCTGGGTCAACGCCGCGCCTGGCGTTCCGAGCGATGATCGGAGCGGACGGCGAAGTAGATCTGGGCGTGGCGCTGTAGCAGCATTCCACGAGGGGAAAAGTACCGCCCACCGACCGTCCTCATGCGACCCAGGCTCCAGAGGGTGAACTAACGCCTC
>DASQWQ010000346.1:0-4061 GCA_035640175.1 Rubrobacter sp. | reverse complement strand
AGACGCCGACAAGCGCGTCATGCTCTACAGGGTTCCGCGCGGGGTCGTCGGCGTGATCTCGCCGTGGAACTGGCCCTACACTATGCCGGCGGAGTTGATCGCACCGGCACTCGCTTGCGGCAACGCGGTCGTTTGGGTGCCGGCCCCCTCGACGTCCGTCTGTGCCGTGAAGCTGGCCGAGTGCATCGTCGACGCCGGACTGCCATCAGGGGTCTTCAACATGATCACCGGCCGCGGTCCCGTTGTCGGGGACGAGGTGGCAGCCAACCCCGGCACCCAGGCGGTCGGCTTTATCGGCTCCATCGAGACTGGACAGAAGGTGGCCGAGCGTGCCGCCGGGAAGACGCTCCTCTTGGAGATGGGGGGCAACGGGCCGATGGTGATCCTGGAGGATGCCGACCTCGACGACGCCGCCGAGGCGAGCCTCACCTCTGCCTTCCTCGGCGCCGGTCAAAGCTGCACCGCCGGGGAGCGGTTCCTGGTGCACGAGAGGGTCTACGAAGCCTACCTCGACGGGCTTGGCAGCGCGATCGAGCGCGGAATCAAACTCGGCGACCCCTTCGACCCGATCACCACGCTCGGCCCCCTCAACAACGAACCGACGGCCGACAAGATGGATCAGCACATCTTCGACGCGCTCGAGGGTGGCGCGGAGTTGATCTCCGGCGGGGCCCGCGCCGAGGGTTTCCCTACGGATCTCTACTACCGCCCGACCGTGTTGGGCAAGGTCACCGGTGAGATGCGCGTCTCGAGGGAGGAGACCTTCGGACCTATCGTCCCCGCGACGATCATCCGCGACGCGGAGGAAGCCATAAGGGCCGTTAACTCCTCGCCCTACGGCCTGCTCTCTGCGGTCTTTACCCGGGATCTGGCGAGAGGCTTGCGCTTCGCCGAGGCGGTGAGGACCGGCTGGGTCAACATAAACGCCTCATCCAACCACTGGGAAAGCCACCTCCCCTTCGGCGGGCGAGCGGGCTCCCGCTCGGGCGTAGGACGCGTCGGAGGACGATACCCGATGGAGACTTTTACCGAACTCAAGACCGTCATCGTGAGCCTGTAATAGCGGGGCTGGGCGTACTAACACGTACCTCCTCCTCGCGGTAGGTGCCCCACAGGGAGCGGTTGGACCATTCGGTCGAGACTGTCTCAAAGGCGCCGAACTCGACGACCTTGCCCTCGGCGAGCCGCACGCGTTCGGCCTAGAGATTATGGTCCGCCCTCCACCTCCTCAGGCAGGTCGTACCAGCGTTTGCGATCACCTATCTTCGCGCGCATCTTCCACCCAAAGGTCTTCGGCTCCTCTTCGATGCGCGCGAGCAATGCCCTGACGCGTTCCGTAATGCGCTCCTTGCTCTCGTCTTTCAGGTCGTAGCGCTCCAGGTAAGAGCCTAGAGCCTCGAGGTTGGCTGTGAAGGTGCGCCACAGGCCCCAGTCTGAGGCGCACAGTTTGGCGATATGGGCAGCATTTATGGCATCTCCGTCCTGTTCGTCAACGGGATGGTCGTGCAAAAGGGCTAGGGCGTCGCCGACGTCCTTCTCGTTGAGCTCGATGATCTGGAGCTTCGTAAGCAGGAGCTCCGCAAGCGGGACGGTAAGCGGCTCCATGGCCATACGGTCCCCAAAGGAGATCTCATGGCACATCCTGAAGTTGCCGACGAGGACGTCGACCTGCCTGTTGTGCTCCTCGTCGAAGTAAAGCAGCCGCTCGCGGCCGTACATCGTGTTGAAGCGTGTCTGCGGAACGTACCCCAGGGACTCGAAGAACCGCTGCACCTGGGAGGATTTGCCCTTCGGTGTGATCCAATCGAGGTCGGCGTACTCTCGCTCGAAAGCGGAGTCCAGGCCGTCGTGCGCGCGCACCTTTATGGCCACCCCTCCGAGCAGGCGAAGCGCCACGTCCCTGCGCTCCGCCTCCTCGGCAATGCGCACGGCCTCCTCGACCATGTCGGCCCTGATGTCGTTCGTGCTGTGCCCTTTGCTCGTCAAGACTGTCTACTCCTCCTGTGCGTTCTTTGCGGCCTCGATCCAGGGCCGTACCAGCTCCCTGTTCTCTTTCTCTTCGAGCCACCGGCTGACGCCCGTCTCCGGATCTTCAGCCTCGTTTATCGCCAGCTCGAGGCTGCCTACCTGGTCCTCGTCGAGCCTCATGGCTTTGATAAGGGCGTAGGCCACCGGTTCATCCTCGGCGAACCCTTCTCGCGTGACTGAATGCAGCGTCTGGGGGGCGTCTACCGACCCCATCGCGTTCTTCGGGTCGGAGAGGTAACGGAACTCGTACTCCTGGTTCATCCAATGGGGCGACCAGGCGAGGAACACGAACGGCTCTTCCATGCTGTACGCCTGCTCTAGCTCGGCGAGCATCGCCGGCGTGGTGGCCTCGACAAGGCTGGACTGCAGCTGGTACCGCGGCACCACGTCGGTCTCGATCTTCTTCATCAGGACAGCGCCAGGTTCTATACCCGTGATCATGTCGGTCCCCGAGGAGTCGAGATCGGAGATACTACGCACGTCCTGCATGTAATCGGGGACGGCGATCCCGTACCTTGTCGGGTCGACGTACCACGGCTCTCTGGAGACCTCGATCCGGCCCCGACCTCTCTTCAAGAACTGCTCGTGGTTCGGCATCCAGGCGTCCAGGAAAGCATCCGTTTCGCCTTCGATCAGGTCCCTGTAGACGGGCCCAACATCGTCGGCGAGCTTGAGCTCGACATTTTCGTAGCCGAGTTCCTCTTCGAGCAGCACCTCCGTCAGGTAGGAGTTGGCCACGTTCTCGTCCCAGCCCAGGTAGCCGAGCGTGAGATCCCCTCCACCACCGAACCCGCAGCCCGCAGTGAGGGCCCCTGCCGCCAACAACAACAGCGAGGTCATCAGCAATTTCAGAAGCGGCCCAGCCATCCCCGTCTTGTTCGGCGAGTCATTCGTCCCTCTCGGAAGATTGCCTCTCCTTAAACTGTGGTCAGCCTCCGCGGCCTCTCCTTCGGTAGCCTGCAACGTAGGATCGCACGCCCCGCCGCTTACACCTCTCCCGCAGCGCAAAACAAAAATGCATGCAACCCTCGTGCCATGTCCACCCTACTAGGGCGCGAGTACCGCTGAATCATACGTCGTTCCCGACCCTCGTTCAACTGGAATATGCGCCCCGGACGACAGATGCGCTCGAAGCTTGAGCCTATTCTGGCACAGCGGGCGGAGTCCAAAATACCCTGGCGCGACCCTATGGTAAGCATGGCTGTCCCGCGTTAAACTGTTTGCGCTTTGCGCCTGTAGCTCAGGGGATAGAGCAGCGGTTTCCTAAACCGCGAGTCGGAGGTTCGAATCCTTCCAGGCGCGCTGCCAAAAGACCTGCAAACTGCGATAATGCGAAAAAGCTCCGGCGAAGACCGGAGCTTTTCTACACCAACCGCTACACCAACGCGGATTTATCCAAGTGCCTCGTCCATCGCGCTGGCGGCGACGTCCCCCATGTCGGGCAGAACGTGGGAGTAGGTGTTAAGGGTGAGGCTGACATCTCTATGTCCTAGTAGCTCCTGGACGAATTTAGGATTGACGCCCTGCCTCAGTAGGAGCGTGGCGCATGTGTGGCGCAGGTCGTGGAAGCGGAAGCTGTGAGGCAGCCCGGCGCGCTTGAGCAGAGTCTTGAAGGCGCGGTTGAGGTTGCCGCCGCTAACGGGAGTACCGGCGCCGGAGGCAAGTACAAGGTCATGGTCCTGCCAGAGCGTCCCCAGTCGTATCCTCTCCTCTAGTTGGTGCTTGCGGTGCCTAGTCAAGGCCGCTGTGGCTCTCTGGGTGAGCCGGATATTACGGCCCTTGCCGCTCTTAGGGGCTTCGAATATGTAACCACCTTTTGGCTCGGCGAGCGTGCGCCGGACCTGCAAGGTTCCACCTTCGAGGTCCAAGTCTTCCCATTTGAGACCCTGCAATTCGCCACGACGGAGCCCGGCGGTGACGGCCACGACATAGAGGGCTTCCAGCCGATCCTCTCTCGCGGCCTCGAGGAGAGCTCGGACCTGTTCACGGTTCAGAGGCCGTATCTCTTCTCTAGTGGGGCGTGGTGGCTTCAC
>DASQWQ010000345.1:0-17875 GCA_035640175.1 Rubrobacter sp. | reverse complement strand
GTCCCTTTCACCAGTCTTGCCGCTGTAGAGAGGAGATCCAGGTCGAGTCTCTGCGGTGCGTAGCCGGCGCGGTGGCGCTCCAGGGGGGACCTGATCTCGTCGTTGACCAACCTGTACTCGTAGGTCCGGCTCCGCGCGTCTTTGCGGGCGTCGAACTCATCTCTTGTGGCGACGCACCGACGGAGTGCCACGTCTTTGGGCAGTACCGCCGTGGTCTTGTAGGAGATCAGGGCAGGACTTAGCTCGGTCTCCGCTCTGAAGGAGACGACCTGCCCGCTCGCGTGCACCCCTGCATCGGTGCGGCCTGCGACGCTCATCTTGACCGGCTGGCGCAGAACGGTAGAGAGCGCTTCAGAGAGTACACCCTCGATCGTCCGTCGTTCGGGTTGGGCGGCCCATCCTGCGAAGTCGGTGCCTTCGTACTCGACGAGCCCTGCGAGTTTCAAAGCAAGACCCCAACCAGCAGGACGAGCAGGGTGACCGCCAGTGCGAGCGCGTCGCTGACCCGGAAGCGCAGCTCGCGGTAGCGTGTGCGGCCTTCGCCGCCCTTGTAGCCCCTGCTCTCCATCGCGTCAGCGAGCTCGTCGGCACGGCGGAAGGCGCCCACGGTCAGCGGGACGAGCACGGGGACGAAGGAGCGCGCCCTGCGAAGCGGCCCTCCCCCAGAGAAGTCCGCGCCGCGGGCGGCCTGGGCCCTGGTGATCTTCTCGGCCTCCTCCCCGAGCGTGGGAATGAAACGGAGCGCTATGGTCATCATCATCGCGACCTCGTGCGCCGGGAACCGCACCCTCTTCAGGGGCGAAAGGAGGTCCTCGATCCCGTCAGCGAGCGCCACCGGGGCCGTCGTCGCCGTAAGCAACCCTGCGGAGGAGACGAGCAAGAGTATCCGCAAAGCCAGGAAGAATCCCAACCTCAACCCGCCGGAATGAACCTCCAACAAGCCCCACTCGAAGAGTGTGACCCCCTCCCGCGAGAAGAAGACCTGGAACAAGACCGTCAGCGCGACGATAAACAACACGGGCCGTAAGAGCCGCAAAAAGGTGCCCGCAGGAATACGGCTCACCCCCACGAGCGCCGCGAGCGCAGCGGCGACGGAGAGGAGCCCCACCGTCGAGTCTATGAGGAACAGCCCGACGACAAACACGGCTGTGGCCAGGAGCTTGGCCCTGGGGTCGAGCGCGTGCACGGGCGAGGACACGGGATAGAACTGGCCGAGGCTCCGGCTCGTCACCTCAGGTCCCCTGCAGAGCCCTCAGCGCCTCAAGTGTCTCTTCAAAGCGCACGGGGTCTCCCATCCCTGGTCTCGACCCTTTGAGCAGGGTGGCCACCCTTACCGTCGCCGGGGCCTGTGTAGGATCTCCGTAGAACACCTCGGCAGGAGCCCCGGCGGCGCTTACCCTGCCTTCGTGCAGCGCGCACACCCTGTCGGCGACTCCGGCGACCTCGTCCAGGTCGTGGGAGACGAGGACGACAGAGACGCCTGCTTCGCGCAGGCCCAGGATCAGGGCTAGAAGGTCCTCCCTGGTGGCCGGGTCGAGTCCGGCGGTCGGCTCGTCTAGGACGAGGACCTCAGGTCTCATCGCAAGCACCCCGGCGATGGCGGCCCGCCGCTTCTCGCCGCCAGAGAGCGCAAACGGTGAACGCGCCGCGAGTTCCCCCGCCCCCAGCGTCCGCAGCGACTCCAGCACCCGCTCCCTGACCTCCTCTTCGTCCAACCCGAGCTGACGCGGGGCGAAGGCCACATCCTCCTCCACGGTCGGAGCGAAGAGCGCCGATTCGGGGAACTGGAAGACGAGGCCGACCCTACGTCGCAGCTCGCTCTTCTCCAGGGAGCGAGCGTCCACGCCGTCGACGAGCACCTCACCGCCCGTCGGGACGAGGAGCAAGTTCATGTGCTGTACGAGCGTGCTCTTGCCCGAGCCCGTGCCACCGATGATCCCCAGCACCTCGTTTGGCTCCACGACGACAGACACGCCTCGTAGCGCTTCGACCTCGAAAGGGGTACCCGGCGCGTAGACATGCCTGACGTCCCTGAGCTCCAGTTTCATCGACCCCTCGTTCCGCTCTGTGTTCTGGCGAGTATGGCCTCGGCCAACTCTTCGGGCGTGTGCAGCTTTGCCGGCGGAAAGCCGAGCTCCAGCGCGAGCCTCGGCACGACCGGCAGGAGCAGCCTGTTTTCCCGCAGGAGGTCCGCGTCAGAGAAGAATCGTTCGGGTGTTTCGTCTGCTACGAGCTCTCCCCCGTTCAGGACGAGGATACGGTCGGCATCTAGGAGCTCTTCGAGGTGGTGGGTTACGTGCAGGACGGTCTTCTCGGACCTCAGGGCTTGGAGGTACTCCAGGACCTCCCTGCGTCCCGCGGCGTCGAGCATCGCGGTGGGCTCGTCGAGGACGAGTATCTCGGGTTCGACGGCCAGGAGGCCGGCCAGGGCGACGCGCTGCTTCTCGCCACCCGAGAGAGTATGGGGCTCGCGGCGTTCGTAGCCTTCGAGGCCGACGGCCCTTATGGCCCTGGCAACCCTATCGCGCATCTCCTCGCGGGGAACGCCAAGGTTCTCGAGGCCGAAGGCGACGTCGTCCTCGACGAAAGGGGCGACGAGGCCGTTCTCGGGGTTCTGGAATAGGACGCCCAGGTGCTTGCGGACCTCGAAGGGTTCCGTAGCAGGGTCGCGGCCTGACACGAGCACGCGGCCCGAGCCGGGCCGCAGGAGGCCGTTCAAGAGGCGGACCAGGGTAGACTTGCCACCGCCGTTCGGGCCTACCACGCCGGCGTATTCTCCTGGACGAAGGTCGAAGCTCACCTCTGAGAGCGCTGGTCGTGCGGAGCCTGGGTAGGAGAAGGATGCTCTCTCGCAAGAGACGGCGAAGGACCCACCTGGGCGGGTCCCTTCGCCTGGGTTCTCCATGTGTTGGGCTACTCCGTGGTGTGATTGACCAGCTCCAGGTAGACGGTCTCGGCGCCGTCGCCGAGCCTGGGACTCAGCTTCAGGATACGGGTGTAGCCCGAGTTACGGTCGTCGAGCTCGGGGGCCACATCCTCGAAGAGGCGGCGGACGACGGTTTTGTCCTTAAGTACCTTGACCGCCTGGCGCCTGGATGCGAGGTCGTCCTTTTTGGCCGTGTTGATGAGTTTGTCCACGACGCCGCGGAGTTCTTTCGCCTTCGGGGCCGTCGTCTTTATACGGCCGTGTGTGATCACCTGCCCCGCCATCGTGCCGAGCATGAGGTTGCGGTGCTGTGCCTCGCGGCCGAGCTTCCGGCCTCGTTTAGCGTGCCTCATTGCCCTCGCTCTCCAGGGAATAACCGTACTCCAGGAGCTTGGAGCGGATCTCATCGACGCTCTTCATGCCGAGGTTACGGATGTTCATGAGCTCTTCCTCGGTCATGGTGGCGAGCTGGCCTATGGTGTCGACCCCCTCACGCTTGAGGCAGTTATAGGAGCGGACCGTGAGCTCGAGGTCCTCTACCGGGCGCTCGTCTGTGATCACGGGCCGCCCGCCGCGCTGGCGGGCGTCGGGGGCGCCGGCCCCCTGGTAGCCGTCAGTGAACAACCCGAGGAAGTCCACGAGCTGCCTGGAGGCGTCCTGTAACGCCTCCTGCGGCTCGATGCGCCCGTCGGTGAAGACCTCCATCCGCAGCGAGTCGAGGTCGGCCCTCGCGCCGGCTCGCGTCTCCGTGACCGTGTAGTTGACCCTCTGTACCGGCGAGAACAGCGAGTCGACGGCGATCACCCCTATAGGATCGGCTTCGCTCTTGTTCTGCTCCGCCCTCGCGTAACCTTGGCCCCTCTCGACCGTCAGGCGCATGTCGAGGTGCCCGCCATCCGAGACGCTTGCTATGTACGCCTCGGGATCTACGACCTCTACGTCGGCCTTCAACTCTATGTCGGCCGCCGTAACGTCGCCAGGGCCGTCTTTCGCTATCGCGATCTCCATTGGCTCCTCCCGCTCGAGCTTGAACTTCAAGCCCTTGACGTTGAGGATGATGTCGACGACGTCCTCTTTGACGCCATCGATCGTCGAGAACTCGTGCGAGACGCCCTCTATGCGGATCTTGGTGACCGCAGCCCCCGTGAGCCCTGAGAGCATGACGCGCCTGAGCGAGTTGCCCAGGGTGTGGCCAAGTCCACGCGGCAACGGCTCGGCGACGAAGGTTCCGCGCCTGCTCTCTGCTTCTTCCACCCTGAAACGGGGTGGTGCTATGTCCAACATCGTCAAAGTATCACCTGCTAAAAATGTATTGTCGCTACCGGCTGTAGAACTCGATGATGAGCTGCTCTTCGACAGGCGTGTCGATCTCGTCGCGCCCCGGCGTATGCAGGAGCCTGCCCGTGAAGTTATCGTGGTCGGCCTCAAGCCAGGGCGGAACGGCGACCACGTTCTCGACGGCGTTCTGGATGGGCTCCAGGTCCCTGCTCTTCTCCCTGACCGTGACGACGTCGCCCGGCTTGAGTATGGCCGAAGGGACGTTGTGCTTGCGGCCGTTGAGCTGGAAGTGCCCGTGTACGACGAGCTGTCGCGCCTGCGGGCGGCTGGTGGAGAAGCCCATCCTGTAGACGACGTTGTCCATCCTCAGCTCCATGAGCCTGAGGAGGTTCTCGCCCGAGACGCCCTGCATCCTGGTGGCCCTGTCGTAGGTCCGCCTGAACTGCTTCTCTGAGACCCCATAGTACCAGCGGGCCTTCTGCTTCTCCATTAGCCTGAGGCCGAACTCGGTCTGGCGGTGCCTGCCCCTTCCGTGCTCTCCAGGCGGGTAGGGCTTCTTCTCCAGCGGGTTCTTCCGCATTGAGGAGAGCATTACCCCGGCCCGCCGGTCTCTCCGGCCCCTAGGTCCTGTGTAACGCGCCATACTTGCTACCCCCTGCGCCTCTTGGGCGGCCTGCACCCGTTGTGCGGCTGTCCCGTCACGTCCTTTATGGAGAGCACCTCTATGCCCATTGACTGGAAGGTGCGGGCGGCCATGTCCCTACCCGAGCCGTGGCCCTTGACCTCGATATCGACGCGCCTCACGCCCTGGTCCATGGCCTTGTTGGCGACGCTCTCGGCCGTCATCTGGGCCGCGAACGGCGTGCTCTTGCGGCTCCCTTTGAAACCCAAAGATCCCGCCGATTCCCAGGCGATGACGTTGCCCTCTTGGTCGCTTACGGAGACGATGGTGTTGTTGAAGGAGCTCTTTATGTGGACCACGCCGGTCGTTACGTTCCTGCGGACCCTGCGCCGCGCCCTGCTCGCGCCGCGCGCGCGCTGCCGCTGTTGCCTCTGCCTGCCCATCTACCTCTTCTTCCTTCCGCCGATCGACGGCTTCGGTCCCTTGCGCTGTCGGGCGTTCGTCTTGGTACGCTGCCCGCGCACGGGCAGGCCCCTGCGGTGCCTAATCCCGCGGTAGGTCCCTGTGTCTATAAGCCGTCTGATGTTCTGGTTGACCTCGCGCCTCAGGTCGCCCTCGACCTCGACGTTCTGGTCTATGTAGGTCCTGACCCTAGCGACCTCTCCCTCGGCCAGGTCCCGCACCTTAGTGTTAGGATCGACCTCGGCGTCGCGGCAGATCTTCCTCGCCGTCGAACGGCCGACACCGTAGATATAGGTAAGCCCTACTTCAACCCTCTTCTCCCTTGGGAGGTCTACTCCTGCAATCCGCGCCATGCTAGCCCTGCCTCTGCTTGTGACGGGGGTTCGTGCAGATGACACGCACCACCCCACGACGCCTTATGACCTTGCACCGCTCGCATATCGGTTTCACGCTCGCCCTGACTTTCACAACTCTCTCCTGACCTCTTCTTATGTCCTGAACCTGTAAGTGATCCGTCCCCGGCTCAAGTCGTAGGGGCTCAACTCCACCTTCACCCTGTCCCCGGGCAATATCCGGATGTAGTTCATCCGCATTTTGCCCGAGATGTGCGCCAGCACGTTGTGCCTGTTGTCCAACTCGACCCGGAACTGCGTGTTGGGTAGCGCCTCGGTTACGGTGCCTTCAACCTCTATGACGTCTTCTTTAGCCAAGGACCTCCTCTTCTTAAGTAGTTACAAGATGGCTGAAACCCAACAAATATCTTACCACGTCGGACCTGCCGCTCCCACCGAAGAGCGCCGCTCGCTATCCGCCGGAGCCCCCGTTCTGCGTCAACACGAGGGGACTGTTCTCCGTAACGGCGACGGTGTTCTCGAAGTGGGCCGAGAGGGAGCCGTCGGCCGTGTAGATGGACCACCCGTCCCATTCGCTGAGGCGGATATCGTAGTCGCCGAGCGTGATCATGGGCTCTATGGCGAAGGTCATCCCCGGGAGCAGACGCGGCCCCGTACCCGGGCTGCCGTAATTCGGGATCTGGGGCTCCTCATGCATCTGGCGCCCCACCCCGTGGGAGACAAGATCTCTTATGACCCCGTAACCACGCGACTCGGCGAGGGCCTGTATAGCGTGGCCTACGTCGCCAAGCCTGTTACCCGCCCGCATCTGATCCGTCGCCGCGGCGAGACACTCCCTAGTAGTGCCAAGCAGCCCGACGACCTCATCGGGCACCTGCCCCACAGCAACGGTGGTTGCTGAGTCGGTTACGAAACCTTCGTAGCGGACGCCGACGTCCAGGGAGATGATGTCGCCGTTCTTCAGGCGGTATGAGCCTGGGATGCCGTGCACGATCATGGCGTTGGGCGAGGCGCAGATCGAAGCCGGGAACCCCTGATACCCTTTGAACTCGGGCTTGCCTCCGCGGTCGTAGATGAACTCCTCAGCGAGACGGTCGAGCTGCCGCGTCGTCACGCCGACTCTGACGTTCTCCTCGAGCATCTTCAGGCAGGCTGCGGTTATCCGCCCACCCTCACGCATCGCCTCGAGCTCTGTCTTGCTCTTGCGGACGATCAAGCGTCTTCTTTCCGCTCGATGGCCCCGAGGATGTCCTGTGTAACCTTCGGGATCTCCTGTTCGGCGTCGACCGTGATAAGGAGGTCGCGGTCGGCGTAGTAGTCCTTCAGAGGCTCGGTCTGGTCGTTGTAGATATCGAGCCTGCGCCTGATGGCTTCCTCGGCGTCGTCCTTGCGCTTGACGAACGGGCCCGGGTCATCCTCGGGCGGCGGATCATAGTGGACGTGGTAGATCTTGCCCGTAGCCTGGCTCTGGCGCCTTCCGGAGAGCCGCTCCACGAGCGCCTCGTCGGACGCCTCGAGGGCGACTACGGCGTCGAGGTCCTCCCCGATATCTTCGAGGGCCTGATCCAGGGCTTTCGCCTGGGCCTCGTTGCGGGGGAAGCCGTCGAGAAGCCAGGAGTCGGCGTCGTCCAGGTAAGGCTTTGCCATCTCGACGATGATCTCATTGGGCACCAGCTCGCCCCTGTCGTTGTAGTTCTGCACCTTCTTGCCCAGCTCGGAGCCCGACTTTATCTCGGCGCGCACTATGTCCCCGGTGGAGATGTGCGTGGCGCCCACCTCGTCCGCGAGGCGCTGCGCCTGCGTTCCCTTGCCCGCTCCCTGGGGCCCAAGCAGGATAACCTTCATCGCTTTTTCAGGAACCCTTCATAGTTGCGCATCATCAACTGGCTCTCGAGCTGGCGCACTGTGTCAAGCGAGACGCCGACCACGATCAGCATCGAGGTGCCGCCGAGGAAGATCGAGTTCCCGAGGTTCAGGGTGCCCGAAATCAGGTAAGGCAGCACGGCGACGACGGCCAGAAACAGGGCGCCGAAGAGCGTGATCCTGGTCAGCACGTTGTTAAGGTAGACGGCCGTCGGCTGGCCTGGCCTGTAACCAGGGACGTAACCGCCGCTCTTCTTCAGGTTGTCGGCGTGCTCGACGGGGTTGAACTGCACAGCCGTGTAGAAGTACGTAAACATGATGATGAGCACAGCGTAGAGCATCAGGTAAGGCGCACCCCCAGCATTGAAGAAGGCCGAGAGCCGCCCGAGTATAGAGTTCGGGTCCCCGCTGGAGGCCAGTTGCGCAAGTACGACGGGGAAGAGCAACAGAGACGAAGCGAAGATGATCGGGATGACCCCTGCCATATTGACCTTGAGGGGCAAATACGTCGTCCCGCCCTGGCTCATCCTGCGCCCAACCTGTCGTTTGGCGTAGGTGATCGGTATCCTGCGCTGGCCTTCGTTGACGAACACGATAGCGGCGATGATCATGACGGCCAGAAGCCCGAGGATAACCACCGTAAGCACGTCACCATTCTCCCTGAGCGCGGTGATGGCCTGCGGCGCCTGCGAGAGGATCGAAGCGGTTATGATAAGCGAGATACCGTTGCCGAGACCCCGCTGGCTTATAAGTTCGCCGAACCACATCGTGAGCATCACGCCCGCCGTGAGGGTAACGATGGCGACGAGTATCTGGATCGGGGTTGTCCCCGCGAGCGCCCCGCCGCCCTGCGCCGAGCGGAAAAACAGCACCATCGCGACTGACTGGATGAGCGCCAGCGCGAGCGTGAAGTAGCGGGTGTACTGCGTGATCTTCTGCTGCCCCGTCTCACCCTCCTTGGCGAGCTCCTGAAGACGCGGGATGGCGACCGTCATAAGCTGCATCACGATCGCCGCCGTTATATACGGCATGATCCCCAGCGAGAACACCGCGAAGTTGTTGAAGGCTCCGCCCGTGAAGGTCCCGAACAGTCCCGTTATGGGGTTGCTGCTCTGAAGACCGCCACCGAGGACGCTTGGGTCGACCCCCGGCAGGGGTATGTAGGCCCCGAGACGGTACGCCGCCAACATGGCGAACGTGAACAGGAGCTTCCTTTGTAGCTCCGGGATTTTCCAGGCGTTGGCTAGGGATCCCAACATCTCTACCGCTCCAGTACCTCGACGCTTCCGCCGCCAGCCTCTATCTTCTCCCTCGCCGACTTGGAGAACGCGTGCGCCTTTACCGTAACGGCGCGCCCTACGTCCCCTTCGCCAAGGATCTTGATAAGCCTAGCCTTCTTCCTGACGAGCCCGGCGGCCCGCAGCTCGTCCGGACCTATCGTATCACCGGGGACGCCCTGGAGTTCGCCGAGGTTCACCGGCGCGTAGACGGTCGGACGGGCCACTGTGTGGCGGCCCCTGGCCTCGCCCTTCAGACGCGGCAACCGCCGCTGCAGCGGCATCTGGCCGCCCTCGTAGGCCGCGAACGCGGAGACGCCGGAGCGGGCGCCCGCGCCTTTGTGGCCGCGTCCCGAAGTCTTGCCGCGTCCCGAGCCCGTGCCGCGCCCGACGCGCTTGCGCGCCTTCTTCGAGCCCGGGGCGCCCTTCAGTTCGTTCAGCCTCACCGCTAGTCCACCTCCTCGGCATGCACGAGGTGCTGCACCTTGTGGACCATACCCCGGATCTGGGGCGTGTCCTCGTGTATTCTGAAGTCCCTGATGCGCTTGAGACCCAGTGCGCGCACCGTCCGCTTGTGACCCTGCTGGGAGCCTACGACGCTCCTTACCTGCGTGACCTTGAGGGGGCTCATTGTGTAATCTTCACCCCTCGCGTCTGCTCGATGTCGGCCTTGCTGCGCAGCCGCTGAAGCCCCTCGACCGTGGCCCCTACAAGGTTCACCGAGGTCGTAGAGCCGAGCGCCTTGGTGAGCACGTCCTTTATGCCGGCGAGCTCGAGGACGGCCCTGACACCGCCGCCAGCGATCACCCCAGTACCCTCGGAGGCCGGCTTGAGGAGCACCGAAGAGCTCTCGAATTTGCCGAGGACTTCGTGCGGGACAGTAGTGTTGCGCATCGGTACGTCGAACATGTTGCGTTTGGCCCGCTCCTGGCCTTTCTGGATGGCGGCGGGGACGGTGTTGGCCTTCCCGAGGCCCGTGCCGACCCTGCCCTTGCCGTCGCCAACGACCACGAGGGCCGAGAAGTTGAATCGCCGGCCGCCCTTGACGACCTTGGCGACGCGCCGGATCTCGACGACCCTATCCTGGAGATCCGAGGCACCGTCGCGTTGCCGGCCGCCGCGTCCTCCTCCCTGTCTGTTATCGCTTCTTGGTCGTCCCAAGATAGTTCCTCCTTAAAAGTTAGAGCCTCAGTCCACCCTCGCGCGCGCCCTCGGCGAGCGCCGCGATGCGTCCGTGGTACTTGTTTCCGCCCCTGTCGAAGACGACCGCCTCTATCCCGGCCTGGGAGGCCTCTTTCGCGATCAAGGCTCCGACCTTGCGGGCTGAATCTTTGCGGTTCTCGGCCTCCCCCACCTCGCGGGAGTCGGCCGCCGCGAGCGTCTTTCCCACGTCGTCGTCAATGAGCTGGGCGTAGATGTGCACGTTAGAGCGGTACACTGAGAGGCGCGGCCTGGTGGCCGTACCCGCCACCTTGCGCCTGACGCGCTTACGACGCTTCTCCCTATGCATCCGCTTTTCCAGACCAGCCATGAATCCTCCTACTACTATCCGGCCTTGCCGACCTTGCGCCGGATCTGCTCGTCGCTGTAGCGGATGCCCTTGCCTTTGTAAGGCTCGGGCGGACGGACCATCCTTATCTCCGCCGCCGTCTGGCCTACACTCTGCTTGTCGATCCCTCGCACGATAATCGTCGTGGCGTTCGGAACCTCGAACTCTATCCCCTCGCGCGGAGAGATGGAGACGGGATGGGAGTAGCCGACCTGCAGATTGATGTCGGTTCCCTGCAGGGCTGCCCTGTAGCCGACGCCGGCGATGTTCAGCGTCTTCGTGAAGCCGTCCGTCACGCCTGTTACGGCATTGTGGATCAGGGATCGCGTAAGCCCGTGCATCGCCCGATGCTCGGGCGTGTCCGTAGCCCGCTCGACTATTACGTTACCGTCTTCCTGCCTTACCTTGATCCCGCGCCCCACGGGCACCGTGAGCTCGCCCTTCGGGCCGTTCACCTTTACGCTGCGCCCCGAGAGCTCCACGCTGACCGCGTCCGGGATCTCGACAGGCGCTTTCCCGATTCTCGACACTCCTCAATACCTCCCTAGTAGACGAAGCAAAGGACTTCGCCGCCGACGCCCCTGCGCCTGGCCTGGTGGTCTGTCAGGATCCCCTGGGAGGTCGAGAGTATCGCCACTCCGAGCCCATCGAGCACGCGGGGGATGTTGGTCTGCTTACGGTAGACCCGCCGTCCCGGGCGGCTCATTCGCCTCAGGCCGACGATGCCGCGGCGACCGTCGGGACCGTACTTCAAGGCTATTACGAGCCTCCTCTCGACCCCGCTCCCGCGCTCAGAGACGTCCTGAACGTAGCCTTCCTCCAGAAGGATTCTGGCGATCTCCGACTTCATCTTCGAGTGCGGTATCTCGACCGTCTCCTGCTTGGCCATGTGCGCGTTGCGGATGCGCGTCAGGAAATCCGCTATAGGATCGTTAACCGACATAATTCCCTACCAACTCGCTTTCGTTACGCCAGGGATCTTCCCCTCGTGCGCCAGCTCTCTGAGGCAGATCCGGCACAGCCCGAACTTCCTGTAGTAACCCTGCGCCCGGCCGCACCTCTGGCAACGGTTGTACTCCCTGACCGCGTACTTCTGCTTTTTCTGCTGCTTTACCAGCAACGCCTTTCTCGTCATTTCCTACCTCTCAACTTTGCCTGAACGGCATCCCGAGGAGCCGCAAGAGCTCCCGTGCCTCTTCGTCGCTCTCCGTCGTCGTCACGATCGCCACGTCGAGCCCCCGGGTCGTGTCTATGGAGTCGTAGGAGATCTCGGGGAAGATGACCTGCTCCCTAAGACCTATGGCGTAGTTTCCCCGTCCGTCGAAGGAGGCGGGGCTAACGCCCCTGAAGTCCCTGACTCGCGGTAGGGCTATGGAGACAAAGCGATCGAGGAACTCCCACATGCGCTCGCCGCGCAGCGTGACCCTGGCCCCGACGGGCATGCCCTCCCTTATCTTGAACCCGGCTATGCTCTTGCGAGCCCGCCTGAGCTGGGCTTTCTGGCCCGTGATCCTGGCGAGGTCCTCCATCGCGCCGTCGAGGGCGCGGCTGTTTACCACGGCTTCCCCGACGCCCATGTTCACCACGATCTTCTCCAGACCAGGCATCCGCATGGGGTTCTCGATGCCGAACCTCACCTGGAGATCTGGGACGACCTCATCGCGGTACCTTTCCTTCAACCTAGCCATCGATATCCTTCCCTGACTTCTTTCCGACCCGGAGCTTCTCCCCCGAGTCCGTAAAGCGGTAGCCCACCCTAGTCGGCTCGCCCGAGTTAGGGTCGACGAGCATCACGTTGGAGACGTCTATGGGAGCTTCGAAGTGGTAGAGCCCCTGCTGGTTCTGCTGGCTCGGCCTCGCGTGGCGCGTGCGGACGTTGACGCCACCGACGACGACCCTGTTCTCTTTCGGGATGACCCGCTCGATCTCGCCGCGTTTGCCCTTCTCTTTGCCCGAGATCACGACGACGGTGTCCCCGCGCTTTAGCTTTAGTCCCATAACTACAACACCTCCGGGGCGAGCGAGATGATCCTGGTGTAACCCTTCTCCCTGAGCTCGCGCGCAACGGGCCCGAAGATACGCGTCCCGCGGGGAGCGCCATCGGGGTTGATAATCACACCGGCGTTCTCCCCAAAGCGGATGTATGACCCGTCGTCGCGGCGCGTCTCTTTCCTGGTCCGCACCACCACGGCCCTTACCACGTCGCCCTTCTTGACGGCGCTGCCTGGCGTGGCCTCCTTGACGGTGGCCACGATCACGTCCCCAACGCCGGCATTGCGCCGCTTGCTTCCGCCGAGTACGCGAATGGTCAGGATACTTCTGGCCCCCGAATTATCCGCGACTCTGAGCCTCGACTCTTGCTGTATCACTACTCGGCCCTCGATATGATGTTCGCGAGCCGCCACCTCTTGCGTGCCGAGAGCGGCCTCGTCTCTACGATCCGCACCGTATCGCCCACGCGGGCCTCGTTGAGCTCGTCGTGCACCAGGAACTTCCTGGAACGGCGCACCCGCTTCTTGTACATCGGGTGGCGCACCAGCGCCTCTACCGAGACGGTTACAGTCTTCTCAGCCCTGTCCGAGACGATGATCCCGACCCGCTCCTTACGCCTGTTCCGCTCGGTGCCGGTTTGGATCTGGCCCTCGTCCTGGTCCAGCGCAGGGCCCTTGGCAGGAACCTCATCGAGGCCGGCTTCTCCCGCCTCGATCAGGTCCTGGGGCGTCTCGGCCACGGGTTCCTCGGCCGTCTCAGAAGTCTGGTTTTTCTCTTCCTCTACCACTACCTACTCTCCCGCTTTCTGGTTCAGGACCGTCAGGATCCTGGCGATGTTCTTCCTGACCTCTTTGAGCTGTCCCGTATTCTCCAACTGCCCGGTTGCGTGCTGGAAGCGCAGGTTGAAGAGCTCGCGCCGCGTCTCGGCGAGGCGCTGCTCGAGTTCCTCGACATCCAGCTCGCGCACTTCGGCTACCTTCACTGCTGACCACCCCCTCGCGCAAGGAAGCGCGTCTTTATGGGGAGCTTCTGGGCGGCGAGGTGCATGGCCTCGCGGGCCAGCGCCTCGTCCACACCGCTCATCTCGAACATCACACGCCCAGGCTTGACGACGGCTACGTACGCCTCGGGGCTCCCCTTGCCGCTACCCATCCTGGTCTCGGCCGGCTTCTTGGTCACGGGCTTGTGTGGGAAGATGTTGATCCAGACCTTCCCCCCACGGCGGATCTTCCTGGTCATCGCGATACGCGCCGCCTCTATCTGGCGGTTGGTGATCCAGGCCGGCTCGAGGGCCTGCAGCCCGTACTCGCCGAACTGCACGTCGGTCCCGCCCTTGGCCTTGCCCCGCATCCTGCCCCTGTGGGGCTTCCTGTACTTGAGCTTTTTGGGTACAAGCATCGTCTACCGCCTGATCGCTTCCGGCTGTTCGTCGTGCACGCCGTGGTTGATCCAGACCTTGACCCCGATCTGTCCCATCTGAGTCTTCGCCTCCCTGAAACCGTAATCTATGTCCGCGTCCAGCGTGTGCAAAGGCACTCTTCCTTCTGAGATGGTCTCGGACCGACTCATCTCGATGCCGCCGAGCCTCCCGCCCAACTGGATCCTGGCGCCTTCGGCGCCACTGCGGATGGCGCTGGTCAGGGCGCGTTTCATGGTCCGCCGGAACGCGGCGCGCCCGACGAGCTGTTCGGCGATAGACTCGGCCACGAGGCTCGCGTTGAGCTCGGGTCGAGAGACCTCACGTACGTTGACCTGCACCTTCTTGCCGGTGAGCCTTTCAAGGTTGCCCCTCAGGGCGTCTACCTCGCTGCCGCCCTTGCCGATTACGATCCCAGGCCTTGCCGTGTGGATGTCCACAGCGATCTCACCCTGCTCGGCGGCCTTCCTTATCTGGATGTCCGCTATACCGGCCCTGTTTAGCTTCTTCTCGATGTGGTCCCGGATCTTGAGGTCCTCGCCGAGGAGCTCGGCGTAGTCCCTATCGGAATACCAACTGCTCTTGAAATCTACCTTCTCGCCCTTGCGCTGGACGCCGAGGCGGAAGCCCTCAGGATGTACTTTCTGGCCCATCTATTCCTCCTCGTCTCCGGGCGTGCCCACGAGTATGCCGGCCGGGGCGCTGAGCTCGACGCTGATGTGGCTCGTACGCTTGCGGATCATGGTCGCCCGGCCCATAGCCCTGGCACGGTAACGCTTGATGGTCGGCCCGTCGTCCACCCTGATCTCCCGGACGAACAATTCGTCCGGGTCGGCGTCGTCGTTGTGCTCTGCGTTGGCGGCGGCGCTCTGGACTATCTCGCCGATGATCTTCGCGGCCCGCTTGTTGGTAAAGCGCAAAAGCGAGACCGCCTGGGGGTAGCTCTTGCCCCTGACCTCGTCTGCCACAAGTCGCGCCTTGCGGGGGGCGATACGGACGTATTTGGCTTTCGCCTTCATCGGCGCCTCACCGTCCTGTCACCCTTGAGGTGCGTGCGGAAGGTACGGGTCGGGGCGAACTCGCCGAGCTTGTGGCCGACCATCGATTCGGTACAGTACACGGGCACGTGCTTGCGCCCGTCGTGAACGGCGATGGTATGGCCGACGAACTCGGGGTAGATCACGCTCGCCCGGCTCCACGTCTTGAGCATCCGCTTCTCGTTGTTCTCGTTCATCCGGAGGATACGCTCCATAAGGCGCTCCTCCACGAACGGCTCTTTCTTAGAGGACCGCGTCATCTAGCGCCTCCTTCCTTTCCTGCGCCGGCGCACAATCATGGCGTCCGAGCGCTTGTGCTTTTTCCTTGTCGGGGAGCCTTGGGTGATCTTGCCCCAAGGCGTAACGGGAGCCCGGCCCGGCGTGCTCTTCCCCTCGCCGCCGCCGTGCGGGTGGTCGACGGGGTTCATGACCGTACCGCGCACCGTGGGCCTTATCCCGAGGTGGCGCTTGCGACCAGCCTTGCCCCACCTGACGTTCTGGTGCGACTGGTTGCCGACGACGCCGACAGTGGCCCTGCACTCGGCCCTGACCCTGCGGCGCTCGCCGCTGGGGAGCCTGAGCGTCACGAGGTCACCCTCGCGGGCCGTTAGCTGGGCGCTCGTCCCCGCGCTGCGGGCCATCTGCGCCCCGCGGCCCGGCTCGAGCTCAACGGCGTGCACGACGGTACCGACGGGTATCCGGTTGAGGGGGAGCGTGTTGCCCACCTCCACCTCGGCATCGGGCCCGCTCTCGACGATGGAACCGACCGTGAGGTTGCGCGGCGCGAGGATGTAGCGCTTCTCGCCATCGTGGTAGTGCAAGAGGGCGATGTTGGCCGAACGGTTGGGGTCGTACTCGATCGCCGCGACCGTCGCAGGTACCCCGTCCTTGCGTCGCTTGAAGTCGATAAGACGGTAGCGCCGCTTGTGCCCGCCGCCGATGTGGCGGGTGGTTATGCGGCCATGGTTGTTGCGCCCGCCCGTCTTGTGCAACTTGGCGGTCAGCTTCTTCTCGGGATCGTTCTTCGTGACCGAGTCCCGCGTCAGAACCGAGGAGTTCCTGCGGCCCGCGCTGGTCGGCCTGTAACGTCTCGCAGGCATACTAGACCCCCTCGAATAGCTCTATGCGCTCGCCCTCGGCGAGCTTGACGACGGCCTTCTTCCAGGTCGGTGTCCTGCCCCTGGTGAGGCCCTGGCGCTTGGGCTTGCTCTTTACGTTGACCGTGTTCACCTTCTGGACGCTTACATCGAAAGCGCCCTCCACGGCCCGCTTTATCTGGTTCTTGTTCGCCCGCCGGTCCACGTGGAAGGTATACTGTCCCTCGGTCTCGATGAGGTTGTAACTCTTCTCGGAGATGACCGGCCTGATTATGACCTGATGGGGGTCCATCTAGCCCTCCTTTCCAGCGAGCCTGGAGTAGGCTGCCCGCGAGAAGACTACCTCCCGCGCCCGCAACAACTCGTAGACCCCATACTCGTGGGGTCCTACTACGCTGACCCTGGGCAGGTTCCTGAAGGAGAGCGCCGCGTTCGCGTCGCTTTCGGTCAGGACGACGAGCACGGGTCCCTCCAGCTCCATCCTGGAAAGAAGCTCCTTGGCCTGCTTTGTCGAAGGCGCGTTGAAGGCCAGGGAGTCGAGCACGTAAAGCTCACCGTCCTGCGCTTTCGCCGAGAGCGCCCCGTCGAACGCGGCGCCGGCCTCTTTGCGGTTGATTCGCTTTCCGTAACGGGCCGGCTTGGCCTTCGGGCCGCCCCAGGTGCCGCCGCCCTGACGAATCGGTGACTTGGCATCGCCGGCTCGGGCACGCCCCGTCCCCTTCTGGCGGTACAGCTTCGCTCCTGAGCCCCGGATCTCACTCCGCCCCTTGGTCGAGGCCGTGTAACGCCGCCTGGAGTCGAGCTCCGCAACGACAGCCCTGTGGATGACGTGCTCGTTCGGCTCCGTGGTGAAGCGTGGGCCTTCGAGGTCGAGCGAGGACGTGTCGCCGCTGCGGGCATCGAAAACCTGTGCCTTGGCCATCCTAATCATCCACCTTCCGGATCCTGACGACGGCGTTCTTGCCTCCTGGCACACCGCCGCGCACCCAGAGCTCGTTGTTGTCGGCGTCCACGGCGACGACCTCGATGTTGCGCACCGTGGCCGTCTGGTTGCCCATCTGGCCCGGCATCTTCTGTCCCTTGAAGATCCTGGCCGGGTCAGCAGAAGCCCCGACGGAGCCTGGCTGCCTGATGTTGTGCGAGCCGTGACTCATCGGACCCCTGGCGAAACCGTGGCGCTTGATAGTCCCCTGGAAACCCTTGCCTTTAGACGTGGCGCTAACGTGGACCTTGTCGCCCACCTCGAAGACATCCACCCCAATGCTCTCGCCCACCTCGCCGCTCACGTCCCGCAGCTCCTTCAGGTACCTGCGCGGGGGCGTATCGAGTTTGGCGAACGTGCCAGCCCTGGCCTTGTCGACCCGGCTGGATCTGGCTGCCCCGAAGCCGACCTGTACTGCTGTATAGCCATCCTCCTCGGCGGTGCGGACAGCCGTGATCAGGTTCGGCTCGACCTCGATTACGGTTACGCCGAGGAGCGTGCCGTCGTCCTGGAAGGCCTGGGTCATCTGCTTTTTGCGTCCGAATACTGCGGTTGCCATAACCCTAGGTCGCCTTTATCTCTATGTTCACGCCAGAGGGCAGGTCGAGCCGCTGCAGCGAGTCGACCGTGCGCGGCGTGGGCTGTTGGATGTCTATGAGACGCTTGTGCGTGTGCAGCTGGAAGTGCTCCCTAGAGTCCTTGTCCTTGAAAGGACCCCGGATCACCGTGTACCTGCTGCGCTTGGTCGGCAGCGGGATGGGGCCGAATACGAAGGCCCCCGTCCGCTCCGCCGTCTCGACTATCGAGCGGGCGGTCTTGTCTATGACCTCATGGTCGTAAGCTTTTAGCTTTATCCTTATCTTCGAGACGGCCACAGGCTACTCCACGATCTCCGTGACGACGCCTGCTCCTACAGTCCTGCCTCCCTCGCGGATGGCAAAGTTCAACCCTTCATCCATCGCAATAGGACTGATCAACTCCACGTTCATTACCGTGTTGTCCCCAGGCATCACCATCTCA
>DASQWQ010000344.1:0-4305 GCA_035640175.1 Rubrobacter sp. | reverse complement strand
GGCCGCCGCCGTCGCGAGCAAAGGTCCCGTGCCACGGGCGAGTGGATAGACAAGCGAGAGATCCCCTACCGCGTATCCCCGCTGCAAAAGGACGAAGTACCCGAGATGCAAAACGCCGCTCCCGAACATGAAAACGACCTGCACAGCCCCCAGCTGAGGCTCGCTCACAAGCACAACGACGACCGCGAGCGGGGCGTAGATCACAAGCGAGCAAAGCCCGAACAGCCAGACGAAGACCGCCCCCCCGTCTCCGACCCGCTTGGCGAGCAAGTTCCAGGTTGCGTGGAAGACGGCCGCCGCAAGCACAAGCACAAGCGCGAAGAAAGTCATGAGATAAACGCACCTCTCTTCGCGATCATAGCATTTCAGCATACCAGCATGTCAGCACGCCGCCCGGCTTCGCCAGGCGGCTTGTCAGCATTTCATTCCGAGTCGGTTTGGACGGAGGCGCGTTCAAGCTGCGGGCACACTGAGACCATCCCGTAAGTCATTCCCGCGCAAGCGGGAATTCACTGCTGAAGTCGCTCCGCAACTCGTTCCAGAAGCGATCTAGCGGTTTACGTGTGAGGCGCTAGGATGAAGCGTATGAGTGACGGCACCTACACTACGGAGGAGGTTGTTCGGGACGGGCGCGACATCTACGAACGCGAGGTTCGTGTCTCCAGGTGGAGGCTTCCCATGACAGCGAGTTCATGGTCGTGGACGTCACCACCGGAGGCTGGGAGGTCGACGATTGCGAGTGCCGCGGCGATGGTGTCGCAGTTCTTGTGATCGAGGTCGGTCAACAGCCCGGTTATGTAGCCCTCCAGGGAGTGACGGCTCTGGGAGCGACGAAACAGTGGGGCGAAGGTCTCTAGGACCTCGACGATCTCGGGCAGCGGCTCGGTCGAAGCTTTGGGCACGGCATTGGGTATGATCGGTCTCTGGTCCATGCCCACCACAATGCCGCATTACTAACGAAGTAGTACTAGGCACTCGGCTGAATAAATGTAAGAGGAGAGGCCGCAAGAGGAGAGACGGAGCACCCTCCAATAAAGAGGAGCCCGGAGAACGCGAGATGGCGCCTCCGGGCTCCCGAGCTCTTTACTCTGCGAAACTCACTCCTCCGGTGCTACCCGGAGGGAATAATCGCTATTGACTGCCCCAGTAAGGATCGTAGTCATTATTACCGTTGTCGGTGACCGGGGTCCTACCGCCCCCGTTGGGGCTGATCGTGTAGATCTCGGCGTCGGCTGCTCCAGCGTCGTAGACGTAGGCCAGCTTCTTGCCGGAAGGCGAGTAGGAAGGGTAGTAGTCGTCCACGGTGTTGTCGGTGACGTTGAGCCTGCTTCCCCCATTGGTCTGGATCGTGTAGATCTCTTCGTCGCCTCCGGTGGTGAAGTTGGTGTAGGCTATCCGCGTGCCGTTAGGAGCGTAGTCGGGGTAGTAGTCATCCGAGGAGTTGTCGGTGACGTTGAGCCTGCTCCCACCGCCAACCTTGATGGTATAGATCTCGGACTCGTTTGATCCAGATGTTTCGTAGCCCTCGTAAGCGATGCGCTTGCCGCTAGGTGAATAGGCTGGATCATAGTCGCTCGTGGAGTTGTCGGTGACGTTGCGCTTGTCCCCGCCACCGGCCTTGATCGTGAAGATCTCGGAGTCGTTTCCGGTGCCGGTGTCGACGCCCGAATAGGCTATCCTCTTACCTGAAGGCGAGTAGTAAGGGTAGTTATCGGGCGTCGAGTTATCGGTGAGTTGTTTCTTGCCCCCACCGCCGACATTGATGGTATAGATCTCGGAGTCGTTCCCGTCGGAGGCCGCATAGACTATCCGTTTGCCGTTAGGTGAGTAGGCGGGCTCGTAGTTGGCCAAACCGTTGTTGGTGAGTTGTTTCTTGCCCCCACCGTCAGCCTTGATGGTGTAGATCTCCAGGTCGGTTCCGTCGTTTCCCGAATAGGCTATCTTGCCGGGTTTGCCGGGATAGTTGGCCTCCGCAGGCTGGGCGTAAAGCACCACCAATAATCCCGCAGCCGCAAGCAGTCCCGCAGCCGCAACCGCCAGCAGCGCTGCCCTGAGGTGGTTTAGCCTAACTGTCTTCACTATCTTTCCCCCTTCCGAAGGGCGTAGCGGAGGTCTATTGCCCGCCACGCATTTACAGTTGTGGGCACTATAGCGTGTGTGGTGGGCTGCTGCCTCCCTCAAATGAGTGATTTCTTTCCGTTCGTTGCGAACTTGGACGCGCCTTTTTCGCGGGGGGCGCGGGCGAGAGCATCAGCCACTCACTTTTCGCGACCCACCCCCCACCTCATATTTCGCGAGGTGATTTCTGCAGGTTGTCAGCAAGGGTAAGAACGGGACATCCAGTACGGCGTCTGCTCCGCCCGCTCGATCAGGAGGTGAGACCTCTACCTGATGCTTACCGTCTGCCACGCCAGCTTGGTATCAGCATATCAGCTTGTTGTTCTTCCTGACTAGCTGAAATGCTGAAGTGCTGACAAGCGGAGGCCGAAGGCAGGAGCGTGTTAGCACGCTCCTGCTAAACTGGCGGACGTGTCGATATCTCGCGGCGTTGGAGGAGGATGGGGATCGAGGAGAGGATAGAGGCCGCGTTCGAGGACAGGGGAGTGCTGGAAGCGGAGGAGTACCGCTCGGCGGTCTTTGATACTGTCGCCGCCCTGGACAGGGGCGAGTTGCGCGTCGCGCAGAAGATTGGCGGCGAGTGGAGATCCAACGCTTGGGTGATGAAGGCTATTAATCTGTACTTCGCTGTCGCCGAGATGCGAACGATCGAGGCCGGTCCATTCGAGTACAACGACAAGATTCCAACCAAGAAGGATCTGGCGGCCGCGGGCGTGCGTGTGGTGCCGCCTGGGACCGTGCGTTACGGGGCTTTCGTCGAGCCTGGCGTCGTTGTTATGCCTGGCTACGTCAACATCGGGGCTTATGTCGGGAGCGGGACGATGGTGGATACGTGGGCCACGGTTGGTTCGGGGGCCCAGATCGGACGCGACGTACATCTTGCCGGGGGCGTTGGCATAGGAGGCGTGCTCGAACCTCCCGGGGCGATGCCCGTCGTAGTCGAAGATGGCGCCTTCGTCGGCTCGCGCTGCGTCATCGTGGAGGGGGTGCGCGTCGAGGAGGAGGCTGTCCTCGGGGCGAACGTGGTGCTCACGGGCTCGACCCAGATCATCGACGTCACTGGCCCCGAGGAGGTCGTCTACAGGGGCCGCGTCCCAGCACGCTCCGTGGTCGTGTCAGGAACCCGCACCAAACAGTTTCCAGCCGGCTCCTACCAGCTCCAGAGCGCCCTCATAATCGGTCGGCGCAGGGAATCGACGGACCAGAAGACCTCCCTCAACGAAGCCCTGCGCGAGTTCGGGGTTAGCGTTTGAGGGAACGACACCTCGAAGATCTCCTCTTCTTCCTCAATCGCCCGAGCGTTACCGGATCGGAGAAGCTTCTCTGTGACGACCTAGCGGCCAGGATCTCGTCCTCGCCTGGCTGGGAGGTAGAGCGCGTCTCGAACAACCTGGCCGTCCGCCGCAAAGAGCCGGACGCTTCCCTTCCCAGGGTGGTCCTCGCCGGCCACCTCGACACAGTGCCCGAGCCAGAGGGCGGCATCGAGGTCAGGGTCGAGGGAGACAGGGTCTACGGTAGGGGCGCCTCGGATATGAAGTCCGGGGACGCTGTGATGCTCGCGCTGCTCGAAGGGATGGCGTGGGACGAGAGCCGCTTCGAGCCGGTCTTCGTCTTCTACGAGCGGGAAGAGGGGTCCTATGCGGAGAACGGTCTCGAGGCGGTCTTCGCGGGTAGCCCCTGGGTGCTCGACGCGGAGCTCGCGCTGGTGCCCGAGCCGACGGCGGCGGCGCTGGAGGTAGGTTGCGTGGGGACGGCGCACGTGGAGGTCACGTTCAGCGGCACACCCGCCCACGCCGCCCGTCCCTGGCAGGGGGAGAACGCCCTTACCGGGGCCGGAGAGTTCCTGGCCGAGCTGCACGAAAGACCGGCGGCCGAGACGCTCGTTGAAGGGCTGCCCTTCTACGAGGTCCTGACGCCGACCATCGCGCGGGGCGGGCGGGCCAAAAACGTTGTCCCCGACTCGTTCCAGATCAACGTGAACTACCGCTTCGCGCCAGGCAAGGATCTGGAAGACGTCAAGCGTCTCTTCGAAGAACTGCTCAGAGGTAGCGCCACCTTTGAGGTGGTGGATTTCGCCCCGAGCGGGCCCGTAAACCTGGAGAATCCGCTGCTGCAAGAGCTCATAGAGACGGGCCTGGAGGTGCGTCCCAAGCAGGCCTGGACCGACGTGGCCCGCTTCTCCGAACG
>DASQWQ010000343.1:0-2740 GCA_035640175.1 Rubrobacter sp. | reverse complement strand
TCGGGCTGCGGGCTCACATGGGGACCTCCCTTACACGTCATTCCCGCGCGAGCGGGAATCCAGGAAGCCCGTGGGCAATGGCGTGCTCCGTCGTGCCCTTGGCATTCACCCGGACTTGGTACGAGACCGGGAACTGTGATCGGGGCGGGAAACAGCACGCCCCTCCGGTATAATCAGGGCGGTGCGAGTTTATCTTATCGACGGCTACTCACTCCTGTACAGGGCGTTCTACGCTCTGCCGCAGAGCATAAGCACCTCTAGCGGTCTGCCGACGAACGCCCTCTACGGTTTTACGAGCATGTTGCTCAAGCTTCTCGACTCCGAGGAGGACGTGGGTCTCGGGGTCGTATGGGACGGGGGGATGCCGAAGTTCAGGCTGGAGATCTTCCCCGAGTACAAAGCGCAGCGCTCGGCCATGCCCGAGGAGCTCAGGTCGCAGCTCGACCACCTGGATGAGATCCTGGAGGCCATGAACATCCCGGCCATCAGGGCCGAGGGCTTCGAGGCCGACGACGCCCTCGCCACGATGTCGCGCCAGGTGCCGGAAGGCGTGGAGCTTTTCATAGTTACCGGTGACCAGGACGCCATGCAGCTCGTGGACGGAAGGGTCAAAGTGCTGCGCACTACCCGCGGCGTCTCGGAGACCAAGGCGTACGGCAGGGACGAGGTCGTCGAGGAGTACGGCGTGAGGCCGGAGCAGATCCCTGACTACAAAGCCCTCACAGGAGACTCCTCGGACAACATTCCCGGCGTGCGGGGTATAGGCCCCAAGGGCGCGGCAAACCTGCTCGGGGAGTTCGGCTCCCTGGATGGCGTCTACGGGAACCTGGAGAACATCCCAGCGAAGGGCACGCGCAAGAAGCTGGAAGAAGGTAGGGAGAGCGCGTTCATGTCACTGGAGCTCGCGAAGATGCGCTTCGACGTGCCCGTGAAGTTCGACCCCGAGAAACTCCATTTCGAGGGCGTCTCGCCTGAGATCCGAGACATTACCAGGCGCTACGAGTTCCGTACCCTTGAGTCGCGCCTCACCGAGTTGCCCGTCGCAGGGGGAGAGAAACTCCCGCCGCTCGAACGTCTGGAGGTGCGTGTCTCCGACGAGCCCGTCGAGCTATCCTTCGAACCCGTGGCGGCGTCCCCGCTCGGGGACGAGAGCGGGCGCTGGTGCGTCGCCGTCTCAGAGAACGAAGTGCGTGTCGCTGAGAATCTGCCTGATGGCCCCGTCAAGGTGCATGACTCCAAGAGGCTCGGGGTGCGCGGCGCGGATTTCGATACCTATCTCGCGGCGTACCTGGTCAAGCCAGGGCTGGGGAGCTACGAGCTGGAGACTCTGGCCGCGGAGAGGGGGATGGCCGAGGTCGATGTCAGCCACGAGGACCGGACGGTCGCCGGGGCTGCGAGAAGGGCAGCACTGGTGTACGCGCTCTCGCCGAGGCTCGAGGAGGAGCTTGAAGAGATGGGACTCGCCAGGCTCTACTACGATGTGGAACTCCCGCTCGCGGACGTGCTTGGGGAGATGGAGGAGATCGGGATGCCCGTCGACGCCGCCACCCTCGAGGAGGTCGGCGTGGAGCTGGAGGGCCGTATCTTGGAGCTTGAGCAACACATCTACGAGGAGGTCGGCCACCCCTTCAACATCGGGTCGCCCAAGCAGCTCGGCGAGGTACTCTTCGAGGAGATGGACATACCACCCGTCAGAAAGACCAAGACCGGCTACTCCACCGACGCCAAGGTCTTGCAGCAGCTAGCTATAGAGCATCCCGTGGCCGACCGCATAATCGAGTACCGCGAGCTGACCAAGCTCAGGGGCACCTACATAGAGGGGCTCTTGAAGCTCGTCTCCGAAGAAGGCCGCATACACAGCACCCTACACCAGACGCGGGCGGCCACGGGTCGCCTCTCGAGCGACTCGCCCAATCTGCAGAACATCCCGATCCGCACGCAGCTCGGCGCTCGCATCAGGGACGCGTTCACCGCTTCGCCAGGCCGTAGGCTCGTCGTCGCTGACTACTCCCAGATAGAGCTCAGGATCCTGGCCCACATGACCGAAGAGCCGGCGCTAGTCGAGTCGTTCATGAAGGGCGAGGACATACACACGCGCACCGCCTCAGAGGTCTTCGACGTGCGCATGGAGAGCGTGACGCCTGAGCTAAGGCGGAGGGCGAAGATGGTCAACTTCGGCATCCTCTACGGCATCTCGGGGTTCGGGCTGGCGACGAGGTTAGGGAACGTGCACCCGGCCGAGGCCGAACGGTACATCAAGCGCTACTTCGAGCGCTACCCGAGGGTGACCGAGTTCATGCAGGAGACCCTGGAGGAGGCCGAGGAGCTGGGGTACTCCACGACGCTCTTCGGGAGGCGGCGTTACGTGCCCGAGCTGAGGAACTCCAACAAGAACGTGAGGAAGCTCGGGGAGCGGATCGCCTTCAACGCGCGTGTCCAGGGGACGGCTGCCGATATCATAAAGGTGGCGATGGTTGACCTCGTGCCGAGATTGGGTTCTCTCGGGGCGGATATGATCATGCAGGTCCACGACGAGCTCGTCTTCGACGTCGACGAGGACCGCGTCGACGAGGTCGCCGACCTCGCTGTAGACAGGATGGTTGCGGCCTACGACCTCAGGCCACCGCTCGAAGTCGAGGCCAAGGTAGGTGCTCTTTGGGGGCGGGTGAGCCCTCTGTAGACTCGATCCAGGGCCCGGTTTTCGCGGGCGGAATTGCTGTATAATCTGCACCCGTCAAGC
>DASQWQ010000342.1:0-4578 GCA_035640175.1 Rubrobacter sp. | reverse complement strand
CTCCCACGAGACCACCTGCGAGACGATGTTCGGTGCCCTGCGGCGCCCGACGCACCACAATACACCCTGGGACGCTACCCGTTTCGAGGTCTCGGCCCACCGCTTCTGTGACCTCTCCGAGCCAGGCTACGGCGTCGCGCTACTCAACGACGGCAAGTACGGCCACAGCGCGAAGGGGAACGTAGTCGGCATCAGCCTGCTCCGCAGCCCGCTCTACCCCGACCCGTTCGCCGACGAGGGAGAGCACCGCTTTACCTACTCCCTCTTTCCTCACGCAGGCGACTGGACCACGGCGGGGGTCGCGCGGGAGGCCTTCGCCCTCAATGCGCCCCTTTTCCCGGTCATGGCACAGAGGGACGCCCTGCCGCAGGAATTCTCACTCCTGAAGGCTGAAGGACTGGAGCTCGCGCTCGGGAGCCTCAAGCTCGCGGAAAGCGGTGAAGGTGTGATCCTGCGCCTCTACGAGCCGCACGGCGCCCGAGGGGAATGTACGTTGCGCTTCGCCCGCCCCGTGGATAGGGTGGAGCGCGTCAACCTCCTCGAAGAGGCCGAAGGGCCTGTCGAGGTCCGTGGAGGTGCCGTGCGCCTCAGAGTGCGGCCTTTCGAGGTGGTTACACTGCACGTGGAGTGGGAAAGAGAATAGGTTAAGCGAAGAAAGGGGCGAAGCATGGAACACCGTCGTTTGGGGCGTGTTGGAAGCGAGAACTCCGTACTCATCTTCGGCGGGGCCGCGCTCGCCGAGTCGACCGAAGAGGCCGGAGACAGGGCCATCCAGCAGGCGCTCGACGCCGGCGTTGACCACTTCGACACGGCGGCCGACTACGGTGACTCCGAGCTCCACTACGGGCGTTGGATGCCCGAGATCAGGGACCGCATCTTCCTCTCCACCAAGACGGGCCTGCGCGAGAAAGACGCGGCGAAGCGCCAGATCCACGACTCCCTGGAACGCCTGCGCGTCGACAACGTCGACCTCATCCAACTCCACGCCGTGGGTGACCTCGAAGACCTCGACCGCGCCACGGGCCCCGGCGGCTCTCTCGAAGCCGCCATCGAGGCGAAGGAAGAGGGCCTGATCGGTGGCATCGGTATCACGGGCCACGGCAACGAGGCCCCCGCAACGCACCTCGAAGCCCTGCGTCGTTACCCATTCGAGACGGTACTTACGCCCTGGAACTACATCCTCTCTACAGACGAGGGCTACCGCGCCGATTACGAGGCGCTGGTCGAGGAGATCCGGCGCCAGGACGCCGGGCTCATGATCATCAAGACCATCTCGCGCCGTAACTGGCCGGAGGGGGATGCGACGGGCGACCAGAGGTACAAGACCTGGTACGAACCTTTCGACCGGCAGGAGTACATAGACGCCGCCGTCTCGTGGGTGCTCTCCCACGACGAGGTCACGGGGCTTGCGATGGTCGGGGACGTCACGCTGGTCCCGATGATGCTCGATGCTGAGAATCGCCGGATGTCGCGCGAAGAGGCCGAACAGATCCTGTCCAGAGCCCCCAACTACTCCTCGCCCTTTATCTCCATGCCGTTCTAGGCTTCAGGCATCAGGTTTCGGGTCTGCTATTGCCTGATGCCTGTAACCTGCTGCCTCATCTAGAACGGCGACTCTTTGCAGCCTCCCGGAGCCGCAGGTCGTTCCTGTTCTCAGCCTGCGGACGGCATGGCCACGGATGTAAATCAAGGACCAGCAGCCCGGAAAAGTCTCCCTCCTGCACCCACGGCGGCGGGACCTGTCTTACGGTTGACGCTGGTTTGCGGTGTGATTATTCTTACGTCGGGCAGGTGCTAAGGGAGGAGGAGTTCATGGCTAGCGTGACCCTGGCGCACTTGAAGTCATCCGCTGAAAGTCCGTGGTTGAAGCACCTGATCATCGGCATTGACCCTACCGAGAACGGTTTACTTGACCTGCGGGGAGGAACGCTGACAGAACGTTGACAAGATAGGGCTGTTAGGGGAATAGCGCTCGACAAAACGCGGTAAGAAGGGAGAAGGTTACGATGGGAAATCTGGCGTTATTACAGTCTATGGTTACGGTCAACGAAACTTGGATCGATTACTTCATTATCGGGGTGTACTTCGTGTTCGTGCTCGGCATCGGGGCCGTGCTCAGGACGAAGATGCAGACCTCAGAGGACTACTTCCTCTCCGGGAGGTCTCTGCCGAGCTGGATCACGGGCCTCGCCTTCCTTGGTGCGAACCTGGGGGCGCTGGAGATCATGGGGATGGGCGCAGGGGCGGCGACGTACGGGATCATGCAGGCCCACTACTACTGGATCGGCGCGATCCCGGCGATGGTCTTCGTGGCCCTGTTCATGATCCCCTTCTACTACGCGAGTAGGGTCCACTCCGTCCCTGGCTTCCTGAAGCTCCGCTACAACGAGGCGACGCGTGGGTTCAACGCCATCCTGTTCGCCATCTTCATGCTCCTGCTCTCAGGCATAAACATGTTCGCGATGGCGCTCGTCTTCCAGCTGCTCCTTGGCTGGTCGCTCACGGCGAGCATCTTCCTCTCGGCGGGAATCGTACTCGCGTACGTGGTCTTGGGCGGCCTCTCCTCCTCGATCTACAACGAGGTCTTACAGTTCTTCCTGATCACGTTAGGTTTGGTGCCGCTCGTGATCTTCGGCCTTATAGACGTTGGCGGCCTCTCCGGGTTGAAGGAATCCATAGGCAATCCCCAGTTCTTCCACACCTGGGCCAACACAGGTACGAAGGACAACCCTTTTGCCGTGCAGTGGTTCTACATCGTGTTCGGGCTCGGTCTGGTGCAGAGCTTCGGCTACTGGTGCACGGACTTCCTCGTGGTGCAGAGGGCTCTGGCAGCCGAGGATCTGGCAGCATCCCAGAGGACCCCGCTCATCGCGGCGTTCCCGAAGCTCTTGTACGGGGTACTCGCGATCTTCCCCGGGCTGATCGCCTTGTCCGTCCTGGGCCCGAAGATCGCCACCGCGGCCGAGGCCAACAATGCCGTCCCCTACGCGATGGCCTACTACTTCCCCACCGGGATGCTCGGGTTTGGTCTGACGGCGCTGCTCGCGGCCTTCATGAGCGGGATGGCTGGCAACGTGACGGCCTTTAATACCGTCTGGACCTACGACATCTACAAGGCGTACATCAATCGTGACGCCACCGACCGTCATTATCTCAATGTGGGCCGCATCGCCACTGTTGCCGGGGTGCTCCTGAGCATCGTAACAGCCTACCTGGCTCTCGGCTTCCAGACCATCATAAACTACGTCCAGGTGCTGCACGGGATATTCCTGGCACCGCTCTTCGGGACGTTCCTCCTTGGCATGTTCTGGAGGCGCACGACGGGTTGGGGTGGGTTCAGCGGACTCGTCGCTGGAACGGGTTACGGCATCATCACGTACCTCATCACGCTGGACAGCGGCCTGGGGGCGTCCATGGCGCGAGCGTTTTTCGCGTGGATCGTGTGCCTCGCCGTGACGATCGCGGTCTCGCTGGTCACCCAACCCAAGCCCGACGATGAGCTGCGCGGCCTCGTGTGGGGCTTGACCGAGCAGAAGGAGGCCGTCGAGGAGGCCTGGTACAAGAAACCGTGGGTCCTCGCGGTCACCGTGCTCGCCATTACCGTTGCCCTGAACATCTACTTCTGGTAGGAGGAGAGCATGACAGAGGAACACCAGAGAGAAGAACAACACCATGAATATGGGGAAGAGGAGAGGGTGCCGGAGCACTCAGGCACGAACCACTCCATGGCGATAGGCTTCTATATCGCGGCCCTCATCCTTATCTACGGCGTCACGATGGTCCTGGTCGGGCTACTCTCCCCTGCCGCTCCGAGCGAGGGCGACCTCGGCTTTAACGTGAACTTTTGGTGGGGTCTGCTCATGGTCGTTGCGGGATGCGTCATCCTGGGGATGACCCTTGCCTCGCCCCGCCGCCGCGCAGCCAGGAACCAGCAGCAATAGAGCATTTCAGCTTGTCAGTTTTTGTTTGCTGACTAGCTGCCCAGCGCGGATTGGGGAAGGGTTGAGACCCTTCCCCAATCCGCTATCACCAGCGGAAGCGGTGCGGGCCGAAGTCCGCCTCGTAGTAGGAGACGGTGGCCCTTCCCGGAGGCGCAACGGCGTCGAGACGCTCGTGGTCGCTCTCGTCTAGCGAGACCTCTACTGCGCCCAGATTGTCCTCTAGCTGCTCCATCGTGCGCGGTCCTATTATGGGACTCGTAGTGCCTGGCTTGTCTTTGCACCAGGCCAGGGCGACCTGTCCTGGGGTGCAGCCCTTCTCACCTGCTATGGCCTGTACCGCTTCGAGGACGTCGAATGACTCGTCCGTGAAGTGGTTCCGGCCCATGCGCCTTGGTTGTATGCCGTAGCGGCTATCCTGGGGTGACTGGCTCTCGTCGCGGCTGTACTTTCCTGTAAGGAAGCCGCCAGCGAGGGGGGACCAGGGGATCAGGGCCGTCCCGTAAGTCTGGGCGAAGGGGACCAGCTCACGCTCGATGCGCCGGTCGAGAAGGTGGTAGGGGGGCTGCTCGCTCACAAAGCGGTTGAGTCCTAGCTCCTTTGCGGCCCACAACGCTTCTACGAGTTGCCAGCCGGCGTA
>DASQWQ010000341.1:0-2009 GCA_035640175.1 Rubrobacter sp. | reverse complement strand
GCTTTAGGCGCCGACACGACGAACCTTAGGTACACATGTTTGACCCTGCCTGCGGCTGCGTGCCAGAATGGATGTATTCCCGGCGGAGTACGACGGCAGGAGGTATATTCGTGAGTGGAGGGTTCATCTCCCGCGGCTTTCGAGGTCGGCGTAGGCGGGCTGAGGGCGACGTCCGAGTCCCGCCGGGCCAGTACCTGGTGGAGGGCTTCCCCGTCCTATCTGCAGGCCCGACGCCTCGCACACCTCTGGCGGAGTGGAGTCTTACGATCGAAGGTGAGGTGGATGAGCCGAGGACGTGGTCGTGGGAAGAGTTCCGCGCTTTGCCTTCGGAGGAGATAACCAGGGACATCCATTGTGTCACCAAGTGGTCGAAGCTAGAGACAACCTGGGAAGGCGTCTCGGTGGACACCCTGCTCGAAGAGGTCGAGACCGGCGCCGAGTACATCGTCGCCTTCTGCGACGGGGGCTACACCACGAACCTACCCTTAGAAGAGGTCACCGGGAGCAAGGCCTGGATCGCCCACACCTACGAGGGAGAACCGCTCTCGCCGGAGCACGGCGGCCCGGCCCGCCTGCTCGTCCCCCACCTCTACTTCTGGAAGAGCGCCAAGTGGGTAAGGGGCCTCAGGCTCGTGACCGAGGATGAGCCAGGCTGCTGGGAATCCCTCGGCTACCACAACCAGGGCGACCCCTGGCGCGAGCAGCGCTACTGGGGAGATTGAGATGGCCGGCGCCCCGCCTAAGCTCACCTGGCGTATCGGCGAGGTCGTCGAGACCAGCCCCGACACGCCGCGAACGAAGAGCCTGTTCCTGGAGATACCAGGCTGGAAGGGACACAAAGCGGGCCAGCACGTAGATGTCAGGCTCACCGCCGAGGACGGCTACGAGGCCCAGCGCAGTTACTCCATAGCGTCGGCGCCGGAGGATAACATCGTGGAGCTGCTCATCGAGCGTGTGGCCGATGGCGAGGTCTCGTCCTACCTTACGGATGAGCTCGGGGTCGGCGACGGGTTGGAGCTGCGAGGTCCGATCGGGGGCTGGTTCGCCTGGGAGGCTAGAGAGGGCGGGCCCTTGCTCCTCGTCGCTGGAGGATCTGGCATAGCCCCGCTCATGGCGATGATCCGTCACCGCCACGCCGTGGGCAACGACACCCCTGTGCGCCTGCTCTTCTCCTCGCACACCTATGAGGAAGTCATCTTCCGTGAAGAACTGGAGCGGCTCGCGGCCGAGGATGAGACTCTGGAGATAACCCACACGCTCACACGCTCGGCGCCGCCCGGCTGGAAGGGTTACGACCGCAGGATCGACGGGGAGATGCTAAAGGAGGTCGCCTTCTCCCTGGAAGAGAGGCCTCTGGCCTTCGTGTGCGGTCCTACTCCGCTTGTCGAGGCTGTCGCGACGGATCTCGTCGGGCTCGGTCACGAGCCAGCATGCGTCAAGACCGAACGCTTCGGACCGACTGGAGGATAACGATGGACGAACACAGGCTCGACGGCAACGCTGCGGCAGGCGTACTGGCCGAGATCTTCACCTTCGAGATCACCACGGCCAGGGTCGCCTGCGTCCGTTGCGGCGCGGCTGGAGAGGTCGGCGCCCAGATGGCTTACGTGAGCGAGATAGGCACGGTGGTGCGCTGCGCCGCGTGCGACAACGCCCTGATTCGCATGGTCCGCCAGGACGACGGACCGCAACGTTACTGGTTGGATCTCAAGGGCATAGAGTACCTGCAGCTCGAATAGAGCATTCCAGCATCTCAGCACACTCTGGCTTCGCCTTCGCTCGTCAGCACTTGGGCTTGTCGTACATAACCGGGTAGATCGGTTGTGGTTGGAGGTGGGGAGATCCTGCTGCAGTGGATTCTCGCTTGTGCGGGAATGCCGGTCATCATGTTTGGAGCATGGGAGTGGGAGTTGCGCTCCCGGGTTCTACTGCGTGGAAGTGATCATGCGGATTTTGGATGAATCTTTACTCCGAGTGTAGGTCTTTGAGGAAGTGCGCCGGGTCAGCGG
>DASQWQ010000340.1:0-9102 GCA_035640175.1 Rubrobacter sp. | reverse complement strand
TCACTTGCCATTACTCCTTGCCTCTCTCGAGGGGAAGCATAGACGAATCCTTCACGGACTCTGCACCTGAAAGCAGTTTGCTTCGCAAATTACGGCATCAGGTTTCAGGTCTCAGGCATTAGGATTTCACCGGGGACAGATGTGTACCATCTTGGTGGTCCAACCGATTCGAAAAATGCTGCGAGTGTATCTGTCGACCGGACCACACAGGTGATGTGCCGCCCTTCGATATGGGCTAAGCTGGCCTGCGTATTCCGAAATTACTTGCGCACTTCTTGGAAGTAGGAGACGAGGATGGTAAGTCCTGCAGCCCTCGAGCTCAACGAGATACTGCGCAACGCCCAAAGGCCGTGGATATGGATCTCCCACACCAACGAGAGGCGGACGAGCACGCCGAGGACATGACTTCGGAGCCCGAGGGCGTGCGCTTTGAGGACACCCCTGCCGTGGGAGGTCTTTGGGACACACCACGCTCCTGGGACGGCAAGTCGGTGATCATATACCTCTATGGTGGCGGATACGTGATCTCCTCGCCCCACTCTCGGCGCAAGCTCGCCAGCCACCTCGCCAACGCCGCGGGGACCCGCGTCCTCGTCCCAATGATCAGGGCCTGGGTGCGCTCCCGTACGTCTCGAGAGAACGGAGGAGCGGCCAAAAACGAAGAGGAGGACCTCGTGTCGGCATCCGGACAGGCCTCCGAAGAAGCGAGCCCTACATACACCGGTCGGCCAACCTTCGACAACGGCGGTCATGTCCACCCGAAGGCGTGAGATCGGCGTCTAAAGGAACTTTTCAGCCGCGGCGAGCTGGCCGGTCTTCTCGAAGGCCTTGTGGAGAAGCAGACGTCCCTCTTCGCTTTCCTCCTCGGTACGGGCCTTCTCCAGCACGGTCTTCACGGACTCCTCGATGGCGTCGGGCTCGAAAGTGATATCTGGCAGGGCGAGGACGACCTCCCTGATCTGGCGGTAGATAAAGTCAGGTTCGCCCGCGTATACCCACCCACGGCGGGCGAGCACCCAGGCCCAGCCTTTCATGCGAATGGTGTTCTCTATGTCCTCGTCCTCGAGGCCGAACATCTCGATCCTGAGCCTGTGGGCCGTTATTACCTCTGGCTTTATGCGTACGGTCGCTGGCATGGGCACAGTTTAACAGCGACGCTTCGGCTGACGGCTAGAGTACTCGTCCCGACTTTATCCTCGCCGCGAACCTGTCTCCGCCGATATGGTAGGCGAGGTGGCGCCAGTCCGGGGCGTCGAGGAGGAGCACGTCTGCCCTGTAGCCGGGCGCGAGCCTGCCAACGTCGTCGGCGCCGATGACGTGCGCCGCATTGACCGTGCAGGCGCAAAGGGCTTCGGTTGGACAGAGCCCGAGCCGGGTGCACGCCAGGTTCATAACTAGCGGCAGCGACTCGCAGAAGGAGCTTCCAGGGTTGAAGTCAGTAGCGAGCGCCACTATCGCCCCCTCGTCGGCCAGGAGGCGTGCCGGAGGAAGAGGCAGGTCGAGGAAGAGCCCGCAAGCGGGGAGAAGTACAGCCGCAACGTCGCTCTTCGCCAGCAGGAGAGCCGCTTCATCCTTCGTGGCTTCGAGGTGGTCCACGCTACGGGCGCCGAGCTCGAGGGCCAGCGGGATCGCACCCCGCTCGGAGAACTGGTCAGCGTGCAAGCGGAGCGCGAGCCCGTACTCTCGGCATGCCTCGAGGTAGCGTCTCGCTTCAAGCACCTCGAAAGAGCCACGCTCCAGGAAGACGTCGGCAAATCGGGCCAGGGGTGCTGCTCCTGGCAGCACTTCATGGATCACGAATTCCACGTACTCTGCCGCGCTATCGAACTCGGGTGGGACCGTGTGCGCCCCGAGAAAGGTAGGATATACATCCACCGGGCTGCGCCTCCCTGCGTCCTGGATCGCACGCAGGGACTTCAGCTCTGTCTCGCGGTCGAGGCCGTAGCCTGACTTCGCCTCTGCGGTCGTAGTCCCATGGTCCAACATCCAGCCGAGGTGACGCTCTACGGATGAGCGAAGATCCCCCTCACTACCAGCCCGCGTAGCCGCCACCGTCGAGCGGATACCGCCACCGGAAGCGTGGATCTCCTCGTAGGCAGCACCGGAGGAGCGCAGCTCGAACTCCGCAGCCCTGTCTCCCAGGAAGGCCGGGTGCGTGTGGCAGTCGACGAGGCCTGGAAGCGCCACCTTCCCGCGCCCGTCCACGCTCTCGTATTCCTTGTCGGATGGAATCTCCTGCAGGATCTCCCCAGGCGGGCCGACCGCGAAGATGCGGTCACTCGCTACGGCTATCGAGGCGGGGGAGTGGACGCGCAGTGCTCCGAATTCCCTGCCCCGGAGCGGTCCCGATCCCTCCGGGGTGACTGCGCCCGCGAGGTCGTGGATCAGTAACGTGACCTCAGCCATCTGGGTCACCCCGAGTGTATATCTTCCGTCCGTCAACCCACGTCCCTGCGACGACACCGCTCCCTGCGCCGAAGACGAGTGCGGAGGGAAGGTTTCTGTCTTCCACGCCTGCGAGCGCAGGGTGCGATAAGTCTATCTCGATGAGGTCTGCCGGGTCGCCAGCCTGCGGTCCGCCGCGTCCCCAGCCGGCCCGCAAGAGATACGGCGTAGGTGAGGTCTCGTTCTCAGCGACGAGGATGTTCCTGCGTCCCGAGAGCCTGCGGGCGATGGTCTCGATCTCCCGCAGCTCCTCAAAAGGGTCTATCCTAACGTGCGAGTCAGTGCCGACGGAGAGCCCGAGGTTACGCTCCAGGATGCTCTCCGCCGGTAGGAACCCGTCGCCCAGGTTCCCCTCCGTGGTAGGGCAGGCGCACACGGATGCGCCGTGCTGGGAGAGGAGATCCAACTCCTCCTCACCGGCGTGCGTGGCATGGACTATCGTGGTGCTGGGGCCCAGAAAGCCAGCCTCCGCGAGCAGTTCGACCGGACGTAGTCTGTGCTCGGCCTGGCACTCTTCGATCTCACGCGGCTGCTCGTCGGCGTGGATGTGTACGGGGAGACCATCCCGACGGGCGTACCTTCCGATCTCCTCCAGCCATCCTCGCGGGACCGCTCTGACGCTGTGGGCCCCGACGCCGACCTCGACGAGGGGACGTCCTTCCGACCACTCCCTGAGATCATCGACCCTCTGAAGGAACGCCTGCACCGACGGGTCCCGAAAGCGCGGGAGGCCGCCCCGCGCGTAGGCGACGGGTAGCAACAGGAGCCGGATGCCTGTATCTTCGGCTGCCAGGGTCACGGCCTTCGCCAGGGCGTTGGGGTCTTCGTACTTCGTTCCGTCGGGATGGTGGTGGACATAGTGGAACTCGGTGACGCTTGTGTATCCGGCGGAGAGCATCTCCCCGTAGCTGCGGCGGCTGACCTCGTGTATAGAGTCGGGGGCAAGTCCTCCGGCCAGTGCGTACATCTGTTCCCGCCAGGTCCAAAAGTCGTCCCTTGGGTGGGAAGGTTCGACCTGCTCGACCGCACCCCGCAGCCCTCGTTGAAAGGCGTGGCTGTGGTCGTTGAAGAAGCCGGGAGCGAGCGCCCTTCCCGGTAGACGCTCGCCCTCTGTAGCAGGACCGACCGCGACTAGTCTTCCATGTTCTACAGTGATGCCGACGCCACTACTGGCCCCGTGGGCATCGACGACGAGGTCGGGGAGGAGGGTTTGCCTCAACTTTCTAGTGCTGGCATCTGGATGCCAAGGCGCGTGGCCGCTGCCTGCGCCGACTCGTAGCCTGCGTCGGCATGGCGGACGACGCCTATGCCCGGGTCGTTGAAGAGCACGCGCTGCAGGCGGGCCGCGCCATCTTCCGTGCCGTCAGCGAGGACCTGGGCGCCTGCGTGGATGGAGCGCCCTATCCCCACTCCTCCGCCGTGGTGGACCGCGACCCAGCTCGCCCCGCCGGCGACGCTCAGCATGGCGTTCAGGATGGGCCAGTCTGCGATGGCGTCGGAGCCATCCTTCATCGCCTCGGTCTCGCGGTAGGGTGAGGCGACGCTGCCCGCGTCCAGGTGGTCCCGCCCTATGACTATGGGGGCGGAGATGGTGCCGTCGGCTACCAACTCGTTGAAGCGGAGGCCTGCCCTGTGCCGCTTGCCTGCCCCGAGCCAGCAGATGCGCGCGGGGAGGCCCTGGAAATGGACCTTCTGGCTGGCCTCGGAGATCCAACGCGACAGACGCTCGTCTTCGGGGAACAACTCCAGGATCGCATTGTCCGTCGCCGCTATATCAGACTCCTCGCCGGAGAGCGCGGCCCACCGAAAAGGCCCCTTGCCTTCGCAGAAGAGCGGCCTGATGTACGCGGGCACGAACCCGGGGTAGCCGTAGGCACCTTCGAAGCCGCCGAGCTTGGCCTCCCCCCGCAGGGAGTTGCCGTAGTCGAAGACCTCGGCGCCCCGCTCCTCGAAATCCACCATCGCCGCGCAGTGGCGGGCCATCGAGGCGCGAGCTTCCGAGATGTAGCGCTCTGGGTCGACCTCGCGCAGTTCGGATGCGGCTTCGAGATCGTAGCCTGCGGGGATGTAGCCCGCGAGCGGGTCGTGGGCGGAGGTCTGGTCCGTAACGACGTCGGGGACGTAGCCGCGCTCCAAGAGCGCAGGAAACACCTCGGCCGCGTTGCCGAGAATTCCTATGGACAGTGGTTCTCCGATCCTTTTCGCCTCCTCGGCGCGCTCTACGGCTCCGTCGAAATCGTCTATCCGCTCGTCCAGATAGCCGTGGGAGATGCGCCGGTCCATCCTGTGCCCGTCCACCTCGACGCACAGAGCCACGCCCCCGTTCATGGTTATTGCGAGAGGTTGGGCGCCGCCCATGCCGCCGAGACCTGCGGTGAGGCAGACGCGGCCGCGCAGCGTTCCCCCAAAGCATTGTTCTGCGACGGCGGCGAACGTTTCGTAGGTGCCCTGGAGTATGCCCTGGGTGCCGATGTAGATCCATGACCCTGCGGTCATCTGGCCGTACATCGTCAGCCCGGCCCTCTCCAGTTCCCTGAACGTCTTCCAGTCTGCCCACTCCGGGACGAGGAGGGAGTTGGCGATCAGAACCCGCGGCGCCCAGGGGTGTGTCCTGAAGACGGCCACCGGTTTACCCGACTGCACGAGGAGCGTCTCGTCGTCGTCCAGTCCTTGCAGGGTACTGACGATAGCCCAGAAGCTCTCCCAGTTCCTGGCGGCCCTGCCCGTCCCGCCGTAGACGACGAGGTCTTCAGGACGTTCTGCCACCTCGGGGTCGAGGTTGTTCATAAGCATGCGGAGGGCCGCCTCCTGGTGCCAGCCTTTACAGGTGAGATCCCTGCCCCGCGGCGCGCGGATGGTAGGAGCTTCTGTGGTGTCCGGCATGGGATCTCCTTCCGTGAAATCAAGATTCAGTCTTGCACCGGCTCCTCAAAAAGTCCAGCATGGGAGAGTACTATGGTGGCGACGGAAGGCTCCTTGACGCTCTCCTACCGAACAGCCGAAACCGTGACGCTCACGGGCGACGATCTCTCTATCTATCGAGGATGTGGTCCGCATCGCCAGGCGCGGCGCCCGCGTCGAGGTCTCACACGAGGTCCTCAAGCGTCTCAGAAGGGCTCGGGACGTCGTGGACAGAGTCCTGGAGCGCGGAGACCTGGTGTACGGCATGAACACGGGTGTCGGCTCGCTCTCGCGGTACCGCATCCCTTCGAGGGCCTGGAGCAGTTCTACGTACGCCTTTTTCGAGAGCTATCTGTGGAGTCCCGATGCGGCGCGCAACCTGCAGGACCCGCTCTCCTATCAGGTGCGTTCTCCAGAGCCACGGGGCCTGCTACGATGGAAGGCCGCCACGTCAGCACTTCGCTCCTGATTAGCTCTTGGGATGAACTGGCCGTCGAAGCCGGACTAGGCCCGGCGGCCGACACCGAGCAACAAGTAGATGATGAAATAGAGCGCGGCGGCCGAGATGGCGACGACGTAGAAGTTGTTTGGGTTCAGGTACTCTTGAAGGACTGTTATCGTTTCGAGCAGGAAGGCGACAGGGGACTCGAGCAGCTTCCCAAGGCTGAAGACGGCGTCCGTCAGCACATTGGCACCCTGTCCAACGCCCGCATATCTCAGCGCTACGTGGGTGAGTATCAGCAGGATGACCAAGGCGAGTATGGTGCGGACGAGACCCATGCCTCTAGCTCCTTCCCTTCGCGACCAACGCTGTTACGCCCCGGATGGTTGCGAGGGGTTTGTGCGGCCTCTATCGCACCGGACTCTCTCCTCCCCATGACCCTCCTCAGGGCCGTTCTCAGCGGCCAGTATAACAATAACGCTGCTACTTGGGAGAGGCGCCGAGGGCGGGTTAGGAGGCGGCTCTCCCAGAATCCCTGGGGGTCTTTTCGGAGTTCAGCCCTCTGTTGCCCTCCGGTCCTCTGGCCAGGTCGCCCTTTCCCCTCACCTGGGACTTGCGCAGTCTACTGTTCTCGAAGACCATCACGGCTCCTGCGATCAAGAAGCAGATCAATCCAACCGTGAACGTGACGATGTCGTGCATCAGAACGCCGCTCGCCGCTGCCAACCCCGGTACCCACCAGATGGCGAAGAGCTTGCCTGATGCTCGGGTCATCGGATTGACCGCCATGTAGATACCGAGCCCGATGCCGACGAGGGCGACCACAAGCAAGAGAAGCCCGATAGCGCTCAGAATGAAGGTCACCTTTCTATACTACCGGACGTCGTCGCGCGTTTCACGTGTAGGTAGGGGTCGTTCGCGAACGACCCCTACCGCATCGCGCGGCGGTAGGATCTCATATCGGCGAGGAAGTCCTCCCAGGGGCGCGCCGGAGACTCCAGACGGTTCCCGTACAGGGAGAGTTTGTGCACGAACTCGTGCAGGGCCGAATCTGTGTCGGAGACGCACCTTGGTTCCGCGACCACAAGCACCTCCCAGTCCTCCAGCTCCTTTATGTTGTTTATCGCCTCCTTGAGACCGGGGCGGTGGTAGAGCAGGACGCCAGGGGCATCGAGGTCTTTGTAGTGGACGACGAGGTCGTGACCGTTCTCGGCGGCGTAGGCCACAATGGCGGCCATCTGCTCGTCCTTCGTCGGGAGCCCGCCCTCGGGTTCTGTGCGTATGTAGGATGCAGCCAGCGCCACGGAAATCGCATGATAGCATGGGTCTCGTCTGGTATGATCCAGGTCTGATCACAGACGCGTCGGGACGTGGCGCAGTCTGGTAGCGCACTCGGCTGGGGGCCGAGTGGTCGCCGGTTCAAATCCGGCCGTCCCGACTGTTTGCGGCGAGACCGCATCCGTTGAAAGGCGAGCTTTGGACACTATCTACCTACTTCTTGGCATCATAGGGTTCTTCCTCATCATCGCTATCTTCTTCTTCGGCGGCTTCCTCTTGCTCGACTTCCTGTGGGGCCGCCGCGGGGGAGACGCCTAGAGGACGGACTCGTCCCGCTACCTCTCTAAAGAACTTGATCCCCTCCCTCGAAGACCTCCTCCTTGTTGACCTCGGGTGCCTTATTCTCCACGAAGCTCACGATGAAGACCGCCTGGCCCGTCTGCGGGAGCGCATCGAAGCCGAAGGTGAACAGCGCAACCCCGTAATAATCTCCCCGCACGAGGACCGCTACCTGGTCCTCGACGGAGCCCACAGGGTACGCGCCCTCGGGGAGCTGGGCTCCCGCTTCGCCCTCGTCCAGGTGGTCGAGCCGCCGGAGAAGGCGGAGGGCTGGGGCCACCTCCTGAACGGGGTCGAAAAGGCCGAACTTGGCGGCATCGATGGAACAGAAGTGGCGAATAAACCCGGCCATACTCCGCTGGCCGAGGTGGAGACGGCCGGTGGCGGGACCGTCTTCCTCTCGGCTACAGAGGAGGGGTTGCAAGGCCGGGTAAGGGCGCTCTGGGAACTGCAATCGTACTACCCTGAGGGCGGCGTGGTGAGGCGCGTGGAACCTGACGGCACGGCCCGTCTCTCAGGTGGCGAGGCCCTGATACGTTACCATCCGTTTACCCCTAGAGAGCTGGCCGAGATCGTTGACTCAGGGACCGTACTGCCGGCCGGGATAACCCGATTCCGTGTTCGGGAACGGGTCCTCGGCGTACGTTACCCGCTAGATAGGATGAGGGAGGGAGATCCCCGCGTCCGCAACGCCGAGCTCAGGGAGTTTGTCGAGAGGAGCTGGGAGGAGAACCGCGTCCGCTACTACGGAGAGCCCGTCGTGCTCTTCGAGTGAGAGAAGGAGTGTCCTACTTGTACCGTGCAGCAGCCCTGGTCCTGGTCCTCGTCGCCGTCGTATTCTTCGCGGCACGGCTTGCCGAGGAGCCGGTGGGGGCTCTCCAGAAGCCTGCGGTGCGCCCGGCGCCCGAGGCTTTCGAGACGGCGGGGGCCCCGGGTGCACAAGAGGAAGATGCGGTCGGGCGGGCTCCTGACGCAGGGGATCTGAAGATCGGGGACTTCGAGGCGCCAGAGCGCGTTCCAGACTACAAGGTCCTCCAGGAGAGCCCCGACACGCGCGCCGGCGCGCGTGCGGTGCGGCTCCTCATCGACTCCCGCTCGCGTGAGGAGGAGTATTTCGTCCTCATCGCCCGCGACCTGAAGTCCCGCTACTCCGACTACGACGCCGTCTCGGTAGAATTCACCGACACCGAAGACCTGCTCTTCTACAACGACGACCCGCGCACCAGAGATTTGCTCGCCTACTACGGTAGCGCGCTCATCTTCAATACCTACGACGGCGCCTACTACCTGGGCTACGTCTACGGCCCGCCCAACATGGATGGTTACTACGTGAAGGCCGCCGACTAGCGCCTCATGCCCCTACCAGTCGGCCGAAGACACCCCTGCTCGAGCGCCTAGTGCGATGGCGCACAAAAGGCAAGATACCAGCCTACACACGCACGATACACACGCCCAAATAACGGACGAGACGTGCAGAAAAACGCCGTTTGTAGATCCTTGCAGTTGAAGGGATCCCGGAAAGCGCATATCATACAGAATGCAGCCGGAAGGAAAAGGGTGGTTGCAAGTATTTTGTGTCGTGTCCGGCGGCGGAGGTGTAAGTGATAGACCTTGCAACCTTATGTAGAAGGCTAGAGAAGGAGAGAGGCCACGGAAGCTCACGAGATTGAGGGCCAGGATCCGATCATCCGGGTAGA
>DASQWQ010000339.1:0-6836 GCA_035640175.1 Rubrobacter sp. | reverse complement strand
GAACACCGTTTCTGTGCCCAAGATCTTCTCGGTGGTCCGGATAACGTACCTGCCGGCCTCGCCGACGGCCCCTTCCTCCTCCCTGAGAGGGTGCTTCTCCCGTATCGCCCAGCCGGCCGCCTCGAAGTTCTGCGCTGCCTCTTCTCTGTCGGTCATGTGGTGCCTCCTCGATTTCCTCGACCTTCTGGCGAAGTTTCTTCGCCATGACGGAGTTCTAAGAAGTTCGACCTTGAGATGGTGCCCTAAGTTTAGTCCTGTGGCAACATGACCTGTGTCGGTCCACGAGTGGTACGCTGATGGGCAGTCGAGCGCTGCCACCGGCCCGGCTTTTTCTGGCCCGGGGAGGCGGGGCGAGTGCGCGCATGGAAACAACTACGCAACGTATGGGCGGAGCAAGGACTGGCAGAACGCTTTGCGAAGTGAAAAGCGCGAAAAAGTGAAAATCTCCGAACTGGCCACAATCCTCAAATCTTGACATCATTCGCATTGCACACGTATCGTTCCGGAGGGACAAACATGACGAAGACACTGGGCTTGGTCGGGGTGCCGACCAGTATGGGAGCGTTCGCGCCCGGTCAGGAGAAAGGCCCGAGGGAGCTTAGAGCGGCGGATCTCCTCGGGCGTTTCTCCGATGCCGGCGTCGAGATGGCGGATCATGGAGACGCTGGGAAGGTGCGGCGCTGGCGGCCGGATAAGGGTAACCGCCGAGCGCAGAACCTGCCAGCGGTCGTGGAGGTTGCCGAGGAGACGGCACAGAGGGTAGGAGAAGCCCACGCAGCCGGTCATTTGCCACTGGTAATTGGTGGAGACTGCACCATCGAGCTTGGCACCGTAGCGGCCCTCCTATCCTCCGGGGAGCGTCTGGGCCTCTTCTACTTCGATGTCCACCCTGACCTCAACGTCCCTGACAGCGTGCGCGAGGGAGCGCTCGACTGGATGGGTGTGGCACATATGCTCGGCGAAGCAGGTGCAGCGGAGCCGTTGAGCCGTTTCGGGGCGCGCTTCCCCTTACTGGGAGAGGAGGACGTATTCCTCTTCTCCTACGGCCCCGAACAGGCGACCGAGTGGGAGCGCCAGGTGATTGAACGCCGCGGACTCGAGGGGATACCGGTCGAGAAGGTATCTACTGACCCGGAGGACGCTGCAGCGCATGCCTTGGCGCAGATGGAGCCCCGCTTCGACCGGCTGCTCGTGCACTTCGACGTGGACACGGTGGACTTCACTGACCTACCGCTCTCGGAGAACACGGGGCGCAACGAGGGGCTCCCCTTCGACGTGGCGATACGGGCCCTGAGAGCGCTGCTAAACAGTGAGCGGTTGGCGGCAGTGACCATCACGGAATTCAATCCCGACCATGGCGAGGAGGATGGGTCCACGGCGGAGGCGTTGGCAGATGGCATCGTCCATGCTCTCTTGGGCTCACCTGCTTTAAGGAGCTGAACCGCACCATGCCCGTCGTAGTCGGCTACGACCTCAGAGCATCAGTCTTTTTGTCAACCCTGACTCCGCCTATACGGTGCGTGGTTGTTGGCGAGGTCTCTGGCGAAGTTCGCAGAATTTACTTCTATGCACTCGGGTGAATAAGCCCCCAAGAGAGCAAACTTCGCCGCAATGTACGGGACGCATAGCGGGACATAGCCTGGCCGCGGTAAGCCTCGCTGTCGGCTGCCGGGGCACTCGGGGCGCGGCACCGTCTGCGCGATTACCGAACCGCTCAGACGGCCTCGCACAGCAGGGGTAAGGCCACCATGCCGTTCGCGCGTAGCTTTGTCCGCACGACCGTGTGGAAGCTCGGCCTGGTGAGCTGGTCGAGCATGAACCGGACCGGCCCGCGGGGCAGGCGCACGTAGTTGACGAAGGCGTAAGGCGCCTCGCCGATGGGCTGCAGGAGGGTGGAGTTGTCTACGCCGGTCTTGGTCGTGTACCATCCGGTGAGTCCCTCCCACGCCTCCACCGCGCGCTCGGGGTCTTCGGCCGTGAAGTGGTTGAACAAGAAGGTCCCCGACATGTTCTCCTCGGTGTCGCCGATCCGCCTGGTGTTGCGCGCCCCCATAACGAAGTCGGCTCCCAGCCGCTCGAATGCTTCCGAGGACCGGACCCCGGCGATCTCCTCCGGCGAAGTGGTCTGTACGAGGACCATCACGTCGAAGCGCGGCGCTCCCTCGATCGGCGGGATCAGGACGGCCCGGTAGACGGTGGCTCGGACCACCTCGTCGAGGGCCTCAAGTTGGCCGGCGACGATCTTGAGCTTCTCGAGTGCCTCGTCGCGCTTGGCGCTCCTTCGCACGAAGGGAGCGCGGCCCGGCGGGTCGACCGTGATTCCGACGTAGACGTAGCCGTAGGGCAGGGGCTCTGCGAACGTGGCCCTCGGGTGTTTGAGATCCGGGTTGGCGGACTCCATGGAGGCTCTTCCAAAAGTGAGCGCGCGCTTACCAAAGCATCTGTAGTATAAACGAGCGCTCACTTACCGTATTGTTGCCAAACTACAAACGCAGGGGAACTCGGGTTTCGTGTGATACTCACAGAAAACGGCGTTCGGCGACTAGAACTGGCGAGGTCCTTACCGTAGTTCGCGACTGGTAGCTCACGGGCACAGAAGACCGCAGCCCCGTGCACCCGGCTCGTTAACGATCCCGGCACCCTTGTGCTTGCCTTGCTGCCACACGCCGAACTCTGTCCCTACCTGATTGGAGACCACTGCCTCGCGGGCGGCGTCGAGCAAGTCCGACGGTTTCATGACCACGCTCCCGCCCGCTCTTTTCATCCTGGCGATGGTGTAGTCGGCGCTCTCCGCCCGGATGTAGGGGCGCCACGCGGGCACGGACGGCACGCCCCGCCGCGCTCCGAGCCGACCGCGGCGACGTCGCGGCCACGAAGGGTGCAGATGAAGTACTTTTCGGGTGAGTTAGCCCCATTGTCTCCCTGGCCTCCCAGTCGAAAAGCTCGGTGTAGAAAGCTACCGCCTTCTTCAGGTCGGGGAGAACCGCGGCGACCCAGCAGGGTACCCCGGCCCGGTATCCGTCGCGCTCACTCAAGTTATCTCCTCCTTTGTCTGGTTCTCCGATGCGGTCAGCGCTGCTTTGAGTGCTGTACCATCCAGGACGAGAGCGCCTGCGTTCCCTAGAAGCGCCAGCGCGTCGGGTTAAACGTCTCATCCCAGGGGAAGCCGAAGGCGGTCGTGGGAATGACCTCGTAGACTTCGTATGGGGGCGGACCCGCTGACGGTGCGCCATCGGCGTAGAAGGCGCCGTCGCGAACTGTCACTGGCCACCCGTACTTGGTCATGTACACCTCGGCCACGCGATGGAGCCTGGCTTCTTGGCTAACCTTCGCGACCGTGCCTTCGACCACCAGATCCAGAGCCTCCCTCCTAGTCGCGATGACGCAGTGCGCGTCGTGCGCCAGGTTCGTGGCATTGCGGGAAGTTCGGCTTGCAACGAAGTGCAACGCGCCGTCTACCCACACGGCTAATAACGGTGCGAGATGCGGCAGCCCGTCCTGGCGCACCGTAGCCAGCCAGTACGTGTCCGCCTCCGCCAGGCGCTCGCGCGCCTCCGCCCATGGCGTCGGGGTCGTATCCCCGGCAAGGTACGGCTGCTCGGCCGCGGGTGCCTTCTCAGCCATCGCTTATCTCCTTCAGCTCTGTCGCAGTCCGTATGTTCTGGTTGAGTCGGAAGAGGTTTGTGGGATCGTAGCGGCCCTTGATCTCAACGAGCCTCTCCCAGGTCGAGCCAGGGTAGGCCGCTCGAACTCGCGCTTCGCCCTCGTCGCCGAGGAAGTTGACGTACACGCCCGTGTCGCCCTGCTCCAGCGCCGCTGCGAACCTCGTAACCCAATCCTCGTGCTCCGCGGTCTCCTCTCGGCGTTCATATACCGCGCCGAGGGCGACCATGATACTGCGCCGCCGGTGGGCGAAGGCAGTGGCCTCGACGGGTACGCGGGCCATCGCCCCACCCAGCACCCGGAGCTGGGCCACAGCCATCGGCGCACTCGAGGCCCGGAGGTACTCGACGATCGTCTCTGCCGCGCCGGCGTCGAAAGAGTCTATGAACAGTGAGCGAGCCACCTCCTCATCCGGACCCGGACCCATCGGCTCGTACATCTCCGGATAGGGCTTCGGCCCGACGGTGTCGATCAGCGGCGTGGCGAGCGCCCGAAACGGCGCGACGACGCGCTCGCCCTCATCGACCTCTCCCGCATACACCATCATCGCCATGATGACCAGCTCTCCATGCGCCTCGGCCGGCAAGAATGGCATAGGCGGCGCAACCATTACGTTGGCGATGGTCGAGAGCTCCTCAGGGGCGGCCTCCGCCTCGGCCACGAACGAGGCGATGACCTCTGGTGTGGCAGGCAGGATCAGCATCCCACCCACGATCGTGTCGACCTCGTGCAGCCTGTAGCGGAACCTGCTCACAACCCCGAAGTTGCCCCCGCCTCCCCTGATTGCCCAGAAGAGGTCGGGATGACTCTCTGCATCCACATACACAAGCTCTCCGTCCGCCGTGACGATCTCTGCTGCCAGCACATCGTCGATGGTGAGGCCGTGCTTACGCACCAGGAACCCGATCCCTCCACCTAGAGTGATCCCTCCGATTCCCACAGATCCTGTATCGCCGAAGCCCGTGGCGAGGCCGTGGGCTCCCACAGCGGCGGTGTACTCGCCTGCCGTCAACCCCGTCTGTGCCCAGGCGGTGCGCCCTTCGGTGTCGAATTCGAGGTTCTTCATCTCCGAGAGATCGAGCACGATGCCTCCTTCTGAGACGCTGTGTCCGGCGAGGCTGTGGCCGCCGCTCTTTATGGCTAGCTCCAGCCCGCTCTCGCGTGCGAGGGAGACGACGCGCGCGATGTCGGAGGTGTCTTTGACCCGGACGATGGCCGCAGGGTGACGGTCGAAACCGCCGTAGAAGACGGTGCGCGCCTCGTTGTAGATGGCGTCGTCGGGCAGTATGACCTGCCCCCTGACATTGGAGTAAAACGTCCGCATGGCCGCTTCATCTAGGGGCTCCGCGTGGGAGAGCTTTAGGGCATCTTGACGATTGTCCGGCATGATCCTGGCTCCTATTCTTGTTTTGCTCCTGTCAAACATACGGCACGGTGGGGCGAGAGACATCCACCTAAAGGTGGAGCGGGAGGGTAGAGATCTCTGCGGTCAGGCAGCGCAGGAGGTAAGCTCTCTTGAGTAGCCAGGCGGGGCATTGCTCTTCGCGCCCCTTCTCAGTCGTGAGGTTCACTTCTCTGTACCTCATTAGCGCCTCGATGGGGCCGCCCTCCCGGCGGAATCGAGTTCCATTCGGTACCTGCTCACTTTCATTGTCCGATCGAAGGTTACGACCGCCGAACGGGCCTGGAAGGTCCTGGTCTGAGACCCAGTTCGCCGTGCGTTGCACCCATGCAACGCCCAGCGACTACAGTAAGCCCCCCATCAGCGGCGATCTGGATCGCCTCTGTGGTGTGCGTCCCGAGCTGGAACCAAAGGACCCCGGCGCCGATACCAACCGCCTCTCTAGCGATTCTTTCAGCCTCTGCCGCAGGACGGAATACCTCAACTACGTCTACAGGCACCTCGATCTCTTCTAAAGAGGTGTACACGCGCTCACCGAGGATCTCACCACCCTTGGGGTTGACGGGAATGATGCGATATCCCTGCGACTGGAGATATCTCGGAATGACATGGGTGGGCTTGTGCTCGTTGGCTGAGGCCCCCACGACCGCGATAGTTTTTGTTTGCTCGTAGATGCGCAGGAGGTCTTGACGCGATGGGCCTTTCGTGGCTCCCGGTTGTGGCATTCTGGCGGCATCCATCAGATTCCTCCTTTGATTGTGTGCCATGCTCAGAGTGTGGCCCGCAGAAGGGCTGGGCGCATCGTGCGGAAGCACGGCTTTTGGCCTGTACCTTCGTACGGTTTAGGCTAAGCCCATCCCGCTCGGTTGTTGAACTGTGAATAGCGTAGGCTATCGAGCGGCAAGAGTCCCACAGCTTCACAGAGGAGGAAGGAAGTGATGGAACACTTGATCGATGCACTTTTCGACCTCAGTCCACAGGTGCGCTACGTCGCCATCTACAGGCATGGTGAGTTGTCTTTGCGCCAACGTCCCGAGCTGAGCCTCGCCTCTGCTCCCGAATCCGACCGCTATGAAGAGCTGCTCGTTAACCCCACTATCCTAACGCTGACCCGTCGGCGAGGCGAGATCGATTGTGGTAGGCTGGACTACGTTGTGGTCCGCTACGGCAACTTCTTTCAGTTTGTAGTGCCCATCGCAGGCGGCCACGCGTCGGTGGCATTTGAGCCTAATGCTGACCCCATTGGTCATGCTCAAGAGGTCTTGAGCACCATCGAGAGGCACATCACGTAGCCTCTTGAACTTCCGAGAACGCCTCTTCCACGCACTCGGGTGAATAGCCCTTCCTCCGATGCGCCTGGGGTCGTCGGCTGGCATCATAGGTGAACGGAACGAAAGCTTTGAGCAAGGGGGTAACCCAATGAGCATCTTTCCTACCACCATCCTTCTGGCTACCGACGGTTCTGAGGAGGCCCAGGTGGCAGCCACTACCGCCGCTGACCTTGCTGAGAAGACTAACTCAGAGCTGCACGTGCTCACCGTGGGACCTGATTACCCACTCTACGAGTTGCCCGAGCACCCGGCCGGCTTCGAAGATGTGCTACGGGAAAACCGGCGCGAGGCCAAGGAGGTGCTCGAGCAGCAGGCCAAGAGGATAGAGGAGTCGGGGGGGACTGTTAAGGAGACCCACCTGCGTGAAGGGAGAGCCGAGGAGGAGATAGTCGAGCTGGCCGAGGAGATAGGCGCTGGGTTGATAGTGATGGGCAGCAGGG
>DASQWQ010000338.1:0-20335 GCA_035640175.1 Rubrobacter sp. | reverse complement strand
AGCCTGCTTGGTGCCCACAATCTTCTCGCCTGTGTCTGTGCCCACAAAGGTTTTGGCCAGGGCCACCCCGCTGGCCGCAACCAGCGCCGCAGCCATCAGCGCAAGCAATAGTAGTAGTGCCGTTCGCCTCACCGTGTGTGTCCTCCTTTTCATGGCCGGGACTCATCTGCTCCGCAGCCACCGCTGTACATTATTGGTGAGTGGTCTCGATTGCCTTTGTCACCCCAAAACCTAGAGCAACCTGCCTACTTTAGAGCGGCTTTGCCGGCGGGGTCTTACTGTAGACCTCACCACTGCGCTTGTAGGCATTCTTATCGAGTTTCAGCGCCTCCTTGCGGGCGTTCGTCAACTCCTTCGAGCTCAGTTGCTTGCGTTTGACCAGCGCCAACGTCTCTTTCTCTTCCTCTTTGGCACCCCTCCAGCCGACGTTAACAAGACCCACCTTAGGTGCGTAGTACTTGAGGTGGAAGACGCCAGGCACGCCCTGCTCGAACTCCTCGATCACCAGGACGTCCCTGTAGCACTTTACGGGAACACAGGTCTTCTGGCCCTTCTTGTAGACCCTGGCGCGGTCTACGAACTCCACCGGAGGAGGCGCGAACCCCTGGGCGTAGTCTGGTGAGCCCACCTTTGGGTTTGCCAGCATGGCTATCCCCGCATGGGCACCTTTTTGACCGCTGATCCAGGTGGGGGCATCGACGAATTTAGCGTTCTCGTACTCCTCGGGGTACTCTCCAAGCAGCCACACGTTCCCCGCTTTGTCCTGCGCAAAAAAGGCGATCTCCGACTCTCCCAGCTTGCCCGCGGTGTAGTCCCTCTCCCAGACGACTAGGGTCCGCACGCCGTCGATCCACTTGCCCAGGTCTGTGACGGTGCTGACAACCCGATGCTTCTCGCGAGTCTTCTCCCCTTCCGGAATGGCAGACCCTTTGTAGGTGAGTTGCATCCCAGGCGTTAGGGGAAGCCACTGATTGGTGATCTGGGTGGAAGACTTATCGAATTTGGCACGCTTAAAGTCCTGCGCGCTCCCCGTTAGACCTTTGGATTGCGTACGGGCAGTGCCAGCCACAGCCGAAAACACCACCAAACAAGAGATAAGGAGGAGGCTGAGGAAAAGATTGCGTTTGTGCATGTTCAGAGTTCCCTTTCTCGTAGCGATCTTACTCTTATGTTGCCTTCTTTTACATTCTCTTAAGATTGTCTCAGAGAAGCTCTTACAAAGTCAAGACCAACCGGGACTGACTGGGGCCGGACTGAAGCCAAACTGAAGCAGAAAAAGCCAATTTCTCAGCGTCTTCTCAGAATTTAGCTCCACTATACCGCTATATCAGTAGCCGAGCGCCATAGGGCAAAGCGAGGGAAGAGCACAGAGCACTAGGCGCAAAGCGCGAGGCGCATAGACCTTTCTGCACCTAAGGATCGGGGAAGGGATGAGAAGGTGAGAACAGCGTCCAGAAAACCGCTGAGGCTGCGCGAGCTTAGAGAAGAGCGGGGCTTCTCCCAATACAGCCTTGCCCGAGAATCGGGTGTTGGGAGGAGCACCATAGCGGCGCTGGAGACAGGAGAGAGGGGAGCCCACCCCTCCACCATGCGTGCGCTTGCGAGGGCGCTGAGGGTAACAGTTCCTGACCTCTATAGGGACCGCATCAGCCCACCGCCGTCGCAGGATAGGCCAGCGGGGATGGCGCACAGCTACGAGCGGCTTCGAGAAAACCTAAGAGATGCTTTCCCTGGCATCGAGTATGACGCCGACCTCGAACGGATGGCCGAGCAGTTTGTGGTGGAGTTGGGGTGGCTGCAAGAGAGAACTTTCCCGCTGGACCTCGCCCGCCCCCCCCGCGCTTCGCTTTCGGCGCACGATCTACTAGAGTTAGCGGATTCCTTCTATAGGTATCGGGTGGAGCGATGGACGCTGGGGGAGGCCGGACGAGCAGGGCATGTTCGGGCCTTAGAGGCAGAGACTCCCAACTAGACACTACCCAATTGGCTCTCCACCATCCCCCGCGGCACCCTCTTGCGTTGGTTGACCCAAAACACCCCACTCATAAAAAACCGCACACTCACTGGCGCCCGGAGCAGCGCTGTTAACGCCCTATCCTCCGAACGTGGTGCCAGTCTCAGGCCCATGGTCCTCCATAGTCAGTTTAAATTCTGAGAAGTTCGAAACAATTTCGAGAAAATCTGCGCCCATGACTATATTTTTGTTGACAAAACAGAACTAAAGTAAGACCATCACAAAAGATGTGCAAACCGGAGTATGCCGCAAGTTTTCTTTGTAGGTAAGTCCTAAAGAAGACGAGCAACACAAGCTCCACGTAGCCTTGGGGGAGTCGGATGACTAAGCTATACATCTTGCTCGCGGTGATGGTAGTGATGGTCGGGGCGCTATTGGCCGGGCACGAAGCCTTGGCGGAGGTCCTTACCGGTACCGGCGGCGACGATACGCTCGTGGGGACCGACAGAGACGACCGCCTCAAGGGACGCGGCGGGGACGACGAGATCGAAGGCGGCAGCGGCAACGACGAAATCTTCCCTGGCGAAGGCGACGACGATGTGGACGCTGGGGCGGGCAACGACCTTATCTACGCGCGTGACACAGACGGGGTGGATTACATAGATTGCGGGGGTGGCTTCGACAAGGTGGAGACCATACACCGCGACGACCGGACCAAGAGCAATTGCGAGAGAGCCTTAGGTCCTCGCCGGGGTGGCATCTAAACGGGCGGTTAGGGCCTTCCCGCCACTTCATGCACCCGCCTCCGGGGAAGGTAGATTCTCCGAAGCCCATCTCTCCCATCATGCATAACCTGGTCCCTCTGCGCGGCGATAGGGGCCTATTCTTCACCCTGCACCTTCTTGCTAGGCTCATGGTATTGGAGCGGTGAATAAAGATGCGCTGTGGTGAGAACCACCGGACACGGGTGCTGGCACAGTACCATTCGCGAATGGCAGGGTGATGGTGGGGGTCACAAGAAAACTGCGGGCGATGATCGGGAGCGCACACCCCGCCGAAAAATCCGCTGTCGGGTTCGTGAATACAAGCATACATCGCGCACCTTCTTGATAGGTGGATTTTCGGTAGATCGACTTTTCCTGGTCGAGGAAACGATCCTCGTAACGTTTGTCGTAACGTTTGGAAGACGCTAGCCATGTAGAGTGGTGTCGTGAGGACGAGGGCGAGCGAACGTGGTCGAGGAGTCGGTGGCCTGAGCCGCCGCGTTCATTCTCTTTTTGCCCTTGTTCAGCCAAGTGCGTGGAAGGAAAATTCTCCGAAGTCGAGATTCAGCCATCTGCATGAACCGTTCTACCAAACCAGCGGAAAGCTACGCCGTCCGATCATAAGCATAGATCCCAACACTACATGTTGTGGCGTTGGGTCAAGATGCGTGCTCCTGGATAGGAAACCCTGGATAGCGGACAAGTCTTGCCATGACCTCGTGCAGCATCTCTGTGCCCTGCTTGGTGATCCGGCGCACCGACATTCCCACGTCGCAGCGGCCGAGGGAGTCTGCGCCGAGGTCTTGCTATATCCAGCCCGCTACCTCCATAGAGTCCACCAGCGCCGCCAGGTAAGGGCTGTGGTGGTCCATGCCTCGCTCCTGTGCTGCCGCCTGCAGGTTCACCTCAAGCCCCACCACATCCGCGCTCCCCACCTTACGCACGTGGTGATCCGTAAGAGCTGCTTGGCATCTTCCCTGGGTCTTTACTCCTGCTCTCCGTCCTCCGTTCCCAAGTGTTCACAGCCCGCGGTCAGACGCACCCTTCACGTAACCTCTACGAGCGCCGCCTCCACCTCCGGGTGCGTGGCCTCCGACGGGCGCCACGGGGCGGCGCACTCCAGATCGGTGAGCCAAGGGTAGCCTCTCCCTTCAATCCCGCAAGCTCGCCGATCAGCGCTGAGAGATCGAGGGCTGTGTCCCTGCTAACGTTTCTCGGGGCTTGCGGGGCCACGCAAGTGCCGATTCAGCCTCCTCCACCAGAATCACCGCTTTGCGGCCTCATGCGCCTCGGGTGTAGCGGACGGGGCTACACGTCGAAGATGCTACGGATGGCAAGGAGCGCGATGTAGCCCACAATGGAGACCTCTTTCGGAAGTGACGGGGAAGGAGTCGAGCCAGCAGCAACGTCGTGCATCAACCGTGTGGCGACCAGAGTAAATAACCTGAAAGGTCGGGGAACTCATGTCGGCCGATACTATGCTGTCTATGCGCGATCGTGTAAACTTGGGGAAGTTATGGAAAAGTATCGTAGAGCTTTAAGGCGAAAGCGGTCAGTGGTTCGAATCCACTCTCGCCCACCACGCTGCGCGAATTTCGCCAGCGCCCCGCGCCGAACTACCTAGCTATCCCCGCGTTTCTCCTTACCCACCCTTGCCGAGAAAGGTGCACAAATGGCCTCCGTCAAGCTACCCGACGGTAAACAACTGGAGATAGAGCCGGGCGAGAAGGCCCGAGACGTCGCTGAGAAGATAGGTAAACGCCTCGCCCGAGACGCGGTCGTGGCAAAATTGGATGGGAACTTGATCGACCTCGATGCACCGCTGAACGGTGGAGGAGATTTCGAAGTCGTTACAAGTGACTCATCCGAGGGCCTCGAAGTGTTGCGGCATTCGACTGCGCACGCGATGGCGCAGGCCATCGTGGAGCTCTATCCAGGCAGCAAGCTGACCATCGGCCCGCCGATAGAGAACGGCTTCTTCTACGACATCGAGGTAGCAGGACGTCTCACTGACGAGGATTTGCCGCGCATCGAGGAGCGGATGCGCGAGATCGTCGCGCGGGACCTCCCAATAGAGCGCGAGGAGGTCTCCAAGGCCGAGGCTGAGGATCTCTACGTGGACAACCCCTACAAGACGGAGCTCGTCGAAGGCCTGGAAGACGGTGAGATCTCGGTCTACAAGCAGGGAGAATTCTTCGATTTGTGCCGCGGCCCGCACGTCCCTAGCACGGGCAGGCTAGGCGCCTTCAAGCTGCAGAACATAGCAGGGGCCTACTGGCGCGGCGAGGAGAAGAACCCGATGCTCACCCGCGTCTACGGCACGGCGTGGCCGACGGAGAAAGAACTGAAAGCTTACCTCAGGCGCCTCGATGAGGCGAGGGCGCGGGACCACCGCAAGATCGGCAAGGACCTCGAGCTGTTCACGTTCTCGCCCGATACAGGAGCCGGCATCCCGCTCTTCTTGCCCAAGGGAGAGATGATGCGGCACCTTATGGAAGACTACGTGCGCGAGGTCCAGACGCGCCACGGCTACGAGCACGTGTGGACCGGGCACCTGGTCAACGAGGCCCTGTTCGCGAAGTCGGGACATCTGGAGCACTACAGGGACTCGATGTTCCCACCGATAATCGACGGCGAGACACGTTACAGGCTCAAGCCCATGAACTGCCCCAGCCACATGACGCTCTACAACTTTAGGTCCCACTCGTACCGCGATCTCCCGCTCAGGTACGCGGAGTTCGCGACGCTGTACCGCTACGAGAAGAGCGGGGAGCTCACAGGGCTCACCCGGGTGCGTAGCCTGACCCAGGACGACGCGCACGTCTTCTGCACGGAGGATCAGATCCAGGACGAGTTCGCGCGGGCGCTGGAGATCGTCAGGGACGTCCTCGATACCTACGGTTTCTCCGACTACCGCGTCCAGCTCTCTTTGCGCGACCAGGACGCGGCCAAGTACGTCGCCGACGACGCCAAGTGGTCGCGGGCCGAGAAGGAGCTGCGCGAGGCTCTCGACACCGCCGCAATCGCCTACGACGAGGAGGCCGGGGAGGCGGCCTTCTACGGCCCGAAGGCCGACTTTATAGCCAAAGACGTGCTCGGGCGCGAGTGGCAGCTCTCCACGATCCAGGTCGACTTCATCCAGCCAGCCAGGCTGGGTTGCGAGTACATCGGTGAGGACGGTAAGGCGCATACGCCCGTGCTTTTGCACAGGGCTGTCACCGGTTCTACAGAGAGGTTCATGGCGGTCCTGATCGAGCACTACGCAGGCGCCTTCCCCGTCTGGCTCTCCCCTGTGCAGGCCGTAGTCATCCCCGTAGCCGACAGGCATCTGGATTACGCTCGCGGGGTGCAGGAGAAGCTCGATCTGCGGGTCGAGGTCGACGACTCGCAGAACAGCATGCAGAAGAAGATCAGGGACAACTCGCGACAGAAGATCCCCTACCTCCTCATAGTCGGAGACAGGGAGGTCGAGGAGGGTAGTGTCAACGTGCGACGGCGCGGGGAGAAGCAGCAGGAGGAGATGGCGCTGGGTGACTTCGCAGAGGCCGTCTCCAGCGAGGTCCGCTCGCGTGAGTAGTGCCGCATAGACACCAGACTCGGGACCGCGGTATAATTACACTTGTAGTTGGGGTCCGCGTCCGTCCGGCGCACGAGCAGATTTATCGTCCGCGGTGGACGAACGGCCCCGAAAACTCGATCTCGAGAGGAGTGGTGCGCAGTAGCGACTGAAGAAGAACCCCGAATAAACGGTCAGATCCGGGCGCGCGAGGTGCGTTTGATCTCGGCCGCTGGCGAACAGCTTGGCATCAAGCACATCCGCGAGGCTATGGATTACGGTGAGAGGGCCGACCTCGACCTCGTAGAGGTAGCCCCGAACGCCGACCCCCCCGTGGTTCGCATGATGGACTACGGCAAGTTCAAGTACCAGAAAGAGCAGGCCCGCAAGGCGGCCCGCAAAAAGCAGGTCAACGTCAACGTGCGGGAGATAAAGCTCAGGCCGAAGATAGGCGACCACGATTTCAATACCAAACGCGGCCACGTCGAACGCTTTCTTCGCGGCGGTGACAAGGTGAAGGTCACGATTATGTTCCGCGGACGCGAAGTGCAGCATCCCGAGCTTGGAGAGAGGCTTTTGAGGAGGCTCGCTAGCGACCTCGACGGTCTGGGACGTATAGAGAGTCAGCCCAACCTGGACGGGCGCAACATGGTAATGGTCATGACCCCGAAAAAGGAGTCCTCCCAGGCGGAGACCCCAGTCCAACGGACGCAGGGAGAGGGCGGCTCGCAGATAAGCAACAGTTTGATACACTAGCCTGGCGATAGACAGAGAGAGGCGAAACGGCTCTTTCTCGCGTGCCGCGAGCCTCTTCGCAGGTGGACAGACCAAACGAAACGCGGAGGACACATGCCGAAGATGAAGACCCACCAGGGCGCTGCCGGGCGCTTCGAGGTGCGCAAGAAGGGCAGGCTCAAGCGCTGGCGCGCCGGCCACAACCACATGCTGGAGAAGAAGAGCCGGAAGCAGAAGCGGCGGCTCAATACGGAGACCGACCTTACCCGCTCGGACGAGAAGAAGCTCAAGCGCCTTCTAGGGGAGAGGTAGCATGGCACGCACCGCGCGCAGCGGACACGCCCGCAAAAAGCGCCGCAAGGTCCTGGAACAGGCGAAGGGTTATCGCGGAACCAAGCACACCTCGTACAAGCGGGCCAAGGAGCAGGTCTGGAAGAGTGGCGTCTACGCCTACGAGGGACGCAAGCAACGCAAGAGGGACTTCAGGGCCCTCTGGATCCAACGCATCAACGCCGGCGCCCGCGAGCACGACCTGTCCTACTCCAGGCTCATCTACGGGCTGAGGCTCGCCGAGATAGACCTCGACCGTAAGATCCTGGCCGACCTCGCCGTCACGGAACCCGAGATCTTCGGCGCCATAGTGGCCCAGGCGAAGAACGCCCTGGACGGAAAACCGGTCGACCGGCGGGTCGAGGTGGAGCGAAGCACCGAGCCGGAACAGCCCATCTCATCCGCCAGCCGCACGCCCGCGGCACCTGCAGAGCAGGTGGAGGAAGCGGAAGAGGTAGAAACTTCGGAGGACGATATCGAGGCGACCGAAGCCGCCGGGCGCAAGGCCGAGGAGTTGAACGTAGACTTGGCCAGTGTGGAGGGAACGGGCCAGGGCGGGCGCATCACCGTCGGCGATGTCGAGAAGGCCGCGAGGAGAGACGAGTAGCCAAGGGATGCCGGGTACCCCGGCGATCTCCTTAAAGCGAGCCGCGAGGCTCAAGACCAAAAAACATCGTGAGGCCGAACGTCTCTTCCTCGCCGAGGGGAATGCTTTCCTCGAGGAGGCCCCCATCGATCCTCTACAGGTCTTCGATGAAGTGGACCAGTTGCGTCGCGTTTCGACGCTCAAGACCCCGTCCGGACCGGTCGGGGTCTTCCCTTTTCTGGACGTAACCGCCACCGAACTGCTGGCCTCTGTGCGGCGCGTCGTGTTGTTGCACGGGGTTCAGGACCCCGGGAACGTCGGTACGGCCATCCGCTCGGCTCACGCGTTCGGCGCTGGTGTCGCCCTCTCCAGAGGCTCCGCCGACCTCTACAATCCAAAGTCGGTCAGGGCGTCAATGGGGTCCATCTTCCACACCCCTGTGGCGCGGGAGCTCGAGTCCGTGGATTTCTTGGCCAAGGCAGGAGGCGCCGGTTTCGGTCTCGTTGCGGCTGTCCCCGAGGCACGGGGCACGCCCGGGTCTCTGCCTGGCGGCAGGCTCGTAGTCTGTATCGGCGCCGAGGGCTCAGGGCTACCCGAAGAAGTCGTCAGAGCCTGCGAGATACAGGTCGGTATACCCTCGCTGGCGCCCTCGTTCAACGCGTCTGTGGCGGCGTCGATCCTGCTCTACGAGGCGTATTCGCGTGTGCTACCATAATCGCCCACTATGACGGTGAGCGAGCGCATTGAACAGTTGAAGTCTGAGGCACTCTCGGCCGTCTCCTCCAGCACTTCAACCGGCGATCTCGAAGACGTCCGCGTACGATTTCTCGGCCGCTCCGCTGAGCTTACGGAGATAAAGAAGAGTATAGGCACCCTATCGCCCGAGGAGCGCAAGGAGGTCGGCAGGTCTTCGAACCTCGCCTCGCGCGAGATCGAAGCCGCCCTCGGCTCCAGGACCGAAGAGGTCACTGCGCGCGAACGGCGGGAGCGTCTGGAGGCCGAGGCGGTCGACGTTACGCTGCCTGGTGTCCCATTCCCGAGGGGTCACCTGCACCCATCCCAGAGGGTAATAGACCACGTCGTCGACTTCTTCGTCGGCCTGGGCTATCGCGTCGCCGAGGGGCCCGAGGTCGAGACCGACTACTTCAACTTCACGGCCCTGGGGATACCGCCGGGGCATCCCGCGCGCAGCATGCAGGACACCTTCTTTCTGGATGAAGGTCTCTCTTTGAGGACCCATACCTCGGCGGTGCAGATCAGGACGATGCTCGTTCGGGAACCGCCCGTCTACATTGTGTGTCCCGGACGCGTCTACCGGCGGGACTCCGATCCGACGCACACGCCGATGTTCCACCAGGTCGAGGGCCTTGCGGTGGACAGGGGCCTCACGCTCGGGCACTTGAAGGGGACGCTCGCCGCGATGGCCAGGTACGTCTTCGGGGATGACGTCGAGATCCGGCTCCGTCCCAGCTACTTCCAGTACACCGAGCCGAGCGTCGAGCTCGACGTGAGTTGTTTTGTGTGCGGCGGTACCGACCCCGGTTGCAAGGTCTGCAAAGGCGCTGGGTGGCTGGAGATGCTCGGGGCCGGGATGGTAGACCCGGGCGTGCTCGAGGAGGTCGGCTACGATCCTGAGGAGTACACTGGCTACGCTTTCGGGATGGGTCCTGACAGGATGGCGATGGTCAAGTACGGTGTCCCCGATCTTCGCCTGTTCTTCGAGGGCGACCTCCGCTTTCTGCGTCAGTTTTAGTTCTAGAAGGGGATCACCTTGCGCGTTCCGTTAAGCTGGCTACACGAGTACCTCGACTACGACCTTTCCGCCGATGAGCTCGTTGAGCTCTTTTCCCTCCGCAGCCAGGAGATCGACGGCGTCTACCGCTTCGGTGTGATGGAGGGCGAGGTCGTCGTGGGCGAGGTGGTCGAGTTCGGGCCGCATCCCAACGCCGACAGGCTCTCTGTGGCGAAGGTCGACCTCGGGGGCAGGGAGGTGCAGATCGTGGCCGGCGCCCCGAACCCTTACCCCGGCGCCCGCGTACCCGTCGTACTTCCAGGCAGCATGTTGTCAGACGGGACGAGGCTTAGAGAGGCGAAGTTGCGCGGCCTCGCGTCCTACGGGATGATGATGAGCGAGCGCGAGCTCGGAATCTCGCAGGATCACGGGGGGATCCTGCTGCTCGACGATTCCTACGAGGTCGGGCGTCCTGTTGCCGACTACTTCCCCGTTGGGGAGACCGTTCTCGACATCGACGTTACCCCGAACAGGCCCGATCTGTGGGGCATGATCGGGGTGGCCAGGGAGCTCGCTGCGATACTGAAGACTGACTACAGAATCCCCGAACCGTCCTTGGAAGCGGGAGGGAAGCCGACCCACGACTTCGGACTCAGGGTCGAGGCCGAGGACCTGTGTCCGCGTTACGATCTGCGGCGCATCTCGGACCTCGAGCCTGGGCAGGAGGCGCCGCTTTGGATGCGGCGCAGGATCTACGCTTCCGCCATGCGACCCATAAACGCTATCGTGGACGCGACCAACTACGCAATGCTCGAGACCGGACAGCCCATCCATGCCTTCGACGCAGCCAGGGTGCGTGAGGGCATCGTCGTCAGACGGGGGCGGGCGCACGAAAAGATCACACTTCTCGATGGTTCCACGCGCTCGCTCGACGAGGAGACGCTCGTGATCGCCGACGAGGAGCGCGGGCTCGTGATCGCCGGGGTGATGGGTGCCGAGGACGCCGAGGTGGGGGAGGAGACCACGGACGCCCTCATCGAGGTCGCCACTTTCGAAGGGCGCAACATCCTTCAGACCTCTCAGAAACTCGGCCTGCGCACCGATGCCTCCGGCCGCTTCGAACGCGGCCTCGACCCGAACATGGTGGCGTACGCGATGGATCGGGTGAGTGCCCTGCTCAAGCAAGCTCCGGGCGGAACGCCCGCCGATGACACCCTCAGCCACTACCCTGAGCCCGTGGAGCCCTGGGGTGTACCGCTACGGCTCGGCCGGGCCGAACTCCTGCTTGGCATGCCCGTGCAGCCGGATGAGGCGGCTGAACGTCTGGAGGCGCTGGGGTGCGAGGTCGAGCGGGAAGACGGAAGGTTGTGGGCTACCGTTCCCACCTTCAGGAGGGATCTCCGCCGCGAGGCCGACCTCGTCGAGGAGGTCGGACGGCTCATCGGGCTCGACAGGGTGCCAGAGAGGCTGCCCGCCGTTCCGCAACCAGGGGCGCTTACGGCGGCGCAGCAAAAGACGCGCGTGCTCAGGCGTCTGCTCGCGGACCTTGGACTCTCGGAGGCTATTACCTACCCATTCGGCCCTGAGCGCTGGACGGATGACCTCGGCCTGGACGATGGGGCCGTCAGGCTAGAGAACCCCCTTAGCGCCGAGGGCGGCTATCTAAGAACCAGCATGCTTCCGGGGCTGCTCGACGCTACGGCCCGCAACAGGGCCTTCGGGGCGCGAGGCGGGGCACTATTCGAGCTCGGGAACGTGTTCTTCGCAGACGTCCCGCGGGACGACCTACGAGAGGCCGCGCTGCGGTTCCGCATGACGGGCGAGCTCGATGTGCAAGACATCGGCGGGCTCATGGGCGTGCGTGAGGCCGGCAGGATCGGCGTCTTGCTCGCCGGCACCGTGCGCCCTGCCGGCTGGAACGTTCCTGAGGTCGAAGCCGGTTTCTTCGAGGCGAAGGGCCTTGTCGAGCGGCTGGTGCCTGGCGCTCGTTTCATGCCTGCGGCGAGATCGTATCTGCATCCCGGACGCTCGGCGGTGGTGCTGGTCGGTGAGAAAGAGGTTGGCTGGGTGGGGGAGCTACATCCTGAGGTAGTCGGGAGGTTCGAGTTGCACGGCTGGCCCGTCGCTGCTCTTGAGTTGGATCCCGTCCTGTGCCACCCTGATCCTGGGCCGCGGTTCGAACCTTTCGTCAATATTCCAGCCGTCGCCAGGGATCTGGCCGTCATCGTCGAAGAGCGTGTACCGGTAGGCGATATGTTGCGCCTGGTTCAGGACTCGTCGGGCCCCTTGCTGACCGAGGTGCGCGTCTTCGACGTCTACACAGGAAGTCCCGTCCCAAAGGGGCGGAAGAGTGTGGCCTTCGGCTTCACGTTTCAGGGTGAGAAGACCCTGACTGACGAAGAGGCGGATGCTGAGGTCGGGCGTATCCTCAACATGCTCGAAGTCGAGTTCGATGCACGCGTCAGGACCTAGGCTCCCACTCCGACTTCAGGATGCTCATGAGGATGGCGTCGTGAAAGCCGGAGCGGCGCTTTATGGCCTGGCGGAAGCGCCCCTCTACCACGAAGCCTAGTTTCTCGTAGGCCGAGATGGCCTCCTCGTTGAAATCGAAGACGCTAAGACCGATGCGGTTGAGTCCAAGCTCCTCGAAGGCGTAGCGCAACAGCCGGTCGATAGCCTCTGTCCCATAACCCCGGTGGCGGTCGTCCTGATGACCAACGATCACGGAGAGCTCCGCCGACTCGTTGGCCTCGCTCTTGTTCATGAGGCTGATCACACCTATAGGCTCGTCATCGCCCCTGATGTGGATAGCGAAAGAGTCGTCCGTCTTGGAGAGCTCCCTGTCCTCGAACAACCTCTCGACCGCCGAACGGTTTAGGGGTGATGGCGCCCAACTCGTCAGGTGCCAGATCTCCAGGTCCCCGTACCACTCCGCGTAGAGGTGGAAGTTCTCGCGGGCGTGGCGCCGAAGTTCGATCCTCTCGCCTTCCAGCTTTCTGGCTCTGTCGTCAAGCCGCACAGCCAGGAATATACTGGGTTTGGCGAGGATGCGCCACGCTACAATTTGTGCTCCAGAACAATTTTCTCTGGACACACTGCCATCCTCGCAGAGATCGTGGATACAATGGGGACCCATACGGAGCCGTTGTAGTAGAGTGGAGGGGCCGGAGCCGTAGCGCACTCCTTAAGGAATCGGATGGCCGACTCTTTATACCCTGCGGCCCTGATAGGACGCTCGGGGTGGTCAGGGTGAGTATCGGCCCGTGCTTTATCAGGGCTTGGGGAGGGCATCATGCCTAAGCCGGTCGGGAGTTCCCAGCGCTACATGCCAGGCCTCGACGGGCTGCGGGCCATTGCGGTGCTTGCCGTGATCGCGTACCACCTGAATCCGGCCTGGGCACCAGGGGGCCTGCTCGGCGTTGGTGTGTTCTTTACCCTGAGCGGCTACCTGATAACAGATTTGCTTCTCGGCCAGCGAGCGGCCGTAGGGAGCCTCCGGCTCGGTGACTTCTGGCTCAGGAGGGCGCGGCGGCTCCTGCCCGCCCTTTTCCTGATGCTCGCGGTTGTGGTGGCGTGGGTTACGTTGCTGGATCGGTCCCTGCTCCCAGGCCTCCGGGGAGATGTGCTGGCTGCCGTTGGCTACGTGAGCAACTGGTGGAACATCATCCGCGAGGCGTCCTACTTCGCCCGCTTCGGGCCACCGCCGCCGCTCGATCACCTGTGGTCCCTGGCCGTGGAGGAGCAGTTCTATCTGATCTGGCCCTGGTTGCTCTGGCTCGGCTTGCGCTACCTCCCGGGCCGCTACACCCTGGCCGCTCTGACCCTAGCTGGCGCAGCCCTCTCTGCCGCCGCCATGGCCCTGATCTACCAGCCTGGCGTCGACCCGACGCGTGTCTACGAAGGAACCGACACCCGAGCCTTTGGTCTACTCATCGGTGCTGCCCTGGCCATGGTGTGGCCGAGCTGCGAGCTTCGCACCGACCGCATAAACCTTCGAGGCCGCCTCTTGATGGACGGAGCCGGGGTCGTCGGGTTGGTCGTGATAGGGCTCTTGATCTGGCGGACGAGCGAGTACTCACCGTTTCTGTACAACGGTGGGATCGTGCTCCTTTCGGTGGCGACCGTCCTGCTATTGACCGCCCTCGTACATCCCGCAAGCTGGCTTGGCGTGGCCGTTGGCTGGTCACCGCTGCGCTGGCTCGGTGTGCGCTCGTACGGCATCTACCTGTGGCACTACCCGATCATCGTGCTCACCGCACCGGGTCCGCAGCAGAGGGCAAGCCTTTCCCTCGAAGTGCTCCAGGTGGCTGCGACAATCGTCGTTGCCGCCCTCTCCTGGCAGTTTTTCGAGGAACCCATCCGCCGCGGCGCCATAGGACGGATCTGGACGCAGGGCCGATCAAGGCTCACGCGTAGAGGGGACACCCCGCGAGGAAGTTATCTTCCGCGGCGGTCGTTTCTCACCGGGATGATTTCTGTGGTAGCGGTAGCCGTCCTTGCCTTGGATTGCGCCGGCCTGACCGGGATGGTCAGCCCACGCGCACAGACCAGTGGGCTTTCCGCTCGTCCCGAAAAGGGGCCAGTGCATCCCAATGTCTCCACACACCACACGGCCGCTTCTCCGAGCACAACTCCTACCCCGGAAGCTACGTCACCGAAGAAAACGTTATCGGAGGCTGCGGCACGTACCTCCACTCAGGCACGAGAGCCAGCGTCACAAGAGCCGGGGTCGCGAAAGGCTGCGTCGCCCGTCATGTCCTCCTGCAACTCGGTTGCTTACATCGGCGACTCTACGTCGGAAGGCATGGTCTTGCCCAACTATTTGCCCGATCGCGGCCACCGCCTCGGGGCGCAGTACGCGCGGGTCGGCGCTACGTCGCAGTACTTCGAGATCTCGGGCGCCAGGTCGATTGTCGAGACGCTATCGGAGAAACAGGCCAGTGGCTACACGCTAGCCCGTGAACTGAAGGCGAATGGCTTCCAGGGATGCTGGGTGATCGCACTCGGCAGCAACGACACCGCTAACGTCTACGTGGGTTCGATGGTGGGGCTGGAGGCCAGGATCAGGCGGATGATGCGGGTGATTGGCGATCAGCCGGTGTTGTGGATCACTGTGAAGTCGCTGCTCGATACCGGACCCTACTCGGAGGACAACATGCGGCACTGGAACCGCACCGTTGTAGACGCCTGCGCAAAGTACCCGAACATGCGGGTCTTCGACTGGGCTTCGCTGGCAGAAGATAGCTGGTTTATCTCTGACGGGACCCACTACACTTCGGAGGGCTACAGGCACCGCGCCCGCCTGACCGCGGACGCACTAGCCCACGCGTTCCCCGCCTCGGGAGAGAGTTCGGATTGCGTCGTCCAGTAGCCTCTGGCGGTCCGGCCGGACTGACGGGTCGCAGAGAACCGGCTGGGATGTTATAAGGGTTCGTAGGATGGAGATTCTATCGAGATGAAGGTTATAGCGGACCGTATCGTCACCCTCGGATTCGGAAAGTACGTAAGGGCTGATAATATCGTGGCCCTCGTCCCGATAGAAGAGGACCGCGGAAGCGGACGTCGCACGCTCGTCTACGTCGACGGCTTGCCCGAGCCACTAGTCGCGGGGCGGACGGAGGGGACGATCCTCAGGGACATGGTCGGCGTGGAGAGCGGGTCGGCGGAGCTGCTGCGCGAGTTGCAGCTCCAGATCGGCCAGGTCCGCCCCCTGTTGAAATCTTCCATCCGCTCCGAGGCCGGGCTCGACCTCGACGAACTCTCCCGCCGCATAACAGACCTTACCGGGGAGCAGGCATCTCCGAAGATGTTCTGAAGGCCGCTTTCTACGACAGGGATCCCAGGCAGGTCGCGGTCGACCTTCTCGGCTGCGTCCTTTCCCGCGACACCCCCGAGGGACGGACAGCAGGCGTGATCGTCGAGACAGAAGCATATCGTCCCGAGGACCCGGCATGCCACGCTTACAAAGGGCCGACGATGCGCAACCGTAGCATCTTCGGCCCGCCCGGCATCGCCTACGTCTACCTCTCCTACGGCATGCACAAACTACTCAACGTCGTCTGCGAGCCCGAGGGCGTCGGGAGCGCCGTTTTGATCAGAGCGCTACGCCCCTCAGCCGGCGAAGATTTGATGGAGCGGCGTCGGGGTCGCGGGCGTGACCTTTGCAACGGCCCTGGACGCCTGACCCAGGCCCTCGGCGTCGACCTGGCTTACGACGGGCAAGATCTCACCTCAGGTAGTCTGACTATCTCGGACGGAGGTGCGCCGCCTGAGGGTGTCGTCGAGACCACCAGGATCGGCATAACACGCGGGACCGACCTTCCGTACCGTTATCTGGTCGACGGAGACGAACACGTCTCCGTGCCGCCAAAGCCTATCGAAGGGCGGCGCTAGCGCTGGTAGGCGCGTCCCTGTAACGCCCGGCTCCGACTCCTCGGGCCCGAGAATGTCTGGCTCTCGAAGGAGCGACGCTGGATGCCGATGCGCTCGCCGGCGCTGCGGCCCGACGAGGTTCTGGCGCCCGCTCGCGGGCTCCCGGGCCCGCGGGCGCGCGTTTACGTGGATCATCGGGATCGTTCTTCGCGCCGGGTTCGGGAGCTGCGGTGTGGTCTACTTTTTCGGGTATCTCGACGCCGTCGAACTGTTGGATTGGTTCACCTCTCATGATGATTTGCGTGTATGTCTTCCAGATCTCGGCCGGGGTGATGCCGCCTGGCAGGCCGTGTAACTTCCGGGCGTATTCGAGGACGTACTCGAGGGTCTGCCCGCCTTCGGCGTAGCCCATCCACGTGCCCGTAACCAGTTCGGGAGTGAAGCCTATAAACCAGGCGTCAAAGAAGTTCTCGCTCGTACCCGTCTTGCCAGCGACCGGGCGGTCTCCCAGGTAGGCATCCTTCGCTATACCTTCTGTGACGTCTCCTATCATGATCCCGGTCGCCTCGTTGGCTATGTCCTCGGATATTACCTGCTTGCCTTCAGGATGCTCGGGTGCCACGTACAGTACCTTCCCATCGTCGTCGTCCTCGTTGCTTACCACCTTCGAAATCGCGGTCGGTTCGACCCTGCGTCCGTCGTTCGCAATCGTTGCGTAGGCCGATGCCATGTCGAGGGGAGAAACCTCGTACGCGCCGAGTACGATGGAAGGCTTGGGATGTTCGGGGAGATGCGTGGTGATCCCGCATCTCCTTGCGACGTCCGCGATCTTCTCCGGTCCGTTTTTCAGGCCACGGCCACCAGCATTCAGCACCAGGTCCGCGAACACCGTGTTATCCGACCTCCAGAGTGCCTCTTTCAGGCTGATCTCACCCCGCACGATGCCGTCGTAGTTCTGTACCTCCCACGTCTCCGGTTTATCGAGGCCGACGTCGACCTTGTACTCTTTTTTCTCCGAGACGTACCTAGTATTGGGATCGATGCCCTGCTCCAAGGCTGCGATCAGGGCGAACGGCTTGAACGAGCTGCCGGGTTGGCGCCTGCCCTGGGTGACGAGGTTGAACTGGGAGTTCTCGTCCCTGTCGCCGACCATAGTCTTTATGCGGCCGGTCCCTGGCTCTATGGAGACGAGGGCGAGGTCGGGGTCGTCCGCCGCGGGGAGGTACCCGGAAGGTCCGTAGGCGATTTCGTGGGCGGCGACCTGCTCATTTAGGTCTATGGTGGTGTAGACGCTGAGGTTGCCTTCGAGAACGGTATGCACGCCGTAACGCCGTATGAGTTCGTCATGCGTGTACTGCGCGAAGTCGCGGGTGAGCGCAGGCCCTGTGAACCCCGACCTAGTCGGCGTGTTGGCAGGCCAGGCCTCAGGCAGTCGCTCCTCGAGAGCCTGGTTGTAGTCCCGGCTCGGGACATAGCCTGTGTCGAACATCTTCGTCAGTACGAGGTCTCGCTGATACTGCGCTCCATCGCGGTCCTCTCCGAGGATTGACGGAGACCACAGGAGCCCGACCAGGGTCGCAGACTCCGCGATGCTCAGATCCTCGACCGACTTGTTGAAGTAGGTTTCGGCGGCCGCCTCCACCCCGTAGGCATTGTTACCGAAGTAGACGGTATTCAGGTAGTCGGCGATGATCTGGTCTTTCGAGTCCTGTTTGCGCTCCACCTCTATGGCGATGAGAGCTTCTTTGATCTTCCTGCTGATCGAACGGTCCTGCGAGAGGTAGGCGTTTCTTACGTACTGCTGGGTGATGGTGCTGGCACCCTCCACCGCCTCCCCGGCCCTGATGTCGACCCAGAGAGCGCGCATGATCCCCCAGAGGTCGACGCCGCCGTGCTCTCTGAAGCGCTCGTCTTCTTTGGCGACCACGGCGTCGAGCAGGTGCGGCGGCATCTCCGAAAGCGAAGCCGTCTTGCGGTTCTGGCCTTCGAATATGGTTCCGATTACGCGCCGCGAGTCCTCGTTGCCGCCGAGCGGGGCCGAGTATATGTAGGTGGGATGGGTCTCGTAGGTCCGCGGCTCATTCAGCTTCTGCACGCTCTCTATGAGCCCCAGGTACCCGCCCGCCGCGAACGCCGCCCCAGAGACCAGCACGCACAGAAGAAAGACGCCTATGCCGTGCAGAATCCTCGAGGCCAGGCTCCTCTTGCGGGAAGATCCCTTGCTGTGCTCGGGTAGACGTACCGGCCGCCGGGCCTCCCTGGCCCCCCCGCCCCGCCTCGTTCTCTTCTGGTAGGTGCGGGCCATCGAGCCGGTATACTACACTACGATGAGGCAGGTTACATTCGTATTGCGAGAAGGTTGCGATCTGTTAATGAAGGCCTTTCGAGAGCGCCGAACGATCTACAGGAACGCCGTAGATGTGATCCCACGGGAGGAGCTCGACCGCCGCCTCGCAGGTGGCGAGACTTTGCGGGTAAAACTGGGTATAGATCCCACGGCCCCTGACATTCACCTCGGCTTCGCTGTGGTACTAAGGGAGCTTCGTGCCTTCCAGGATCTGGGGCACACCGCTGTGCTCGTGATAGGGGACTACACGGCACGTGTCGGCGACCCTTCCGGGCGTTCGAAGACGCGTCCGATCCTCTCGCCGGGGCAGATCGAGGAGAACACGCGGACCTATCTCAAGCAGGCGTATGTAATCCTCGACCGCGGTCGGACCGAGGTCCGCCACAACTCAGAGTGGCTCGCGCCGCTAAGGATGGCAGACCTTATAGGGCTGACCAGGGCGACGACCTTAGCCCGCATACTGGAGCGCGACGACTTCAGCAAGCGCTACGCCGCGAACGATCAGATCACGCTGACCGAGCTTCTCTATCCGCTGATGCAGGCTTACGACTCCGTCGCGATAGAAGCCGACGTCGAGCTCGGCGGCACAGACCAGCTCTACAACCTGCTCATGGGCCGGCAAGTGATGGAGTACTACGGTAAGACCCCCCAGTGCGTCGTCACGACCCCGCTTCTCGTTGGCACCGACGGCAAGATCAAGATGAGCAAGTCAGTCGGAAACTACATAGGCGTAACAGACCCGCCGGGTGAGATGTTCGGGAAGATCATGAGCATCCCCGACCACCTGATGGACGATTACTACTCCCTTCTGCTCGACAGGCCGATGCCGGAGGGCGAGCCTGTCGAGCAGAAACGCGAGCTGGCCCGCTCGCTGGTCTCTACGTTCCACGGGGAGTTCGCCGTGGATGGCGCCGAGAAGCTCTTTGATGCTGTCGTCGTGCGCCGCGAGGTGCCAGACGATGCGCCTGTTGTCCGGTTACCTGCGCGGGAGGAGATCTGGATAGTCGACCTGATCACGCTCGCCGGCTTTGCCAGGACAAACGGCGAGGCGCGCCGCTTTATAAAGGGCGGGGCCGTGAGGGTCGGCGGCAGGGTCGTGCGCGACGAGCAGCTCTCGCTCCCTAGTAGAGAGATCGAAGGCCAGGTGCTCCAAGTAGGCAAGCGCCGCTACGCCCGTCTCGCTCTTTGAAAAACACACAAACGGGATTGACACCTCGGAGGCTGATGCTATACTTCCTTAGCTGATGACGGGGAACTACTTGAAAATCGAGGGCGGCACATAGGTTAGACCTCCCGACAGAGTGGGAGCGCTCTCCTGGCCCGCCGAAAGGTGGGCGTTTTAGTCGCCTTCAGTAGGTAGATTCCGTCGGCTCCGCCGAGAGGCAGGAGCTTGAGGCCTTGAAAACTGGATAGCAGTGAAAGATTGGGTAGAGAACCCGTCTATAACCGCCGAGACTGACTCTTTGCGGTCCTGGAGTGTAATCAGGGACCGCCGAGCGGGTAGCGCCCGCACCAACCATTACTTAAAGGCGCTTCGGCGCCGAATGGTATAGTTCGGAGAGTTTGATCTTGGCTCAGGACGAACGCTGACGGTGTGCTTTAGGCATGCAAGTCGAACGAGAAAGCCCTTCGGGGTGAGTAGAGTGGCGAACGGGTGAGTAACACGTGGGCAACCTGCCCCTCGCAGGGGGATAACCGGAGGAAACTCCGGCTAATACCCCGTAAGCTTTCAGGGTCGCATGGCTCTGTAAGGAAAGGTAGCTTCGGCCATCCGGCGAGGGATGGGCCCGCGGTGCATTAGCTAGTTGGTGGGGTAATGGCCCACCAAGGCGACGATGCGTAGCTGGTCTGAGAGGATGATCAGCCACACTGGGACTGAGACACGGCCCAGACTCCTACGGGAGGCAGCAGCCAGGAATCTTGGGCAATGGGCGAAAGCCTGACCCAGCAACACCGTGT
>DASQWQ010000337.1:0-3836 GCA_035640175.1 Rubrobacter sp. | reverse complement strand
TCACCGGTATCGGCGCTCGTGAACACGTAGAAGTCATGGTCGAGGAGCTCCAGTTGGAGGACAGCCTCCTCCGCGCCCATCGGCTTCATCTGAAACTGCTTGGTCCTCACTATGCGCGTCCCGATCTCCTCTTGTTCCTCTACGACGAACGGTTGCGCGTCGTCGGGGACCACGTCCGGCGTATTCTTCAGCTGGCCATGCCAGCGGTCGATCTGGCGCCCCCTGAAGCGCTTGACCTGCCGCTCGAGCTTGTCCGACATCCTGTCGATGGAGGCGTACATGTCTTCGGAGGCCTCACTGGCTTTCAGCACAGATCCGTTGATAAACAGCGTGGCCTCAGCAACCTCAGGCTTGGAGACGGCGCGGTTCCGCTCGTGGATGAGCTCTACCTCGGCCCGCGAGGCGGTGCGCTCGTCGTCGAAGAACCTGGCGATCCGCTCCACCTTCTCCCAAGCGTAGCGCTCCAGAGCCTCCGTCACCGGGATGTTGCGGCCCTTGATGAGTATGTCCATGTGCCTCCCTTCGGTCGGCAGCTTGTCAGCACGCGCCCTGTCGGGCGCTTGTCAGCATTTCAGCTTGTCAGCTTTCGCCTGGGCCAACCCTGGCTGACTTGCCAATCGGCGGCGGAGTCGCCGTGCTGAAGTGCTGACAAGCGAAGGCCGTAAGGCCTAAGCGTGCTGACTTGCTGACTAGCTTCTTCACACCGTCCTGCACAAGCTCAGGGCGTGGGCTTTTTCCGCGCCTGCCCGAACGAGTGTGGCTGCGCATGCGCTCATGGTTGCTCCTGTGGTAAAGATGTCTTCGACGAGTAGGATCGTGCCGCGCAGAGGTTCTGTGGCTGCGTAGGCGCCGGCGACGTTGGCCCGTCTCTGGGGCGCCGAGGGTTCGACCTGGTCCCTTGAGCTGTGCACGACTTCTAGTGTATCCGATACGGTTGCTTTCATCTTCTCTGCGACGCCCCTGGCGAGTAGTTCGGCCTGATTGAAGCCCCTCTTCCTCAGGCGCGAACGGTGTAGCGGCACGGGCACGACGGCGTCGAAGCGGCCTTCGCCCAAGACCTGCAGCATCAGCGGCGCGGCAAGCCGCCCGACCACCCGTTTGTAGCCGCGGTACTTTAGGGTGTGGACGACCTGCTTTCCAACGCCATCGTACTTCAAGGGCGCCCTCGCGCTCTCGAAACCGAAGTCGACTTTCTTGCACTCTTCGCATACGAACGTCCGAAGGCGGTCGGCAGCCCGCAACGCCCGCAGACGGGGCTGCCCACACGGGGGAGTGCATCGAAGCAAGTCCGGCAGAGTACGTCGCTCGCCCGCCGCTCACAGCCGACGCATAGCTGGGGGTAGAAGAGATCAGCGAGGACGTTGAGATGCGGTCTGTACACCGGGATCTCCTCCACGGACCGCTGGGTGTGCCTCTTAGTTGTCGGTAGGGGAGGCTAAAAGCTCAAGCTGCGGGACGAGACGACGACGCCGGGATTCACGCGGATGCCCTGGTCGAGCACGTTTCCCTCACCGACCACGCAACCGGCGCCGAGCACGGAGAGGCCGCGCACGATGGAATTGTTGCCGACCCTAGCGCGCGGGCCTATGACAGAACCCCGCACAACAGCGCCAGCCTCTACCTCGGCGCCGTCAAGGAGGATGCTTCCCTCGACCACAGCCCCCTCCCCCACGACGCTGCCCTTTCCGAGCGAGGAACGCCCACCTATGGTGGCGAGGTCCGAGATCCTGCACCCCCCGGCGATCGAGACCGGAGGCAAGAGCTTGACGTTCTTGCCGCACTTTACCGAGGGGTCGACGTCAAGGTACTCGAAACCTTCACGCGCGCCGACGGCGCCGGAGAGGACATCGTGGGAAGCTGCCAGGTAGCTGCGCGGCGTCCCTATATCCCGCCAGTAAGAGCTTGTGATGTGGGCCCTGAGCCTGCCACTCTCCTGGAGCTCGGGGAAGACCTCACGCTCGATAGAGACCTCGCGGTCGGCCGGGATCATGGCGAGGACCTCGGGCTCGAGCACGTAGACGCCGGCGTTGACCAGGTTCGTCGTCACCTCATCGGCGGCCGGCTTCTCGATAAAGCGGTGCACCAGCATCTCATGGTCGACCTCGACGAGGCCGTACGCCGTGGGATCCTCTACGCTCGTCAGGACTATGGTGGCCAGGGCGTCCGAGGCTTTGTGCACCTGTATCGCCCTGGCGAGGTCCATACCCGTGAGCACGTCGCCGTTAACGACGACCAGCGTATCGCCGTCGAGGTACTTTTCGGCGTTCTTGATCCCGCCGGCAGTCCCGAGGGCGTGGTCCTCGACGGCGTAATCCACGGAGAAACCATCGAGATCCTGCTTGTCGCAGAGGTAGGCCTGGATCAGGTCTGGCAGGTACCCCAAAGAAAGCACCGCGCCATCGAGACTGGCACCGCGCAGAAAGTCCAGCATGTACCCCATAAAGGGACGGTTGCGGAGCGGCACCAGCGACTTTGGAATGTCGTAGGTTACAGGCCGCAGCCTGGTCCCCTGCCCCCCGACAAGTACGACTGCTTGCATGAACCTAGCTTACACCAGGCACGAATCTCAGACCAATACGAAGTGGGCGATCTTTATACGGTGCTCTGTTCCTCACGCCAGGCCTGAGGCTCTGACCAGTGCGGAGAGAGGGATGATGAGCAGGCCGAACAGGGTGGCAAGGACGGCCAGCACGTAGACGGAGAACCTTACGGCGCCGGTTCCTTTCGCCCTCGCCGTGTCTGTTGTCGGCTCCTGGAGCATCATGTTCCTGATGATGCCGAAGTAGTAAGGGACGGAGAGGACGGTGTTGACGACGAGCGCACCCACGACGATGTAGACGAGGATCGAGCCCGACTGGGCACCCGCGATGATGATCCAGAGCTTCCCGAAGAACCCCGAGAGCGGGGGTATGCCGACGAGCGCGGCCATGAACAGGGCCATGCTCGCCGCCACGCCGGGGTTCGTCCTGACAAGCCCGTTGTAGCTCTTGGTGTCCTCGCCGACGAGATCAATGACGAGGAAGGCGCCCATGTTCATAACGGCGTAGGCGGCCGCGTAGATCAGGACGGCCTGCACGGCGAACGCGACCCCGCCCCCCTGGAGCGCCGCGAAGGCAGCCAGGATGTATCCCGAGTGGGCTACCGAGCTGTACGCGAGCATCCGCCTGACGTTGCGCTGTCTGAGGGCGAAGAGGTTGCCGACGAACATAGTTATGATCGCCAGGAAGGCCATCACCGCCGTCCAGGTCGGCGCGGCCCCTGGCATGCCTTCGAGGAATACTCGCAAAAGGATCGCGAAGGTGGCAGCCTTGGGGCCCACCGAGAGGAAGGCGGCCGCGCTCGTCGGGGCTCCCTGATAGGCGTCGGGGGTCCAGAAATGGAAGGGCGCCGCCGAGAGCTTGAAGGCGAAGCCCGAGATCATGAGCACGAGCCCGAGGACGGCGACTGGGGTGAGGGTGCCGGTGAACGTGTCTGCCACGTCCGAGAGCATCGCAGACCCTGAGACGCCGTAGATCAGGACGATGCCGTAGAGCAGCACGGAGGAGGCGATGACGCCGGTGATCAGGTATTTCATCCCGCCCTCCGCGCTCTCGCGGCGGCTCCTGTCGAAGGCGACCATGGCGTAGGAAGGTATCGTGGCCAGCTCTATCGCGAGAAAGATACCGAAGAGGTCCCGCATGGAGACGAGGAGCGTAGAACCGAGCACGACGGAGAGGATTAGCGTCAGATATTCAGGCGCGTCGCCGGTCTGGCCCGACCAGCGGGCCGCCGCAAGCACGGCGAAGAAGGCTGACCCTGCGACGATCAGCTTGAAGTACAGCGCGAAGCCGTCGACC
>DASQWQ010000336.1:0-3802 GCA_035640175.1 Rubrobacter sp. | reverse complement strand
TTACGGCGACCTTGCCCGTGCCCTGCAGCACCACGTTGAACGCCCCGCCGGCGAGCCTTCCCGCTCCGGCAAGGGGGACGATGTCCCACTCCACGCCCTCCTCGAAGGCGAGGATGTTGTCGCCGTTGACGGTCATCACCTCGTTCTCGAGGTCGAGAATCATGATCTTGCGGGCGTTGTGTGCAAGGAAGACCTCCCCCGTGCCCGCTGCCACCATCAGGTCGACGCCCTCACCCGTGAGGGCCTTCTTGAAGAAGCGCCCGAGGCCCCCGCCCTTGTGTTCGAAGCGCACCCCACCCTGGTAGGCGACCATCGAGCCCAGCTTCGCCTGCACCGCGTTGCCGTCGAGGCGGACCTTCAGGAGCGAGGAGTTCTGCAGGGTGAACGTCCCGCTCGGGGTCACCTCCCTGAACTGGTCGAGGTTCGTCTCGCTCACAGCGCCGCCTCCTAAACGTAGGTTTGCACGAGATTGCGGATACCCCACGTCGATACCCGGAGCCGCCCCGAGCGTAAACCCTCCCGGGGCCGGAGCCTCGGGCGGCCAGATATTCACCCGAGTGCGTGGTAATGCAGTGCTCGGAAGTGTCTGTTAGCGGACCCGGGGGCGGTTGGAGTCCGTGCGCGAGCGCCCGAAGAGGCGGTCGAGGTAACGGTCGGCGATCCACGCGCCGATGGCGCCCCCCACAACGCCGAGAAAAACGTCGAAGATGGTGTCGAGAAGGGCGCGCGATATGGGGAAGCCCATCATGTCCAGGATGACCTCGATCCCCTCCCACCCTGCAGCTCCTACAAACCCGATCACCGAACCCGTGACGATGGCGTGCCGGGGGGTATCGAAGAACTCGTCGTCGCCCCCGCTACGGTAGATGATCTCCGCGGTGATGGCGACGAGCACGAGGGGGGTAAGGAGGTGGGCGATCTCGTCGTAGAGCGGGATCGGCTCGAAGAGGTGCCACAAGAAGCCGGCCCCGTTGAGGGCGGTGCAGATCACTATGAGGGCCACCACCCACGCACGCGGCATAGCTAACGCCTCCCCTGCTCGTTCGTCGTGGGTGCCTAAAGTAACTGGGCGAGGACACCCGCGTCAAGAACAACCCCCCACGCGCTCAAATGTCCCGATGCTGCCTAAGGGCCAACCACACACGTGTGCCTTTGCTCCGCTCGCTCTATTGTCGAGAAAGGGGATCTCCTGAGTCCGGCCCGGATCGTCCTCACGACCCATTCATGTTCCTACCCTAGACCGATGATGCAGCCGGTGGTCGCGGGTACGCTCTCGATAGTCGACCTACAAAGGAGGAGCGACTCATGATGGACATGCCCCGATGAACCCGCGCAGCCCCTCGCCCTCGAGCGACGTGGCTACGGACGCGCCAGCGTTCGAGTTGGGTGCACCGCCGGGCGTGCCCAAGGAGGTGCAAGCATCGTTCTTACTATGGCTTACCGCCGTCGCCGCAGGTGTCCTCGAAACAATCATCCGCACTATCGACGCGTCGTTGATGGCCTCGGGCAGCGGCGGGGAGACGGACGTCACCGGCGCGATCTCCAACGTGGTTATCAGGGTGATCGTCTACACGCTGGTGGTTTACATAAACACACGGATGCGTCTCGGGAAGAGATGGGCCCGTCTGACCCTAGCGGTGCTGCTCGGCGTGATGGGGACTCTCTCCCTGGTTATCAACCCGATCTCGTGGCTGGCCGAGGGTAACTCGCTGAGTGAGGTCTTCACGGAGGCTAATTTCCTGTTCTTCCTTATCGCCCCGATCCGGACGGTTCATCTGGCGGCGGTCATCGTGGCGCTGGCGTTGATGTTTCTACCGGCCGCCAACACCTACTTCCGAGGCTCAAGATAGGTAACGAGGCAGGCGTTGAGCTGAACGGTGCCGTGCCGATCGGGGCGCAAGAAGCTGTCGACTGCGGGGACGGCTTGCCCGACATAGATAGCGTGGATCGACCCTCGGCACCGGAGACTTGAGAGTCAGCGGACGACGACACAGATAGGGAGGTCACGAGTGCGTGTGAGCGTTGTTATCCCGGCGCTCAACGAGGAGCGCCACCTTGGTCAGCTGCTCTCGGACATACAGCGCCAGAGCCTGAGGCCCAATGAGGTCATCGTCGTTGACGCCGGCTCCTGCGACGCGACCGTCCGCATCGCCAAGCAGGCGCCCACCAAGGTTCTCCACGGCGAGCCGGCCGTCGCGCGTGGCAGGAATGTGGGAGGCTTCAGCGCAAAGGGAGAGCTGATCTTCTTCCTCGACGCCGACACCCGGCTGGCTGAGACTTTCTTGGAGAACTTCGTGCGCGAGGTCGAACGCAGAGGCCTGGACATCGCCTGCCCACGCTACCTCCCTCATCACTCCACGCTAGCGATAAGAGCGATCCACGCCTTCTGGGACGTAGTGCTGAAAGTCTTCGAGAGAACGCTCCCCTCAGGAGCCGGACACTGTATCGCGCTGAGAAGCAAGCTGTTCCAGGAGAGCCACGGCTTCGACCCGTCCCTGAAGTTCGATGACATAGAGCTGGTGCGGCGCCTCTCGAAGGGGAGGCGCTTCGGTCTTGTGGGCATGAGCATCTTTGTCTCTGATCGGCGCTACAGGAAAGAGGGCATCCTCCGGGTGTTCCTCATGCACCTGCTCATGGCGCCCGCGTTCGCTCTGGGCAAGTTCGAGTGGGCCAACCACGTGGCCTACGGGTTCGGAGACCACGACCACTAGACTAGAGAACGATCGGCAGCCAGCTGACCACGCTACCCTGAGGGATTGCGCCATGAAAGGTGCCCCTGGACACCGGCACCTGCACGCGTGGAGACGTGACCTAGCGAGAGTCGCAGCGGACCCTATTTGCCCGAGTGCGTGTAAGGTAAGTTCTCGGAGGTTCGGGGACAAGAAGGAGGGCCGGGGTGGATGCCCCGACCCTCCACAGGCCCTTCTTACGAAGAGGCCGGAAGTGGGTGCGCCGGTCGTGCGTAGGGGCGGGTTGAGCGCCACCATTACCGTTAGGTTTTCCCCCGAAGATGCTTCGGCAATAAGGGACTTGGCGCAAGGACTCGGCGTTCCCTACTCGGAAATCGTCAGGAGAGCGGTAAGGAAGTTTGTTCATATTCGCTTGGCAGTTCGAGAGGGCGTGCACGACGAACCCGAGGATCGGCCCGACTATTCGTTCTCGACTGGTAACACTCGAACCGGAATGCCCGCCCTCGCTGGCAGATAACGGGATTTAGAACCTTGCGATGCCTGCCCGGGCAGGCTAAGATTATGTTATGGCCGAAGAGAAGAATCCAGCAGCCGTAGCACTAGGGAAGCTCGGAGCTGGTAAGGGCGGGAAAGCCCGCGCCGAAAAGCTCTCGAAAGAGCAGAGAGTAGAGATAGCCCGCAAAGCCGCCGAAGCGCGGTGGGCACAGAAGCGCTAGCAAGAAGAATGGCAGGATACTTGAGGGGGAACATGCCAACGAGAAGAGAGCACAGACCTATCGAGATGATGTGCCAGGAATGTGGACATGAGTTTGTGGCATCGGTGCCGCATTACGTTGAGGACCCTCTTCAACCGGACCAGTGGACAGCAGAGCGCATTCCCATAACATGCCCATCGTGCGACTCCTGGAGGGTCGGAGAGCAGGACGCCTAGTTTGTAATGCGCTCGTAATTTTGGTGCAGACTTTGTAATTCTGGTGCAAGATCGAATTTAGGTGCAACGCTTCCACCGTCTGGACGCGGCCTTCTTCCGGGTTGGGGAGTCGCAAGATGGGCTTTTGGTCAAGTTCTACGCCGGGGAGGAGTACTCAGAAGAGGAGTTGCTCTCAGACTTC
>DASQWQ010000335.1:0-7376 GCA_035640175.1 Rubrobacter sp. | reverse complement strand
AACAGCCAGGCCCGGCTTCTAGAGCTGGAGCGCAAGATAAAGGAAACCGAGGAGCTTGAGGCCCGCCTGGAGGCGCTAGAGACCGCACTGAAGGCGCGGAGGAGCGGGTGAGCACCAAGAAGGGGTTAGGCCGCCTTTACGACAAACTCTCCCCAGAGAAGAGGTTCCGACTGGACGTTTTGGCGCTGGCTCGCGGAGACGAGGAGGAATCCGAACGCCTCACCGCCACCTGCCCCCGCCGCGGATACACCATGAACGACTGGGAGTTCGTCGGGCGGTGGGGGCTGCCCGGGAACTGGTCATGTTCGCGTACGTGGACGTGGTGAGGCGCCTGGACAAGATAGACACGATAGCCGCCTTTCGCGGTGTGTTTCCCTACCTGAGCACCAATTGGCAAGACGACGCGCACTTGGCCTACTTTGACGGCCGTAGGGCGGGGAGCCGCCACGCGTGGAACAGGAGTGGCAAAGCAGGAGAGCCGCCCGGTTGGGAGGCCGACGAGGAGGAGGCAGAGCGCGACGCCGACCCCACAATAGACGAGGACTTGCAGAAGTGGACGGGTGAGGGGAGATACACCCGCCTGGACGGGAAGCTGGAGGAGATGGAGCGCGAGTTGGTGCGGGAGGCGCTCACCGCCTGGTTGGGCTTCGCGGGCTTTTGCGCACAGGAGATGGGGCTAGAGGCCGAGGAGCTCCTAGAGGCGCTCGAGAGGCCATTCGCCGAGAGCGTGCCGGAGCTCGAGGAACTGAGCGCACGCCAAGAGGTGGAGGCGGCCGTGGAAGGCGTGGAAGCGTACCTGGCCATAATGACGGAGGCGTGGCGCCGCGAATTGGAAAGCGCGTAGAGGCAATTGCCTCAAGGGGATGGAGAACTAGGGTTCGCCAGCGCCGCGAGGTTCGGTTCTAAGCCAGGCGGGTCTAAGTACGGCCACTGCAGCATGAATGCGTGGATGGCATAGTAGCCGTAAACAGATGTCAGGGGTACCGCGTCTGGAAACGGAGGCATAAAACGGATCACTTGTGACTGTGACCTGTCCAGAGCTGATTAGCAAGATAAAATCGGACATATGATGCTAGTAAGATTTCCTCATGAACGAAGGTGAGAATCTCACGAGTATGGAAGAATCCTCTACACCCGGGCCGGTGCTGCTCGCTGTGGACGACGATCCTAACACCCTTGGCAGGATCGAGCACGAGCTTCGTCAGCGCTACGGCAGCTACTACCGCGTCGCGTGTGAGGACTCACCGGAAGCGGGCATGAGGGCGCTGCAGGACCTCAGGGCGGCCGACAAGGAGGTTGCTGTCGTGCTTGCCGACCAGTGGATGCCCGGCATGACGGGCGTAGAGTTCCTGTCCCATACTCGTCAACTTCATCCCGGCGCGAAGCGGGCGCTCCTGTTCGAGCGGGGCAACAGGACTACCCGAGAACCGATCCTTCAAGCGATGGCCCTCGGGCAGGTCGACTCCTATGTGCCCAAGCCGGAGCGGCCCCCGGACGAGGAGTTCCACAGCGAGATCACGCGCTTCCTGGAAGATTGGGCGAAGGACTACCGCCCCGCGTCCGTGGCGGTGCGCATAGTTGGCGAGCCGTGGTCAGCGCGAACTTACGAGCTGAGGGACTTACTCAGTCGCAGCGGAGTCCCGCACGCGTTCACTTCTACAGACTCCAAAGAGGGGAGGGAACTCCTCGCCCGGGTGGATAAGACCTCGGCGCAGCTTCCCGTTGTGATCGTGTTCGACCGGCTGGTGCTCGTCGATCCTGACAACGCCGAGATCGTCGACGCATTCGAGCTGATCTCCCCGTTTGGCCTGAACACCCTGTCGGATGTGCGGAACTTTGACCTCGTGATCATCGGGGCGGGACCCGCCGGCCTGGCTGCAGCGGTCTATGGCGCCTCCGAGGGGCTTCGCACGGTGGTTGTAGAGAGGGAGACATTCGGCGGGCAGGCGGGCACCAGTTCCCTGATACGCAACTACCTCGGTTTCTCGCGGGGAATCAGCGGATCGGAGCTGGCCTGGCAAGCTTACCAACAAGCGTGGCTGTTCGGCGCTTCGTTCCGCCTCGCCCGCCACACAATCGCTTTACACCACAGTGAGGAGCGGTTGGTTGTAAGCCTCTCCGACGGCACCGAGGTGGCGGGTCGAGCGGCGATCGTCGCCACCGGAGCATCCTACCGCCGCCTGGGCGTGTCCGGCCTGGAAGCTTTGCAGGGAGCGGGCGTGTTCTACGGGCCTGCCGTTGCCCAGGCGCAAGGCATGAAGGGACAGGAAGTCTACGTGGTGGGAGGAGGGAACTCTGCCGGGCAGGCGGCGCGGCACCTCTCCAAACACGCCAGGCACGTTACGATGCTGGTACTTGGCGAGTCTCTCGCCGCCCATATGTCTCAGTACCTGATCGAGGAGATAGGGGCTACTGAGAACATACAGGTTCGCTTGAACACCCAGGTTATAGACGGCGGTGGGAAGGGACGTCTCGAGCACCTCTTACTCAAGGATCGCGCCTCGGGGCTTACGGAGACGGCTCCCGCGGCGGCCTTGTTCGTGCTCATAGGGGCCCGTCCTCACACCGGGTGGCTTCCGGAGGAGGTCATGCGCGACGATAGGGGCTACGTCATCACCGGTAGCGATCTCCTGCGAGACGGATCGCCTCCCGAAGGATGGCCTCTGGAGCGTCCGCCGATGCTCATGGAGACTAGCGTTCCCGGCGTTTTCGCGGCCGGGGACGTTAGATGTGGGTCGGTGAAGCGGGTGGCTTCGGCGGTGGGCGAGGGCTCGATTGCGATACAGATGGTTCACAAGTACCTGAACTGAGACGTACTGTAGAATAGCGTTGTGACGGCAGGGGTGAGGGGTCCAAAGTTCCTGAACGTCTTCCAGGCGCCGGGATGCTCCCCGCCCCTGAAGTACATCCTGAACAGCGGCGCTCCACCTCTATGGTGGTACGTAACGGGGAAGTTCTTTATACCGGAGTGATGCGCCACATGCCTCGGGCCCAGGTTAGCGAAGGGTTGATCGGTTAGGAGCTTTCCGGTTTCTATAGTTGGTCCACCTCTTGCGAAAGCGGCGGCGTCTCATCAGTCCTATAGGCCTGGGATCCGGCCGTTGCGGAAGGCGTCGACGAACAGCCTGTGGTCGTTGCGGGCGATCTCTGAGTAGTGGGCGCCGAAGTCCACCATCTCCTGGACGAACTCCTCTTCGATGCCGCTGACCGCCTCGATGATCTCATCCTCGGTCTGGAAACCTACGATGCTCGGGTCGGAGTCCTTGTCTGCGACGCAGTGAATCTTGGCGGTCGCCCGGCCGAGGTAGTCAAGCACCGGCGACATCTGCTCGGGCTCGGTGAGATCCGACCAATCGAGGTCCTCGACATAGGGCGAGAGTTCGGAGACGACAAAGCCGACTTCGTCTATCTCGGTGTAGCCGAGCCAGGGGTCGGCGTGTGCCTGCAACGCGCGCTGCGAGACCGCCGTGCGGTGCCCGTGGTGCTTGAAGTAGCGCTTGATGCGCTCGTCGTGCACGATCCGGCTTGGGGCCGCGACGTTGCCCTGCTTCATCGAGAGTACCACGTCGTTCTCCAGGGCCTGGGTGGGGCCCTCCACCAGGACGTTGTAGGCGGGGAGTCCGGCCGAGCCGATGCCAAAGCCTTGGCGGCCGACGATGTCCTTTACCTCATAGGTCAGGCTCCGGAAGCGCTTCGTTTCGGGAATCGTCTCCAGATACGCTTCGTAGGCGGCCTGCGCCCTAGCCCATTCGCCTTTGTCGAGCTCGCGGGCCCCGGAACTGCGACGAAACCGCCGCTCGACGTTTTCGTCGATCAGGGTCATCTTGTCGAGCAGGTCGACGCGGGTGTTCAGCCGGGTTTCGAGCAATATCTCCCGGATCTCACCGTCTGTGGTTTCCAGCCGCAGCGCGTACTCATGATCGCGATCACTCTCGACAAAGTAGCGCACCTGCTCCACGTAGGCCTGGACGTACGTCTCGATCAGGGATGCGATGTCAGCGTCCGAGATTGCCTTCATCCAGGCTAGCAGGGCCACGCTGGCGACCATCCGCTTGATGTCCCAGGTGAAGTGGCCCAGGTAGGCCTCGTCGAAGTCGTTGACGTCGAAGATGAACACCCCGTCGCCGTCCATGTAGGTGCCGAAGTTCTCTGCGTGCAGATCTCCCTGAATCCAGACGCGGCTGGTGCGCTCATCCGCCCAACGGTCCTCTTCTCGTTCCATGTCCGCGTAGAACAGGCACGCGCTGCCCCGGTAGAAGGCGAAGGGCCCGGCGGCCATCTTCCTGAACTTCTGACGAAACGCCTCGGGGTCAGCGACCATAAGCTCGGAGAAAGCATCTATCAGCACGTCGACGATCTTCGTCTGGCGCTTATCGGAAGAGTCGTGCTGTCGTCCCAGGTCCACAGTTCCGGCCATGGGGCTCCTTTCACCGTCGGTCGCTACCGTTTCATAGTCATTGGACCGCTAAACAGTAGCACGTCGTCAATCGGCACGTGCCCGTACAAGCTATGGGAGCGGCGCATAACGATTCTCTGTGGTGAGAGGGGGATGCGTTGAAATGCAGGGACTGCTATGCTGCCCTACCAAGAACTCGATGTTCGTACGGTAAAGGCCAAGAACCTGTCCCGAAGAATGAGCACCCAAGGGGAGCGGGGAGCTAGCGGTGCAGTTGGTTATCGCGTATGGATGGCTGGTTTACCATGAGAAAGCTTTAATGTAATGACGGGGTGAACGGTGGCGTCCAGGGGACTTAGGCTTCGGCAGGCTCTTCGAGAGGATCTGGGATGCGGTGATCGTCGCGGACCCAAAAACGCAGCGCATAGTCCTCTGGAACGCAGTGGCCGCGAAGATGTTCGGCTACTCGGCCTCCGAAGCCCTGAGACTGCGCGTCGAAGAGCTTGTTCCTGAACCTCTCGAGGCCGCCCACCGGGCAGGGATAACCCGCTACGCCAAGACGGGCCACGGCCAATACATCGACTCGGACGTGCCGGTGGACCTTCCCGCGATGAGGAAGAACAGCAAGCAGATCGACGTCGAGCTGTCATTGAGCCCCATACGTTCGGTGCGTAACGCGGACGGCGACGAAGCCAAGTTCGTGCTCGCCATAATCCGTGAGGTTACCGAGCGCAAGAGGGCCGAAGTAGCAGTCAGGAAATTCAACAAGGACCTCGAGAACCGGGTCGACCTTCGAGTCTGTCACGCACCAGTTCTGCCTTGCGCAGTTCCGCGACCATCTTCGCTATCCGCTCGTTTGCCGCCTCTGCCTCGTCTCGCTCCAGCGTAACCCCCAGATCGGCTGAGGAACATTCTACGCTACGGGAGCGTTACGTTATCGCGGTTCGAGGCAGGGCTTACGCCGTGACTGTGGTATAATGAGAATGCAGTCAAAGATGTGGGTTTTATGGTGACCGAAGCGCCGCCCTCAAAAGAGGAGCGGCTTTTTTATTGCGGTGGAGCCCCAGAGAAGAAAGGCGGGCTCCAGATATGGCCCAAGGAACGGTGAAGTGGTTCAGTGATGAGAAGGGCTACGGCTTTATCTCCCCTGATGAGGGTGGCGAAGACCTATTCGTGCACCACAGCGGGATAGCGGGCACAGGATTCAAGTCCCTGGAAGAGGGTGCCAAGGTCTCTTACGAGGCTACCCAAGGCCAGAAGGGCATGCAGGCGGGTAACGTCTCCACAGCCTAACTGGTCAGTTCTCCGGCCAATAACCGCATAGATGGTGAGGCCGGGACCCGAAGGCCCCGGCCTTTTTTGTTTGGCCTCATGGGCGACCTGTAGTCGTCCCTGGGCACGGCGAGTTGGCCCGGAGTCCTACTATTTCACGCTCCCATCCTTCCGCTGTGGCATGCTCAAAAAAGCGTAGAAGGTGAGGTTTGTTTTGACGGAGCTGCCGCCCAGAAGAAGGGCGGCTTTTTGTTGCGGTAGGTCCCGCCAGAACAGAAGGGGTGTGTCGTGGACCTGGACCACAAGACGTCCGAGGACCCAGCGAAGAGGAGGGTTTGGACCGAGAATTCACTAGGGTACGCTCGCGAACATGATCAGCGCAAGCTGGCGTGGCTGCTGGGAGCGGTGAAGGCCGACGCCGAGTTCCAAAGGGCATTGCCTGCCGCGCCCTCAGGGGAGCACCCCGGTTCTGCCCGAGACGTCTATCGGGGAGAGGTTGCGCACAACGACGACCGAAGAACCGAGACGGCAGAGGACAGAAGAAAGCGAGAGCGGGAAGAGGAGAAGATTCGAGCCCGACTCGCCGCTTGGGAACGATTCATGGAAACGGAGCTTCGGGAGGTCGAGCTGCGCAAGGGCGGGCAACTCGGTAGGATGCTGGGCGAACCGCTACCTGGGGAGCCACCCGCGGCGCTGGAGCGACTTGCCGAGAAGGACCGGCGACAGGCAGAAGACGGGTTGGTGGCGTTGATGAGCATGGGGAAGGTGTACTACAAGCATCTGGACGAGCTCTGCCCCGACGATATGCAAGCCAGGGCCGCGGCGAACAGGTTGCGCACGACGTGGCTCAAGGAGCGGGGAGACGGTTGGCTGAGTCCGGAGGAGGGTTACGGACAAGGTTCCCTGTAGCAACCCTCTTCGTAAGCCCCCACCGCACACTAATGGGTTAGCCCATTGGCCCGGATTATTTCAGCGGTTTCCTAGGCGTCAGGACTGTCCAGTTCCGGGTGTGGGACCAGCGGTCCGCTGCGGCTGCGTCCTCTTGCCGACCACCAGCAAAGCGGCCAGAACGCTAGCCACCGACATAGCCATGCACAACAGCATCGCGCCGTCGAACGCGTACACGAAGGCCCCGCGAACCACCCGCTCTACCTCATCGGCGACTGCAGGAGTTAGCTCGGCCACCTCCGACCCCGACAGTAGTCCACGTATCTCCGCACGGTCGAAAGCGTCGAGCTTGGCTCCAGCTGCTTACGGCAGCTGGGAGCTCCGACGTCCGAGGTGGGGATCAGGGAGATCAAATTGGAGGTAGTCTGAGATCGCTTCTGTTCCCGCTACGTTCATGAAGCCTTAGAGAAAGGGGATTCTCATGCGAGAGACGCCGATACAGGTCGCCTACCCTTCTGTAGGCAACCCTCACTTGCGGATAGTCCTCGGCGCCTGCCGATTTACAGCCAGACCCGGAAGGGGGGAGAAATGGGTCGCAGGAACCTACAACGATCCGACCGATAGAAGACCTCTCAGGATCATCGAAGAAGAGGCGAGCGTTACGATTACCGAGGCGGAGCTCTCCTTCGAACGGATTCCGGCCGTCCTCGAAGGCGTACCCCGCTACGAAGTCGAGTTCGGCAACAAGAGACCCTTCGCTCTGACGATAGAGACAGGCGCCAGCGACTTCGATCTGGACCTCGGGGGCATTCCCCTGAGC
>DASQWQ010000334.1:0-3359 GCA_035640175.1 Rubrobacter sp. | reverse complement strand
ACGCGGATTACTTCCCGATGGCGAACATGGAGATGATGGAGCGGGCGGCGGCGAAGCTCGACTACCCTCTGTAAGCTATCGACGGCGAGACGGCCATCAAGGTGGTGGACGGGGAGGTGGAGGTTGTCTCGGAAGGCGAGTGGAGGCTCTTCGATGGATAGCGCGCCGTGAATTCGGCGGGGTGGAACGAGCCGAGGCAGCGAAGGAGGCACGCGATGAATCCGCCCGGAGCTGCAGCAGTCAATCTTGGTGGCAGACGAGCCGCTCCGTAGAGAACTGGAGGCTAGCGTGGAAGATCACCGAGACGTCCGCATCATCGCCGTGCCTTACGACTCGGGGCACCCAGGGCTGCGGATGGGTGCGGGTCCCGGGCACCTACTGGAAAACGGGTTCGGCGAAGGGCTGCGGTCGGGGGGGCGGGGGCCGAGCGTAACCACCGTGCGCCACGAGAGAGAGCCCGTGGCCGAGGTGGCGACCGCCTTCGAGCTGGACGGGCTGGTATCGGGCCAGGTGCGTCGCGCCCTCGCCGAGGGCGGCTTCCCGCTGGTGCTCTCGGGCAACTGCAACACCGCAGCTATCGGGACGCTCGCGGGCGCCGACTCCGAGGGACTGGGCGTAGTCTGGTTCGACGCCCACGCGGACTTCAACACCCCCGAGACGACCGGGACCGGTTTCACGGACGGGATGGGCCTCGCCATCGCCGTGGGGCACTGCTGGAAGACAATGGCCAGAGACGTGCCCGGCTTCTCTGCGGTGCCCGAGGAGAACGTGGTGATGGCGGGGGTCCGGAAGGTGGATGTGGCAGAGCAAGAGCGGTTGGATGCTTCGGAGATCGCCGTCGTCGGCTCGCATCTAATCGAGAAGCAGTGGTTGCGGGCGCTCGCGGCGGCCCTGGATGAACTAAAGACCAGGGTGAGTAGGGTCTACGTGCACTTAGACCTGGACGTACTGGATGCCAGGAAGGTCGGCAAGGCCAACGAGTTCGCCGCCGAAGGCGGCCCGGACGCAGAGGAGCTTCAAGCAGCGCTCGGCATGGTCCGCGAGCGCTTCGAGGTGGCCGCGGCCGGGATCGCTTCCTACGATCCAACCTTCGACGCGAACGGAAAGGTTCTACGCGCGGCTATCGCGAGCGCGAGCTCGCTAACCAACCCTACGAGCCCCATTGGCTAGGAACGGCCAGAGGCGCTCGGGCCGGGGATAGACGCTAGAGATTCTTTCCGCCGCCATAAGGGATGGGGTCCCGGCGGAATGAATCGACAAGTACCCTGGCCGTCAAGTTGTGCGTAGTGCTTCTACACGTTGCGACGGCTTCAACTCCGTCTGTGCCACCTCGATAAACTGCTTCTTTTGGCTGCCGATCCTGCCACCATTGCCTACGTCTTGATCCTCGTAGACGTGGCCGCTGCCGATAAGCCAAAACAGCTTGTCGACGTTGTAGGGCGTGACGCCGACGTTAAGCGCCACCCTGGCAACCGCCTTGAACACCTCGTAGTCGCTTGTCCCCCAAGGGCAAAGCTCTATGGCCCAGAAGATATCCTTGACGTGTACGTCGGGCTTGGAGAAATTCTCGTACCCGAGAGCCCCATCACAAAGTCGCAGGCCAGGTCAAAGCCGAAGCCCTCGATCTCCCGGTCTAGCAGCAACGGTAAGGCCGCCCTGGCTCGCTCGTCCTTGTCGAAGAAGTCAACCCACTCGTAGAAGTCGTTAGCTGATTCAAACTGCACCAAAAACTTGGCGCCGGACAAGACGGTTCGGCAGTACCGCGGCCAGATGCTTCTCGGCGTGCGACGGATGCTGCCCCTCGGCTTGAGTTGTGCCACGACATCGTCGAGGACCTCTTCCCCATCAGATTGGTACTTCTCGAGCACCCGCGAAGGGTCGAAATCGCACAAAACTCGCCCAAAGTTACCGACACCCCCGATGGAGCCGCCGATCACGCCAGTCTTCATGTTGGCGCTCTGTGCCGACCCCAGCATCCTCTCGTAAAGCCCCGCCATGGTCTGGGGTCGCAGCGTTGAGAGGTGCAGGTACCTCTCGACCAGCTCCGCTGTGACGCCTTTGTCCGCACCCGCCTGCAAGAGGAATTCTTTAGCTATGGCGTAGGAAGCTCTATCGAGTTTCTGTTGGCTCACCCTTGATCATCCAATCTTCCCCGAAGCCGCCCCCCGGTAGGCATCGGTGAGCGCTTTGAGCAACTCCTCGCTGACCTCATAAGTAGTTTTCCCTTGACCAACCTCTACCGTAGCGAGTTGCTCGACGCGAGGAAGACTCTCAGGGGCTCTTCTCTCGAAGACGCTTCGCCAGAACTGAAGGGAAGGAGTGCCGCGGTCGTTGTATATGGTGACTAGGCCAGCGTTGTCTGCGCGCAGCCTGGGCAGCAACGTCATCATGTCCCCGCCCTTGGCATGGTAGGTGCCGAGCCTCACTAGCCCCTCACAATCCAAGGAGACGGCCCACTCGTACAAACGGCGCAGCAACGGGCGATGCTCTTCATTAGCCGAGTCGATGGTGGCAGCGAAGTCCTCCGCTCCTTCCGCGTACTAACCCCCGGGCCCAGAAGGCGGTGTCTTAGGAGGCGTCGCTTCTGGGACTGGGCGTTCGGCGTCGACCCGTTGCGGGACGAGTACCCGCGAACCACCGACGTCGTAGGCAGAGACGGCAATGAGGTCTATCAAAAGCTCCTCGGTGACAGACTCTAGGTACCCCCCAGCAACGTGACCAGCTCCTGCGGCGCCTCGTCTAGCACGAGCACCAGGCGGAAATGTCCCTTAGTCAAACACTCGGTGAGCCCCTCGGAGAAGGTCGCGGGGTCGAACGAACCCTCCTGGTCGTTGGAAGAGATGGCATCTTGGATGCTCTCGTAGCCACGGTCGCGTAGATGGCGCCCTAGTACGTCGCGCTCCACCGTCTCGGGGCTCAAGCCCTTGAGGTGTGCGGCGTAGGTGAGGATCTGCGTGCCGACAGCCCGGCGGGCTTCGGCGTTCCTGGACAACTTCATCTCTACTACGACCAATCTGCCGGAAGGTTCGACGGCTACAAGGTCTGCGTAGCCGTTGCCCAGCAGCACCTCCTTACCGATCATCACGAGCCTGGGGTCCCCGGCCAAGGGCAAAATCTGCGGCGTCTCTTCCACCAAGTCGTGGAGGGTTTGTTCGTCGGGGAAGCCAGTCGGAGCCAGCAGACGCCACCCCGTCCCGTCGTTCTGCCAGATCGCCGTCATGCCATCACCCTAAGAGTAGAAGTATCGCTCATCCTACAATGCCGCTGCCCAAGACATCCTCTTCCAACTCCTCTTCAGTGGAAGCCTCGAAGTAGCTCTCGCCGAGTTCATAAAGCGTTGCGGGGCGCTTCTGGATACT
>DASQWQ010000333.1:0-3839 GCA_035640175.1 Rubrobacter sp. | reverse complement strand
TCAAGTAGACGCGGCACGAACTCTGTGCCGAGATAGGGCCGCAGTTCCTCTTTGGCCAGGAACGTGTCAGGGCCGCAGGGGACGAGGAGGATGCGTACGTTCGGGGTGTCGGGATACGCGTCTGTGTCCGAGGCGAACTCGGGCCAATCGGGGTCAACTATGCGGCGGGTCAGGATGTCAGCGTGGTGTCCCATCTTTCCCAGCGTCCTGGCGACCTCCCTCACGTAGACGAGTTGCCCGCCGAAGTCGGGGTGTGAAGCTAGGTAGCTGTTGCGGGGATCGAAGTTCCCCTGCGGGTTCAAGAACGCGATGTGCATCTGGCCATCCTCAACCTCTCCGTCCTGCTTTCTTCTCCTCGGCCCGACTCTCTTGCAGGCTGCCATAAACCTCGTCGGGGTCGATATCCGAGGGGAGGGGGCCCTTCGTAGTCAGCTTCCGCTCGACGATCTCACGGGCGAAGAGCACCGAGTGTTCGGCCGAGTTGCCATCGAGGGTGGATGTGAGGAAGCCTGCCCAGAAAGCATCCCCGGCACCTGTGACGTCGACGACCTCGACGGGCCTGGTGGGAACGTGGGCGGTGATACTGCCGTTCTCGGAGATGAGATTGCCCTCCTCGCCCATGGTGAACACGACGGTCTGGGCGCCGAGGTCGTGGAACATCTCGATGTACTGCTCGGGTTCGTAGTCGGGGCCGAAGATCCGCCTGGCGTCGGCGGAGGGCTTGGTCACGTTGACGTAGCGGTAGGCATCGCGGATGATCCCCTGGCCTCTTTGTAGTCGGGCCAGACCCGCCTGCTGTAGTTCGGGTCGAGCGAGACGATCTTGTCCATCTCACGGGCCTTGCGGAAGGCTCCTATCACAGCCGAGCGGCAAGGCTCGCGCGAGAGCGCGAAGGTCGAAGCGTGGACCACCCTGGCATGCGCGACGGCCTCCTCTGAAATCTCCTCGGGCCTGAACAGGTAGTCGCCGCTTCGGAACTCTTCGAAATCTGGGGTGGCCGCGGTGGAGGAGATGAAGATCACGGTGGTGTGCGTACGGTGGTCCATCAGCAGGTAGTCCGTCGTGACGCCGTGGCGCCGGAGCTCGCTCTTGAGGAACTTCCCGAAGGCCCCGATCCCGGTCTTGGCGATCACTGCCGAGGTGCCCCCGAGCTTGGAGACGTAGACTGCGTTGTTGGCGGGCGACCCTCCCAGATATCGCCTGAAGGTCGACGCATTGCTCAGCGTATCGGTCTTCTCGACGGAGATGAAATCGACAACCATCTCCCCGATGGTGAGGACGTCGAGGGGTTCTGTCTCGGGCGCCATAGACATCCAGTCTAATTAACCTTCAGGCCTCGTGTCCACCCTCACAGGTGGGCGCGATCCCTCTCTAGCCGCAGATATCTTCGCGCCTTAATGCCTCGCGCAAGGCGCCGAGCATGCGAGTTAGCTCCCGCCGGTCGTTCCCACCCAACTCAGCGAACAACTCGGCCACCGCTGCGCGGTACTCGTCGTAGATCCTGTCCATGGTCCGTGCTCCCCGCCCGGTCATCTCTATGACGGTGGCCCGCCGGTCCGTAGGGTGGGGCTTCCGCCTGACCAACTCTTCCTCTTCCAACGCGTCGACCAACGCCGTTACGTTGCGCTTGGTAACACCAAGCTCGTCGCTGATGCTGCTCATGATCTGGGGCCCGTTGCAATGTAAAGCCCCGAGCAACCGCATCCTGGCGTACGTCATCCCACTGTCCTGCAAACGCGATCTGACCCACTTCAGGTACATCGGCCCGAAAGCGGCGAACTCGTCGACGAGCCGTAGCGACGATCCTTCAGCCACCGATTCCCGATTCATCGCACCCACGACCCGCCTCGCACGAGATCCTCCCGTCAACTCCTCATCTACATCTTACTGTTGACGTATATTGTTGTCAATGTTAATGTGTATGTATACATAATAATCGCAAACTGAATGTTTCTGGCTCTACGAAAAGAGTGGGTAGCGGGCGGAGACGAGCGCGTGGCTCCGCTTACGGAGCGCGGCCGCAGGGGCAGTATAGACTTCAGGGTGATGCGAGCTTTCTAGAGCAGGAGACATCTTGAATAATCCGAATGGTGGTATGGGAGGTAAGACGGTCCTCATCACGGGCGGCACCTCCGGTATCGGGAAGGCGATGGCGGTGGCGATGACGGCGATGGGCGCGAACGTCGTCGTCGTCGGGCGTAATCCGGCGCGCGGTAAGGCGGCGGTCGAGGAGATCAAAGCCAGGAGCCACAGTGAGTCTGTGGAACTGATGTTGGCTGACCTATCCGTGCAGAGCGAGGTCAGGAGGCTGGCTGAGGAGTTTCTGGAGCGCTACGACAGGCTTGACGTGCTCGCCAACAACGCCGGGCTGGTTCAGAGCAAGCGGACCGAGACGCCGGACGGCATCGAGACGACGCTGGCGATAAACCATCTGGCGCCGTTCCTGCTCACGAACCTCCTGATCGAGCGTCTCGAGCAGAGCGCGCCGAGTCGGGTGATCACGGTCTCCTCCGAGGCGCAGCGTTGGGGAAATGTGGACTTCGAAGATATGCAGTCCAGGCGCAAGTACAGGGGCTTCCCCGTCTACGGGATGACTAAGCTCGCCAATATCATGTTCACCTACGAACTTGCGGAGCGCCTGAGCGGTACCGGCGTTACGGCAAACTGCCTTCATCCTGGCTCGGTAGGCACGAATTTCGGGCAGAACAACAGGGGTCCCATGGCGCTGTTCTTCAGGACCTTCAAACCGTTCATGCGTTCGCCAGAGCAGGGGGCTGACACCTTGATCTGGCTCGCTTCTTCGCCCGAGGTCGAAGGGATCAGCGGGATGTACTTCTCCGACCGCAAGGAGATCGAAGCCAAGAAGGTAACCTGCGACCCCGCCGCCCGCCGCAGGCTCTGGGAGATCAGCGAGGACCTGACTGGCCTGAAGGTGACCGCCTAGTGGGCCGGGAGCGGGGGATAGAGGTCGAGAACCTCGTCAGGGAGTTCAAGAAGGGACCGCGGGCCGTGGACGGCATAGACCTATATGTGGAGCCCGGTGAGGTCTACGGCTTCCTCGGGCCGAACGGGGCTGGCAAGTCGACGACCGTTCTGATGCTGACGACGCTCCTTCCGCCCACGAGCGGCACGGCCACTGTGGCCGGCTATGACATCGTGCACGAGGGGCCGCAGGTGCGGGCTGCTATCGGGGCTGCGCTGCAGGAGGCGGCACTAGATCCGTTTCTGACGGGCCGGGAGCACCTTCATCTCCAGGCCGCCCTGCACGGGCTCTCCCGCAAGGAGCGCAGGCGGCGCGGGCAGGAGCTCCTGGAGCGCGTCGGGCTCCAAGAGGCTGCGAACAGGAAGGTACGCGGCTACTCGGGCGGGATGAAGCGCCGCCTCGACCTCGCTCTCGCGCTGGTGCACGGTCCGCAGATTCTCTTCCTCGACGAGCCTACGACCGGCCTCGACCCGCAGAGCCGCAGCGCGCTCTGGGCGGAGGTCAGCAGGCTCGCGCGCGATGAGGGCGTCACCGTGTTCCTGACGACGCAGTACCTCGAGGAGGCCGATGTGCTGGCTGACCGGGTCGGGATCATCGACCGGGGCAGGATCGTCGCCGAGGACACGCCGGAGGCCCTGAAAGCCGAGATCGGCCGTCCCAGCGTCGAGGCGACGCCCACTGAGCGCTCGGAGCGCGATGCCGTAGTGCGTGTACTTCAAGAGTTTGGGGAGGAGATCCCAGCCCAGCCTGGCGCCGTGGCCGTCAGGCTCTCGGGCGGGGCCGCAGGCCTCGCCGACGTGGTGCGCGCCCTCGATAGGGAGGACGTCCGCGTTGCCAACCTCCGTCTGGACGAGCC
>DASQWQ010000332.1:0-5219 GCA_035640175.1 Rubrobacter sp. | reverse complement strand
TTGTAGCCCGGTCCGACAGGCAAAGGGCTGCGGCATTAGGCTGGGGCTATGCGAACTTCGGAGCATTTGAGGCTCTGTGAAGTTGCACGCTTGGGTCACCACCCTCAGTCAGCAAGGCACAGAAGCGGAGACTGGGCGACTGGGTGTTTTCAGACTCACGTATCGGCGCGAACCCCTCCGCCCCCAGGATGTGACACGTCGGCACTGCTTGGCCTAGCACACAAGCAATCGTAGGCGGCACAACCCACCCAAGTGCCTAGAAGAGCCGTCCCAAGAAGCTCGCCGTTGTAGAGGGGCGGAGCACGGGGATAATCAGCTTAGCGGACGTCGTTGGTTGTGTCTCCTGGGCATTTGGGAGGTGTGAGCGGTGCTGGACCACGTCGGTCTTCCCGTGTCGGACTTCGAGCGGAGCAAGCGCTTCTACGAGGAAGCGCTCTCCCCGCTTGGCTACGAGCTTATCATGGAGCCCAGCGTCTCGGCAGCGGGGTTCGGGCGACGAGGCAAGCCGGACTTCTGGATCGCCCGGGGCGATCCGGGCCACGCCGTCCACGTCGCGTTCACCGCAGACGACCGCGCCACCGTCGACGCTTTTTACGAGGCGGCCATCGCGGAGGGCGGGCGCGACAACGGCGGTCCCGGGCTCCGCCCCCAGTACCATCCGAGCTACTACGGCGCCTTCGTTTTCGATCCCGATAGCAACAACATCGAAGCTGTGTGCCACGGGCCGGAGTCTTAAGTCCGGGGATCCATACGACGGCGCGGCCGCGCATCGTGTCACCCCACAGGAGGAGGGACCAGCGTTGAATTCACGTACCGACTTAGCTATAGAAACGTCCGACCTCGTCAAGGCCTTCGGCGACACGCGGGCCGTCGACAGCGTGGACCTCGCCGTGCCCACGGGCGTCGTGTACGGCCTACTGGGACCGAACGGCGCGGGCAAGACCACGGTCATCCGGATGCTCGCCACCTTGCTGCGGCCCGACTCCGGCGCGGCGCGGGTGCTTGGCCACGACGTCGTAGAAGAGGCAGACGCGGTGCGCGCTCGGGTGAGCCTCACCGGGCAATTCGCCTCCGTCGACGAGGACCTCACCGGACACGAGAACCTCGTCCTGGTCGCCCGGCTGCTAGGCTACTCGCGGAGGCAGGCGAAGGCAAGGGCTGACGAGCTGCTCGATGCCTTCGGCCTAGCCGAGGCAGCAGCCCGGCAGGTGAATAAGTACTCGGGCGGCATGCGGCGCAGGCTCGACATCGCAGCTTCCATCGTCGTGACGCCCGACCTGCTGTTCCTCGACGAGCCGACAACCGGCCTCGACCCGAGGAGCCGCAACCAGGTCTGGGATATCGTTCGGGCCCTGGTCGCGAGCGGCACGACGGTACTCTTGACCACCCAGTACCTCGACGAGGCCGACCGGCTCGCCGACCGGATCGCCGTCGTAGACCGTGGGAGGGTTATCGCCGAGGGCACACCCAGCGAACTCAAGGCCTCTGTCGGATCGGGTGCCCTACACGTCCGGCTCCGCGACCCAGGGGCCCGTCCCGACGCCGAGCGGGTCCTCTCAGAGACTCTCGGCGTGCCCGTGCGCCCCGAGTCCGACCCGGCGGCGCTCTCGGCCCGGGTCTCAGATCCCGAACGCGTTGCGCACGCGCTCGCGCAGCTCTCCCGCTCCGGCGTCGCCCTTACCGACTTCGCGCTGGGGCAGCCGAGCCTCGACGAGGTGTTCCTGGCACTTACCGGCCATCCAGCCGAGGACGACAATGAGGAGGATGCCGCATGACGACCCCTGCCACATCGGTCCAGCCCACCCGCGAGGAAGCGCTGCGCTCGGCCCTTTCGTCCCGCGCCCGCCCGCCACGCCCGAACGCGTTATCCGCGTCGCTCACGTTCGGGTGGCGTGCTCTGCTGAAGATAAAGCACGTCCCCGAGCAGCTATTCGACGTGACCGCGTTCCCGATCATGTTCACCCTGATGTTCACGTACCTGTTCGGCGGCGCCCTAGCCGGCTCGACCAGCGAGTACCTGCAGTTCCTGCTGCCGGGCATACTGGTGCAGACCGTGGTGTTCATCACCATGTACACCGGGATGGGGCTGAACACGGACATCTCCAAAGGGGTCTTCGATCGCTTCCGGTCGCTGCCGATCTGGCGTCCGGCCACCCTGGTCGGGGCCCTACTCGGCGATGCCGCGCGTTACGCGATGGCCTCGGCGATGGTCATCGTGCTGGGCCTCGTGCTGGGCTTTCGTCCGGCCGGTGGCGCAGCGGGCGTGCTGCTCTCCGTGGCGCTCGTTCTCGTGTTCTCGTTCGGCCTCTCGTGGATCTGGACCGCGCTCGGCCTGATCCTGCGAACGCCGAACTCGGTCATGATGGCTAGCTTCTTGATCTTGTTTCCGCTGACCTTCGCCAGCAACATCTTCGTGGACCCTGAGACCATGCCGTCGTGGCTGCAGGTGATCGTCGGCGCCAACCCAATAACCCACCTGGTGACGGCGGTGCGCGGTCTGATGCACGGTACGGTGACAGCGGGTGCGATCGGCTGGGTGCTCCTGGCATCCGGGACGCTTGTCGCCGCGTTCGCGCCACTAACCATGTACCTGTACCGCAACAAGAAATGACGACCGTGAAGGTCCTTGGGCAACGGGCGCTTAATCGCTAACCTATCACCAATTCCACTTCGGAGGCTGCTTTAGCCAAACTGGCGCGGAATCGCAGCACAAAGGGCTGGGTGTTTCGGTACTCACGTATCCCTCTCGACACCACCGTCGTCATCCAGGTCCCTCCTCACCCGCCAGAGTACTCGGCGACGACGTCCGCGTCCAACTTTAGGCCGAGTCCCGGCGCGTCGGGGATCGGGAGGAGGCCCTCGGCGTCGAGCTTCCAACCGTTGGCGGCGATGTCATCCACGTAGGCGGAGCCGGTGACGTACTCGACGAGGTCGGTCTTGGGCAAGGCGCTGGCGAGCTGCAGGTCGGCGGCGAGGCCGACTGCGGTGTTCCACCCGTGCGGGATCATGCGGGCGCCGTTCTCCTCGGCCATCCAGCCTATGCGCCGCTCCTCACTTATTCCGCCCACCTTGGTGACATCCGGCTGCACGACGTCGAAGGCGCCGGCCCTGAGATAAGGTTCGAAGGACTGCCTCCGGGTCAGGACCTCCCCGCCGGATATCGGCACGGGCGCGGCGCGCCTCAGGGCCACCAAGTCGTCCAACGCGTCTGGCACAAGCGGCTCCTCGAACCAGGCGATGCCGTACCCCGCCAGCATCCGAGAGGTCCTAAGCGCCCACTTGTATCCTCGGGGCCAGAATGCGTCGCTACCACCAGAGTCCACCGCCAGGATCGCCTCGTCCCCAACTGCCTCCCTGGCGGCCTTCACGATCGCCTCGTCGAGCCTGTCGCTCACCCGACCGAACGGTCCCCAGCCCACCTTGAACGCCCGGAAGCCTTGCTCCCTAAGTGAGATGAGGCGTTCCGAGAGGGGTCCCGGCTCCTGCATGAGCAAGGAGGCGTAGGGCATGATTCTCTCACGATACCTGCCCCCGAGCAAGCGCCCGACCGGCTGTCCGGTGACCTTCCCCAAGATGTCCCACAAGGCTATGTCCACCCCGCTTATCGCGTGGGTGATCGCCCCCCCGCGGCCTTGCCAGAAGGTGTTCTGGTGGAGTTTCTCCGAGACACGCTCGGGCTCGAGGGCGTTCTCGCCCGTGTACAGTGGCTCCAACACCTCGAGGGCGGCACGCACCAGCGCCTCGCTCGTGAAGACGCTGCCGTAGCCGACGGGTCCCTCGTCGGTGTGGACAGTCACCAGGGTGTGGACGACATCGTCGGGTTTCAGCTCCTTGCTCCAGCCGCCCTCCGGAGTCGCTCCCTTGAGGCCGACGGTGGTTACCTCCCGTATCCTCATGCGCGTGTCCGACCCTCCTTGCGTCGCTCGTCGCCCGGAAACGGGCACCTTCCGAGTTCGCGAGCCCGCGAGACTCAGGACGGCAAGTGCGTCCGAATCAACATCCGACTTCGGATTACACAAACGCCCCGACTCGCGCAACCACTAACTTCTCTACCATACCCTAGCGCGATCCGCTGTCCGAGCGTGAGAGACAAGCACCGATTAGAGCGAGGAGCGCCAGCGACGAGAAGACGGTGCGCACCCCGTTCCAGAAGTTCCACGGGCCTTCGTAATCTGCCCTGATCTGCGTGAGAGCCGCACGGCCCACCTCACCCACGCGTGCAAGCTCCTCGTTCATCGGTACGTTCACCAAGAACGTCACCATGATCGGTCCAATGTCCTGAATGTGGAGCTCCGCCTGGGTTCGCCTGCCGCAAGCCGAAGGGCAAGAGCCAGTACGACTCACACAAGGCCTGTAGAGAGCGTGCCTACGGTGAAGCCTTGGCCCAAGCCTTGGGCGCGCCTCATAGCGACTAGAACAGCCCGGTTCACGCACACAAGCCCAGGACCGGAGCATTCATTTGCCTACATATCCATGCACCACTACAAGATGCAGAGAGACAGACCTCCGCCGGGCGGCGTGAAGGGCCTTAGGAGGCATCCTCGTGGCTCTCAGAGAGGGATCTAAGGACAGGAGACCGCCGAAGGCCCCTCAACGCAGAGGTAGCAAGCGTGCTGCCCTAGTGCAGGCTACCCAAGCTTGCCCCTTAGCTTGCAAATGTGGTCCCGCTCCATCGCTTGGCTCCGGCGTGCGTCTCTAGTGCCCACCTCTACTTACGATTCGCCCGGCACACCACTCCAGTGAGCTGGCAGCCCTTCAGGGTGTCGTTGCGCAAGGTGTTGTGGTGGACCTCCACCCTGGAGGTCCTCTGGCGATCGCCGGTTTTGGCGTGGATACCGTGCCCGCGGTTCCCCGTGACGCTGTTGTCCGCCACCTCGACGCCCTGAGCAGCTACGAGCACTATGCCGCCCCGGCCCGCTGAGATGTCCTCCTTGAGGTAGCCGTTAGCAAACACGCGGTTGTTGGTGATCTTGCTGGTCGGCCCCTTACAGATTTCGTAGCGGATGCCACTCTTGCCGTTGTGGTGGACTTCGTTGCCGCTGATTACGATCGACTCTGCGAACCCGTCGCACCAGATCCCGTGCCAGTAGTTGTGGTGGACCTCATTGTTCCTGAAGGTTGCAGGACCCCTGGTTATCTTGACACCAGCCGTCGAGGAGACCGAGTCGTCAGTGAAGGAGGCCGAGCCGTTATGGTCGATCTCGGAGTTCTTAAGGAGA
>DASQWQ010000331.1:0-2027 GCA_035640175.1 Rubrobacter sp. | reverse complement strand
AGTCTTTGGGGAGCAGCACACTGGCGACCCTCGAGTAATTCTCCGGTTCCTCGTCCCTGAGCCACAACAATTTGGGAGCCTGGAAGCCGGTGAGGGCTGGGGTGCCGGCTATCTGGATCAGGCGTTCTTCCCCCACGGCTTCGGTGATCTTCTCGCACTGCCTGTAGGTGCGCTGGTCGTTCCAGAGGAGCGCGGGCCGTATCACCTCCCCAGAGGCATCCAGGAACACTGAGCCATGCATCTGGCCCGTAAGCCCCACGCTGACCATTTCGTCCTCGATCTCGGTGGCCACCTTCCCGAGCGACTCTTTAGCGCTCTCCCACCAGGCTTCGGGGTCCTGCTCGGTCCAGCCGGGACGGGGACTGTGGAGGGGGTATTCCGACGAAGCCTCGGCGACCACGTTGCCGGACTCGTCCACCGCGACGACCCGGGCGCCGCCCGTCCCCACGTCCAGTCCCAACAAGACGCTCACGGCTGCCTCTCCCTCCGCGACTCCTCCCGCCTGCGGATCACCCCGGCCTCGTAATCCTCGTCGAGCCCCAGCGCTGCGTAGACCGTCCTCTGGCCCGCCAAGGCGTCGGCGCCGCTCTTGGCTTCGCGCAGGGAGTCACGGTCGATCTTGGCCCCTAAGTCCCAGATGAACTCCCACTGCAGGATGGCGCGCCGCACGGCGGCGACCTGGTCCTCGGTGTAGGGATAGAGGTCGAAGCCTATTAGCTCGCCGGTCTCCCCGTAGCCGATGTCCTGGAGGGTCTGCGCCAGCTCGAGGGTCTGTATGAAGAAGTTGGTCCCGACCACGTTGTCGTCGTCGAAGGTGCCCCAGCCGTCGTTGCCGTGGAGGTGGCCGAGTTTGTTCTCCGAGGCCAGAAGGTCTGCGTACTCGGCCAGGTTCTCGCCGTTCATGATCAGGTGCTGCCAGTCCATGTTGACGAGGAGGTTGGAGGTGTCCACGCCCAAAGAGTTCACCTTCTGGATGGTAAACAGCGTCATCCCGACGTTCTGCATCAGGATCTTCATCGCCGGCTCGGAGTTCTTGTGCTCCAGGAAGACCTTAATGCTCCTCCCGTTTGCGTGGTCTGTCAGCTCGGCGATACCCTCGACGAAGCTGCGCCAGATCTGGGCGTAGGGACGCTGGAAGGTGTAGTTGTACCCCTCTGCTCCCGGCCAAATTATGAAGTTCGCCCCGATCTCGCCGCACAGATCTATGCCGCGCTTGAGGGTGTCTATGCCTTGCCTGCGCAGCCCATCGTCGGGGTTGACGAAGGCGCCCAAAGCGTAGGTCGGATCGGTGTGGAGCCCGGCGGCGATTACGGGGAGGTCCATGCCGTAATCTTGCAGGACTGAGAGGATCTCCTCGACGTTCTCCTCGTTGACCTCACCAGGATAGTGATACTCGAGGCCGTCCAGGATATCGGAGAGACCCTCGGCGACGCGCCTTGTCTTCTCCATCATCGGCTCGTGGGCGGCCTCGGGATGGTAGCCAGGAGGGACAAACCTGGTAACAGCCGGGCCCAAGGCCCAGACGCCTACACTGTTCCTCGGTACGCTCATGTCGCGGCTCCTTCCCTGTGGTTCCTCATCCGAGGGTAATGTTACCCGGAGAGTCGCGCTACAGCGCCCTTACCATGCCGCCGTCCACAAGGATCGCCTGGCGCGTCACGTAGCTGTTGATTAGCGGCCCGCCAAAGAGCCACTCTAATGGCTCACCGATTTAGGCACTTTAGGCACGAACGAATCAAATCTGCCTGAGCGACGGGTGCGCAGGCGGAACCTTGTGAACCGCGGACAGAAAGGGGTTTTCGCACGATGGATGATTGGCCGATGAGGATACTGTTCGAGACCGACGGGTCCGAAGGGGCAGCCTTGGGCCTCCGGGCGGCGGATATCTGCGAGAAGACCGGCGCGGAGCTTCATGTGGTCCACGCTTGGCATGCGCCGGGCCCGGCAAGCTCCACGGGCCGCCCCCTGTCGACCTCATACGAGCAGGAGGCCAGAGACTTGCTCACCGCGCAGGTCAAGCGGTTGGA
>DASQWQ010000330.1:0-16205 GCA_035640175.1 Rubrobacter sp. | reverse complement strand
TGTACTTCGTGAACGAGTACGGGAACGGGACGGCGATCTTCGAGAACCTCGTCAGGGGCGAGTTCCACTTCGACCGCGCCTCGGAGATCGAGAGGGTCGTCGGCGAGTCTATGAGGGACGCTGACTGGCTTCCCTCGCTGGATGATACCCTCGTCCTCGACCGCACCGGAGAGTTGACCCCACGCCTGCGAGAGATCGTCGGTCCGCCGCCGGAGCGCGACACGCCGGGACAGATACGGTTCGTCTGCGACTGCTTTGTGAACTGGTTCGTCTTCGGCTCGAACCTCTTTGCCAGGGGCGAGCTTGCGCGTTCGCTTGACCTCCTCGGGCTCGTACGCAACCGCCTGTTACAGATGGTCAGGCTGCTGGAAGGGTCGACGTTGCACTGGTTCAACTCCGCGAAGTTTCTGGAGACGGAGATCGCTCAGGCCTCCTACGCCCGCTACGCGGCCTGCACCGCCCGCCTTGACAGGAACGAGCTGCGGCAAGCTTACCTCTCGGCCTGGGAGTGGGGGAGGGCACTGATAGCGTCGCTCGGGGAGAGGCACAGCGTCGTCCCGCCCACCGCCCTGCTCGTTCGGCTGGACCGGCGTTTCGCCGAGACCTTTAGTGTCCCTGGCCCGGAGGGATCGTGAGGCGGGACGAGACCCGGAGCCCGTGGCGGACGCTCGGTTCGAGGAACGTCTACGAGAACGCCTGGATCTCGGTCCGCGAGGACAGCGTGATAAGGCCTGACGGCGAGCTTGGCATCTACGGCGTCGTCCACTACAAGAACACAGCCGTCGGCGTTCTGCCTGTGGAGGAGGATCACGTCTACCTCGTCGGGCAATACCGCTATCCCCTGAAACGCTACTCGTGGGAGATACCTGAGGGCGGCTGCCCGAAGGACGAGGAACCCCTGCGTGCGGCCAAGCGCGAGCTAAGGGAGGAGACAGGCCTCGAAGCCAGAGACTGGCGGATGCTCGGGGAAGCTTACCTCTCCAACTCGGTCGCTGACGAGTATGCCGTGTGGTACCTCGCCACGAACCTCGTACCCGGAGAGCAGCAGCCAGAGGGGACTGAGGTCATCGGCGTGCGACGCGTTCCCTTGCGCGAGGCCGTTGCCATGGCGAGGGACGGTAGGATCACCGACGCCCTCAGCACCCTCGCCCTTACGAGCTACGCACTCGAGGGTTACGATGTCGTGGCCGGCTAGGGCAGGCCACTCGATATCGGGGGCGTGATGAAGGTCTGTGCGCTCGCCGGCGGGGTAGGCGGCGCGAAGCTTGCGAGTGGTTTGCAGGACGTGCTGCCGCCGGGGGATCTCTCGGTAGTAGTGAACACCGCCGACGACTTCGACCTGTGGGGGCTGCACATCTGCCCCGACCTCGACACGGTTATGTACACGCTGGCCGGGATCTCCAACCCTGAGACCGGCTGGGGCATTGTGGGTGAGTCGTTCGAGACTCTGAACATGGTCGAAAGCTACGGCGAGGAGACCTGGTTCAAGCTCGGCGATAGGGACCTCGCAACCCACATACTAAGAACGTTCCGCATGGGCTCTGGGGAGACGCTAACGCAGGCTACGGTCGGACTATCCGGCGCTCTGGGTGTGGAGAGCGCCGTGCTGCCGATGAGCGACGATCCAATTTCGACTATCCTGGACACCCCTGTAGGCCGCCTCGAGTTCCAGGAGTATTTCGTGCGCCGCGGACAGAGCGACGAGGTGCTCGGGATCGAGCTGCGCGGTATCGACGATGCCGGGCCCACGGAGCGTGTCCTTGAGGCGATCTCCCGTGCCGACGCCATCGTCTTCTGTCCCTCGAACCCCGTAGTGAGCGTCGGCCCGATCCTGGCACTGCCTGGGATGGTGGAGGCCCTGGCCTCGTCCTCTGCCCCGAAGGTTGCCGTCAGCCCGATCGTTGGCGGACGGGCGCTCAAGGGTCCGGCAGACAGGATGCTCGCCTCGCTCGGCCACGAGGTCTCTGCCACGGGCGTAGCCAGGATGTACGCAGGACTGGTGGACGGGATGGTGGTCGACCGGACCGACGAGGGTGAACGGGCCGGCATCGAGGCCCTCGGGATGCGCGCTCTGGCGACCGAGTCGGTGATGCGTGACGCCGAAGGCCGGGCACGCCTGGCGTCGGAGACGCTGGAGTTCAGTGCGGAATTGGTGACGCGATGAGCACAGCTATGGGCGTATCCGCTGTCGTGCCTGTCAAGGACCTGCGGGGCACCAAGAGTCGTCTGGCGCCGATCCTCGATCCTGGTGCCAGGGCAGGGCTCACCCTATACATGATGGGCCGTGTCGTGCGGGCGATCGCGGATGCCGGTGTCGAGGACGTCTGCGTGGTCAGCCCCGACCGGATTGTTCTGGAAGAGGCAAAGAGACGTGGCGCATCACCGCTCGTCCAGGAGAGCCGCGGGCTCAACCCTGCCCTCGAAGAGGGACGCCGCAGGGCGCTGGGGCTCGGTGCCTCGACCCTGCTCGTTCTCCCCGCAGATCTTCCGCTCCTCGATGCGGGTGACGTGCGGGCGGTACTGCAGGAGGCGGGTGAGGGGCCTTCGGCAGTCATCTCTCCCGATGGGATGCGTTCCGGTACGAACGCGTTCCTGATCCAACCCCCTGACGTTCTGCCTTTCGCCTTCGGTCTCGACAGCTTTGAGGCACACCTTGGGGCTGCCCGCAGGCGCAGCCTGGACGTCAGGATCTGCGAGCGACCCCACCTCGCCTTCGATCTCGACACGGCGGGAGACCTGGCCCGCCTCAGAGAGACCGGAGTAGCGTGCCAGTGAGGGGGGTCGAGGTGCTTGGCGTCGAGGGCTTCCCCGAGATCCGTCCCGGCGACGACCTGAACCGTATGATCTCGGGCGCAATTGCGAGGGACCTGCGACCTTGCGACGTGCTCGTCGTGACGCATAAGATCGTCAGCAAGGCCGAAGGTCGTCTGGTCGACCTTCGCACGGTCGAGCCATCCACGCTCGCGAAGGGTTACGCGATGCGCTACGGGAAGGACCCGCGCCAGACCGAGGTCGTGCTGAGAGAGAGTCGCCGCATTGTACGCATGGACCGTGGCATCATCATCTCGGAGACACACCACGGTTTCGTCTGCGCCAACGCGGGCGTAGACGCCTCGAACGTTCCTGACGACGATACCGTCTGCCTGCTTCCCATAGAACCGGATGCCTCCGCGGCGAGGCTCCGTGATGCGCTCGCCGAAGACCCCGGCGTCGAGGTGGCCGTGGTGATCTCGGACTCGTTCGGGCGGGCCTGGCGCTACGGCATAACGGACGTCGCCATCGGCGTCGCCGGCATGGACCCCGTCGCTGACTACAGGGGACAGAGAGACCCGCACGGCTACCCTATGGAGGCGAGCGTACTCGCCGTGGCCGACGAGCTCGCCGCCGCCGCAGAGCTGGTAATGGGCAAGACCGAGGGTATCCCTCTGGCCATCGTGCGGGGGTATTCGTACTCGCCCGCACCGGGCAGCGCCAGAGAGCTCCTCATGCCGCCTGAGAGGGACATGTTCCGGTAGGCAGCTGGCGTGTCTTGACGCTGTCGGAGGTTCTAGGGTACGATCTCGCCGTGCTAACGCTTCACTAGACGGCAGAGACCGACCAGGAGGTCCGCAGGACCCGCGGCTCTCGCTCCGCTGTACCTCCGCAACGTCCCATTCCGAAGGCTGTCGCGTGGCAGTGTCTGTATGAATAGGGACGCTTTGACATTCTTTCCCCTGGCCCGAACTGGCTTGCGTATCGAGAAAGCGGATCTTACGTGGACAACCTGAGAGCCTATCCGATCTACCTCGGTATCAGGGGGTCGTTCGCGTTTTTCTTCACGCTGTGGGCCACCGTGGCAGCTGTTTACAGGATCGAGGTCGTGCATCTCGACCCACTGCGGCTGGTGTTGCTGGGGACGGCGCTCGAGGTCGCGGTCTTCCTCTTCGAGGTCCCGACCGGTGTGTTTGCCGACACCTACGGGCGGCGAAGGTCGGTCATTACGGGTTGCATACTGATGGGGTGTGGTTTCGCGTTAGAGGGTGCCATCCCCGAGTTCATAGCCGTGCTCGTTGCCCAGGCGGTGTGGGGCGTCGGGTACACGTTCATCAGCGGGGCGCTCGAGGCCTGGATCGCGGACGAGGACCCCGACCGGGACCTGGGAAGGGTGTACCTGCGCGGAGAGCAGGCAGACTACGTAGGCTCCTTCGTCGGCATCCCCGCGAGCGTGCTTCTCGGCCTCGTCGCGTTGAACCTGCCGCTCATCGTCGGCGGCGTCCTCACCATCGCGCTAGGCCTCGCGCTCGTCCTCACGATGCCCGAGCGCAACTTCCGCCCCTCCCCGCGCGAGGGCCGCTCCTCACTGCAGCACGCGGCCACCACGGCGCGCAGCGGCGTGCGGCTCGTACGCTCCAGGCCGGTTCTCTTGATGCTTCTCGCCGCCGCCCTGTTCGCCGGCATGTCCGCGGAAGGCTTCGACCGACTCAACCCTAAGCAGTTCCTGGACGTCGTGGGACTACCGTCTGTCGGCGGCCTCGAGCCCGTGGTCTGGTTCGGTGTGATCGGTGCCGGTGGCCTCGTGCTGAGCTACCTAGCAGCCAGTATCGTCGCCCGCAGCCTCGACGTGAGCAGCCCGGCCGTCGCAGCACGGTTGCTGCTCGCGCTCGACGCGCTCACCATGGCAGGGATGCTCGCTTTCGCGCTGGCCGGCAGCTTCGCTTTCGCGCTAGGGACGTTCTGGTTCGCCACCCTGGTCCGCAGGGTCGCAGAGCCGGTCTATCTGACCTGGATCAACGAGGGCCTCGATCCCAGCGTGCGGGCTACCGTGATCTCGATGAGCAGCCAGTCAGGCGCCATGGGCGAAGCCTCGGCCGGGCCCGTGATCGGGGCTATAGGCAACCTCTACGGCGTGAGACCAGCCCTGACCATCACCGCCATTGTCCTCTCACCTACGCTCCTACTCTACGTACGCGCCATGAGGCGCGGCGTGGTCGAGCCAGATCCGAAGGACGCCAGAAGAGTGGAGTAGCAGGCCAGGGAGATCTCTTTTTGCCGGTAAATCGCGAAATTTGCTTAATCCCGATGAAATTTATCGGGGTTTTGTTGACGTATGGCTGTCCGGCGCTTAGTATCCGGCGCATGGAATTACACGGTACGCAGGGTCATGCGACGGGGCGAATATCTCTGGCCCCTCGCGCGGGCGCGCGGCGATGTAGCGTGTACGCTTGATCTCAACCCTTGGCTTTCTATTTCACGATTTGCACTGGAGGATCGCGCGATGCACGAATCCCTGCGTTCGAAGCATAACGACAGAATATTACCCGGTCTCAAGGCGCTCGAGCGGGAGTCCGAGCTACTGGAGGGCGCCGACCCGCGGGAGGTTATCGCGTGGGCTGTGGAGACTTACGGTGAGGGCCTGGCCCTCTCGGCCTCGTTCGGCGGGGGCGAGGGGATGGCGCTTCTGGACATGATCTCCAAGGTCACCGACAAGGTCACCGTACTCACCATCGACACGGGCTTTATCTTCAAGGAGACAGCCGAGTTCCGCGAGGAGGTCATGCGGCGCTACAAGCTGCCTGTCGAGGTCTTGAGGCCCGAGCTCACGATCGAGGAGCAGGTAGAGCGTTACGGCGAGCAGATGCGCACCTGCACCCCGAACCTGTGCTGCCAGATCCGCAAGATCGAACCCCTCCAAAAGGCCCTGAACCGCTACGACGCCTGGATGACAGGCATTCGCAGGGAGCAGACCCCGCAGAGGGCGGGCACGAAGGTCGTCGCCTGGGAGGAACGCTACGAGGCCGCTAAGATAGCGCCCATGCCTGAGTGGACGGAAGCGCAGGTGTGGGATTACGTGAGGGAGCACAACGTGCCCGTGAACCCGCTCTTGCATCAGGGCTACAAGAGCATCGGCTGCGAGCCGCAGACGAGGCCCGTGCACCACGACGAGGATCCCAGGGCCGGCCGGTGGGCCGGAACCGACAAAACGGAGTGCGGCATCCACTTCGAAGGCGGCAAGATCAGCCGCGCGGGCGCCTGAATTTCAGAGATCCTCTTCTCAAGAGAGCAGGTTTTACAACATGAGATTCCTCAGGAAAGAGCAGACGCTAAGCAAGGTCGAGAAGATAAAGCTGGAGCGCCATCCCCTCGACGTGTATGGGGCGATAATAGACACCTACTCGAAGGACCTCTCTGCCATGGACGAAGTCCCTAACGAGGTCGAGCGATTGAAGTGGGTCGGCATCTACCCGCAGAAGCAGGGTGACGACGCGTTCATGATGCGGATCAAAATCCCTGGCGGTGTCCTTACGCCAGGGTAGCCCAGGGTTGTAGGTAAGATAGCGGCTGACTTCGCGCGGGGCCCCGTGCCCAACCAGCACTTCGGAAACAATTTCCTCGATCTGACCACGCGCCAGGAGGTGCAGATGCACTGGATCAACATGGAGCACGTGCCTGAGATCTGGCGCCGCCTGGAGGAGGCCGGCATCACGACTGTGCAAGCCTGCGGCGACTCGGCCCGCAACGCCCTGTGTTGCCCCGTCTCGGGTCTCGGCCACGACGAGGCCATAGACGCCTACCCCGTGACGCAGGCTATCTCCGCCTACTTTACCGGTAACCGCGAGTATGCGAACCTCCCGAGGAAGTTCAAGATGGGCGTAACGGGATGCCTGGAGGACTGCGCGCAAGCCGAGATCAACGACGTGAGCATGCTCCCTGCCCGCCTGGAAGACAGCACGCTAGGCTTCAATCTGCGTGTGGGCGGCCTCTCCGACGGCCCGCGTCAGGCAGGGGATAGACGGCGTGCAGGACGGTGGCTTCGTCAGCGCGCTTCTGAACTCGTTGCTCGAGGCCGGCGAGATCGACGGTGCCCTGCTGGCGCGCGAGAGCGTGTCCGAGCGCTGGAAGGGCGAGGCTTTCTTGGCAACGATGCCCGAGGAGGTGCGCGCGTGCGCGGGGAGCTTCTACAACCAGACGCTCGCGCTCGGGCACGTCGACTTCGAGGACTACGACCTGCCGCCGAACCCCAGGATAGCGGTCGTGAGGACGCCATGTGAGATCGAGGGCATCAAGGCGATGCAGGCGAGGCCATGGAGGTGGGGCCTCTCTAAGGTCGAGGCCATAACGCTCACGATTGCCCTGCTCTGTACCAAGAGCTTCAACTACGAGAAGTTGATGCTCGAGGAGATCAGGGAGAAGAGGAACGTCGACCTGAATAACGTGGGGCGGGTGGACATCATACGAGGGAAGATGATCGTCCAGGATCTCGAAGGCGTAACGATCTTCGAGGAGCCGATAAGGGGCTTTCACGGGGCGGCCCTCAAGGGTGGCGACGAGTGCGCGAACTTCATGGGGCACGCTGCCGACATCTCCGTAGGGAGCGTCGGGAGCGCGGACGGTTACTCAAGCGTACTCCTCCGGAACGAAGAAGGCCTTGCCGCTTTTGACAGCGTCAGGGATGGATTGGAGCTTCGTCCCCTTGACAAGTTGCAGGCTTTGGATAAGCTAGACGGCTTGGACAAAAGGGTGGCCTTCAATAGTCTCAAGCGGGTCTTCGATCCAGACGCCCCGCTGTTTATAGACTACGAGGGGCACCTGAAAGACTACGCCGGGACGGACCGCGCCCCGGTCGAGCACGAAGCGGTGAGGTACTAGTTGAAAGGCGATGTAAAGAGGCTCCCTGTGCCGGATGAGCCCACAGAGCTAAAGGCCGGGACCCGTGCCCTACTCGAGGACTCGCCGGAGGAGGGTGGCCGTGTTTTCGTCGACGCTGCCTTTGTCTCTGATCTCCTCTGGAACGAAGGGGGGGCCGACCTCGAAGGAGCCGGCCTGGGCTACGAGCGGTTCCTCGAGATATCGCACTCTTACGCGGGCGAATTCAGGTTCTGGGTCGTCGGCGAACGTCCCCGAGACCACTGCGCGGCCGGCGAGGCCGGCCGCTTGTTGCGTAGACTCCCGGCCAGGCAGACCACTAATCTCGCGGAGGTAAACGGATGAACGTTAGCACTGAATACTCTACAATCGCCCCGCACGGCGGCGAGCTCGTCGACCGCAGGGCGCCTGAGGAGCTACGCGATGAGCTGCTCAGTAGGGCCGAGGCCTTCGCCAGTGTAACCCTCGGTCCCAGGGCTCTCTCTGACCTCGAGATGATCTCCACCGGCGTCTTCTCGCCCCTTACGGGCTTTCTGGTCAGCGAGGACTACGAGAGCGTCGTCGAGACGATGCACCTGAAGAACGGTCTGGTCTGGAGCCTGCCGATCACACTCCCCGTGAGCGAGGAAGAGGCGGCCGGGATAAGGGTTGGCGAGGAGATCTCCCTCTCCGACGAGACGGGACGGGTGCTCGCGACAATGATCGTCGAGGACCGCTACTCATACGACAAGGAGCACGAGGCCGGCGAGGTCTTCGGCACTACGAGCCCGGAGCACCCAGGCGTTGCCGCCGTATACCGCCAGAAGGATGTACTTCTCGGCGGCGAGGTAACGCTGCTCGTAGACGACCCGAACCCGAAGCCTTTCCCGACCTACCACTACGAGCCGCGCCGTCTGCGCGAGGTCTTCGCGGAGAAAGGCTGGAAGCGCGTCGTCGGTTTCCAGACCCGTAACCCCGTGCACCGCTCGCACGAGTACATCCAGAAGAGCGCCCTCGAGATAGTCGACGGGTTGCTCTTGAACCCGCTCGTGGGCGAGACCCGCTCCGCGGACATCCCCGCCGACGTCAGGATGCGCTCCTACGAGACGATCCTGGAGCGCTACTATCCGAAGGATCGGACGCTGCTGGCCGTCTTCCCCGCGGCGATGCGCTACGGTGGACCTCGGGAGGCTATCTTCCACGCGATCTGCCGCAAGAACTACGGCTGCACACACTTTATCGTAGGCCGTGACCATGCCGGACCAGGCAAGGACTCGAGCGGCAGGCCGTTCTACGGTGACTACGACGCCCAACACATCTTCGATGAGTTCGAGGAAGGGGAGATCGGACTCACCCCACTTTTCTTCGAACACGCCTTCTTCTGCCTGCAATGCCAGGGGATGGGGACGACCAAGACCTGCCCCCACGCTAAGGAGAACCACGTGTTTATCAGCGGCACGAAGGTCCGGGAGATGCTCTCCAAGGGCGAGTACCCACCCCCCGAGTTCTCCCGCCCCGAAGTCATCGAAGTGCTCATGAAGGGGCAACGGATGTAGCCAGATTGTTAAGAATACGTTAAAATAGCAACAGTACCTAATCAAAAGTCGAGGAGCGTTAACAATGGAGAATGGGACGAGGTTTGGCCGCGGCTTCACGCTGTGGTTCACGGGCTTATCTGGGGCTGGCAAGACGACCATATCGGAGATCGTCGAGCATGAGCTCAGGAACCGCTTTCGCAAGATAGAGGTTCTGGATGGGGACATAGTAAGGACCAACCTATCCAAGGGTCTTGGTTTTTCCAGGGAGGACAGGGACACCAATGTCTTGAGGATAGGGTTCGTCGCCGACTTGTTGACGCGCAACGGGGTAGGTGTGATCGTCAGCGCCATCTCACCTTTCAAGGAGGTGCGTGACCAGGTGCGGCGCAACATTGGGGAGGACTTCGTCGAGGTCTTCGTCGATGCCCCGCTGGAGGTTTGCGCCGAGCGGGATGTCAAGGGCCTCTACGAGAAGGCTTTCTCGGGGGAGATCCCGCAGTTCACCGGTGTGTCCGACCCTTACGAGGCACCCGTCGCCCCCGAGCTGCACATCAAGACTGATGAAGAAGAGCCCAGGGAGAGCGCAGCCAGGGTCATCGGCCACCTGGAAGAGCTTGGCTATCTCACGCCTGTCGGGGCGCTCAACCGGGCTTAACCGGGCGTGATAGATCCCACGCCCGCTCTCTTCGGGTTACTTGTCGGTTTCCTTGTAGGCCTTACGGGGGTCGGGGGTGGGTCGCTCATGACGCCTTTTCTGGTGGCTGTGATGGGGGTCCCTGCCCCCACAGCCGTCGGGACCGACCTGACCTTCGCCACCTTCACCAAGCTAACTGGATCCTTTCAGCACTTCAGGCAGCGCTCGGTCAACGTCGAGATCGCCGTTTTTCTGGGCATGGGCAGCATTCCTGCCGGGCTGCTCGGTGTCGGGACCCTGGAGTGGATAAAGGGCTCCTTCGACCCCGAGAGGGTCGAGTCGATCATGATTACGATCATAGCAGCGACCCTCGTTCTGGTAGGGATTTCCCTGATCTACCGCGACTACTTCATGCCAAAGAGGAGCGAGGGCCCGAAGTCCGGTCGGTGGGATGGCAGGAGCCGGATGAGCAGAAGACGCCGGGCTTACACCGTCCTTTTTGGGGCCCTCGGCGGCTACCTGGTCGGGCTCACTTCTATCGGCTCGGGGAGCGTGATGGCCGTCATACTGCTCCTTCTCTATCCCATAGCACCGGCCGTTATAGTCGGCACTGACATTACACACGCAATGGTCCTCTCGTTCGTCGTTGGCATAGCCCACATGACGCAGGGCAACGTGGACTTCGCCCTGGCCGGGACCCTGCTGTTGGGCAGCATCCCCGGCGTCCTTGTCGGGAGCTGGCTTGCGCCCTGGATCCCCGGCAAGCCGCTCAAGCTGCTGTTGGCCATCATGCTGATCTTCGTAGGTACGCGCCTGCTCCTTGCAGGCTAAAGCGGTCTCATGTAAGGACGATTCGCGAACCGCCCCTACGCCCCCATCGGCGTAGGCTTTGATCCTACCAGGCATAAGACCCTTCTCCGTACCTCAGTGCTCTGATCCGCCAAAATCACGGCCAATAAACTATGCCAGAGGCTGAGATATTCGGTCACCAGGAGAAAGTTTCGCAAGTGCCTAAATAACAAGATCTCCTACCCCCCGGAGCATCCCGCCCGGCGGAGGTGTTGACGCTGGCACTTGCACTGGCGCTCGCACTGGCACTCGCGTCCTGGGCTCTTGATGAGACTCCGGTCGGCCCGCCACCCATCGTGAGCATCACAGGCGCCCCCGGTTTTGCAGGGACGCCTGCTGGGGCTCTGTCCGGGTGGCCGTTTCAGGGTCTCCCTGGCTCGCCCTGGTCTTTTGCGACGGAAAGGGGTGGTTACCGCGCCAGGCTTTCGGCCGGCTACGGCACCACACACTCGGCCGGTCTTTCGAGAGAATCCAGAGGCCACAGGTATGCCTCCAGCCAGCCCGATGCGGGTGGCGGGTCCTACTACGTGGTGCGACCGGGAGATACTCCGTCTGAGATAGCGGCCAGTTTGGTACCTCCGTACGTGACCTCGCTTCGGCCAACGGCATACCCGATTCCGACTTCATTTCCGTCGGACAGAAGCTCTACTACTGATCTCAGCCGGGCGGTGCGTGTCTCTTGTAGACTAGGCGCGTAAGCGCAGGCGGAGGAGACGCTTTGGTAGAGAACGGCACCGCTCCGACTTTCGGACTGTGGTACGACTTTAGGCAGAGATTGCCGCTTAGGGACTACGCACGGTTCTATGCTGAGTGTCTGGAGGAGATCGAAGAGGGAGAAAGGCTGGGCTTTACGGGGGCCTGGCTCTCTGAACACCATTTCGTGGACGACGGGTACCTGCCCTCACCGCTCGTGGCCGCCGCCGCGATAGCGGCCAGGACCAGGACCATGACCATCGGGACGAACGTGCTCCTATTGCCGATGCATCACCCCCTGAGGGTGGCGGAGGATGCGGCGGTAGTCGACCTCTTCTCCGGCGGGCGATTCGTGCTGGGGGTCGGCCAGGGCTACGTGCAACACGAGTTCGAGACGCTCGGCTTCGAGCGGAAGTACAGGCCCTCGCTCTTTGAGGAGGGGATCGAGGTGATCCGTCACGCCCTCGGAGAGGGAAGGACAGGCTACAAAGGCAGGCGCTGGAACTTCGACGACCTGCCCTTCGGGCCACGCCCTGAAGGCAGGCTCCCCGTGTATATCGGCGCTTTTGCGGACCCGGCCATAGACCGCGCCGCACGTCTCGGAGATGGTTTTCTCGCCTCAGCCGGCGGTGGAGCTTTCGGCGAGACTTACAGGAAGGTCCTGGCGGCGCTGGAGCGGCACGGGCGTGCCGGAGAAGAGTTCCCTTACGTGGCCTCGGGGGTAGTTTTCGTACATGAGGATGCCGGTCGGGCCAGGGAGATCGTCGGTCCAGCTATCGCGTACCAGCGCACGCGCTACGCCGAGTGGGCTACGGACAGGGATAAGCCTCGTCCAGGGCCGATCCGCGAGGAGGACCTACCCTGGGAGAGGTACCTGGTAGGCACACCCGAGGAGGTTGCGGAAGCGTTGATCGAGCTGTACCAGGAGGCGCCCTACGACCACCTCTGCTTCTGGGGACGTCTCCCCGGCATCACCCACGAACAGGCGCTCGCCAACTTGCACCTTTTCGCCTCCCAAGTCGCCCCGCGCGTTCGCGACGCAGTCAAGGTTTGAGGGCAATCCGGAGCGTACTGGGTGAGGATCAGGCCGCCTTCCTCGTACGCCAGAGGGTGGCCCGTCTCGCTACCTCCGACGGGACGGGGAGACCGCACGCAGTACCCGTGTGCTACGCCTGCGCTCGGGCTTCGGTCTACATAGCCCTTGACGAGAAGCCGAAAGACGTGCCCGTAACCCGCCTCAAACGCGTCAGGAACATCCTCGAGAACCCTGACGTGGCCCTCATCGCCGACCGCTACACCGAGGAGTGGAACCTCCTGGCTTTCGTGATGGTGCACGGGAGGGCTGAGCTTCTCGACCCTGGCACCGAGGAGCACACTGCAGCCGTGAGGCTCCTGCGGGGCAAATACCACCAGTACGAGGCGATGCGCATAGAGGAGAACCCTGTCATCGCCATACGCCCCGAGAGAGCTGCCTCGTGGGGTGCCCTCGACGAGCCGGAGTCCCCCGTGCCCCGGGTCCTCGACACGATTCATGGCCGCCGCTCTGTCAGGCGATATCTCCAGAAGAGAGTGCCTGAGGATCTCGTGGAGCGGCTACTCGAAGCCGCCAAGTGGGCCCCTTCCCCCCACGGTCGGCAGCCCTGGCGCTTTGCTGTGATCACGAGAGAGGAGACCAAAGAGCGTCTGGCTCGCGCGATGGGCGAGGAGTGGCGGACCAACCTGGAGATGGACGGCCAGAGTGCGGAGATCGTCGAGAAGCGCATCCAAGGCTCCCGCAGACGCCTGTTTGACGCGCCGGTACTCCTATTGATCTGCCTTTACCTCGAAGACCTCGATGCTTACCCTGATGCGGAGCGTCAGCGCGGCGAGACAACGATGGCCGTACAGTCTGTGGGGGCTGCGGCCCAGAACGCGCTGCTCGCCGCCTACGACCTCGGCCTCGACGCGGGCTGGATGTGCGCGCCCCTCTTCTGCCCTGAGAGGGTAGTCGAGGCACTGAGACTAGATCCAGGCCTCGTCCCGCACGCGCTGCTCACGCTGGGATACGCCGACGGTGACCCCCCGAAGCGCCGCTCGCGCAGATCTCTCGACGAGCTCGTCGTTCACAGAGACTGACAGCGCCGTGCATAAGGCCTTTGAACCGTACGCACGACGAGCCATCAGCCTGTCAGCCATCAGCGGTTAGCCAACAAAAAGCTGACAAGCTGAAATGCTGACTAACGCGGGTTGCGGAAGATCAATCCTTCCCCAACCCGCTGAAGGAGTATTCCCGCTGCGGTACGCCGTAGAGCGTGGTGCGGCGTCGGGGTGTGCGACCTATCTTCTCTATCATGGCCTCGAGCTCGGCCGGGAGCATCTCCTGACCGTGGCTCGCTCCCGCGGCACGCGAGATATTCTCGTTCATCAGTGTGCCGCCGAGGTCGTTGCAGCCGGCGTCGAGGCAGGCCTTGGACCCTTCGAGGCCCATCTTCACCCACGAGACCTGGACGTTATCTATGTAGCCGTGCAGCGCTATTCTGCCAACCGCATGCATCTTGAGCGCTTCGGCGAAGGTCGGACCCTTGCGGGAGCGGCCCTGCAGGAATAGCGGCGCGCCCATGTGCACGAAGGGCAGAGGCACGAACTCCGTGAAGCCGCCTGTCTCGGCCTGTATCTCGCGCAGAACCAGCAGGTGCCTGGCCCAGTTGATCGGCCCTTCGACGTGGCCGAACATGATCGTGGTCGTCGAGCGCAACCCGATCGCGTGCGCGGCGCGCATGACATCGGACCAGCCTGCCGTGTCGATCTTGTCGGGGCAGATGATGGCCCTGATCTCGTCGTCGAGTATCTCGGCGGCCGTCCCAGGCAAAGTTCCCAACCCCGCCTCCTTGAGTTCCTCCAGGAACTCCTCGACGGAGAGCCCGAGCGTCCGAGCACCCTGCGACACCTCGAGCGGCGTGAAGGCGTGGACGTGCATCCCAGGCACCTCTTCCCTGACCGCCCGCAGGTACTCCAGGTAGCTGTTGCCTGTGAACCGGCCGTGGATGCCTCCCTGCATGCACACCTCCGTGGCGCCCTTCTCCCATGCCTCGCGGGCACGTCGCGCTACCTCGACCACATCCAGGAGGTACGGCTCGCCGCGCAGGTTCAGTGACTTAGGACCCTTCGAGAAGGCGCAGAAACGGCACCTGAAGTAGCACTGGTTCGTGTAGTTGATGTTTCTGTTGACGACGTAGGTGACCTCATCGCCGTTGACCTCGCGCCTGAGCCGGTCCGCGACGCGGCACAACTCGGCGAGCTCGGTGCCGCGCGCCGTGAAGAGTAGGGAGATCTCCCCCTCGTCCAGGTCTCTCTCTCCTGCGCCGGCAAGCGCCCGCGCGAACTCGGGACGCACCTTCGATGGGCGTCGCCCCTGTGACTCTGCGACGGTCCTTTGGGGGATCTCCTCCTTAGTACCCGGCGCCCAGGCCTCGACTCTCGCAAAGCCCTCGGCGTCCATGCCGGCCCACACCCCGGTGCGGAGCTTCTCGTCCACCCAGGTCTCGGCTTCCCTGGCGTAGGAGGGATGGAGGGCCAGGCGTTCGAGGAGCAGGTAGCCTTTGCTCTCTGTGTTTATCTCCAGCTCTTTAAGGTGGGGCCAGGGTCGCTCCGGGTTGACGTGGTCGGGGGTGACGGGGGAGACGCCGCCCCAGTCGTTGATGCCCGCGTCGATGTACCGCGCATACGAAGACGCGCCATCCTCCCCTTTCTCCGCGAGGTTCGGCGGTGCCTGCACCGTCACGTCGGGTGGAAGGATCAGGCGTGCCAGCGCGATGGTGGCGAGCATCTCGCTCTCCGAGGGTTCCGGCGAGAGGGCCATGCGGGTATCAGGCTTGGCCCTGAAGTTCTGGACGATGCACTCGTGGATGTGGCCGTATCGTTCGTGTGCCTCCCTTATGGCGAGTAGGGTGTCTATCCGCTCTTCGACCGTCTCGCCGATACCGATCAGGATCCCCGTCGTAAAAGGCACCCCGAGCCTGCCAGCGGCGTCTATCGTGTCCAGGCGTTTGGCTGGCACCTTGTCTGGTGAGGCCCAGTGGGCCATGTTCGGCCCGAGCAAACGGTCTGAGGCCTGCTCGAGCATGATCCCCTGCGAAACCGCGACGTGCCTGAGGTCCCTGATCTCATCTTCAGTGAGCACGCCAGGGTTGGCGTGCGGCAAGAGGCCGGCCTCTTCCATTACGAGCCGGCAGACGTGGATCAGGTACTCGACGGTGCTACCGAAGCCAAGGTCTCGCAGTTCGCGCCTTGCCTCCGGGTAGCGCTTCTCGGGCTTGTCCCCGAGCGTGAAGAGGGCCTCCTTGCAGCCTGCGTCCGCGCCCGCGCGGGCGATCCCGAGCACCTCATCAGGGGTCAGATAGGCCCGCCCCCCGTGACGCGGCGGGTGGGCGAAGGTGCAGTAGCCGCAGTTATCTCTGCACAGCCTCGTGAGCGGGACAAAGACCTTGCGCGAGTAGGTGATACGTGGGCCGAAGGCCAGGTCGCGGACCCCGGCCGCGGTCCTCATCGCCGGCGCTGGGTCGGTGTACGCCCTCCGTGCCTGCTCGTACAACTCCTCGCGTCTCGCATCGTTGGAGATCCCCGTGTCCATCAAAGTCTTTTACCCTCCGTGCGCTTTCGTAGAAGGGCAGTATACCCTCGAATCCCTCCGGTAGAAGACGCCTCCACATGTCTGGTCCGTTCGGGAACATAAATCCGATAAACTCTATCGGAGATAAGTTAGAATGTGCGCTCGTACGGTAATAAGCTGAGTGAGGAGGATCTATGACGGAGCAGGAGATACAGGAGAAGGGTTACGCGAACCCTGACGCCCTCGTAAGTACTCAGTGGGTTGCAGAGCACCTGGACGACACGGAGAACGTACGCATAGT
>DASQWQ010000329.1:0-6924 GCA_035640175.1 Rubrobacter sp. | reverse complement strand
GCGTCCTGCTGACCGACGAATGTTCTCGAGAGATACACGGCAGCATTCTTGAGCTGATCCTGTGCAAGGACCAACCTCGTAACCCTGCCCGGCCAGCTTCCTAGGCGCACAGAGAAATTGCATACGGCGGGATCGCGCTCGGTTGCCGCGCTTTCCGTTAACTACGAAGCAGCGAAGTTCCGTGACTCCTCAAATCTCTAAGTCCACGAGGCTAGGTATTCCGAGAAGTGGCAACAGTTCGTTGAAGGGCCAAATGTGGTGTTGACAACGCTCAGAAGTGGCAGGTATGGCGGGTGGACACAATACTGACATGCTACGTCGGCCAGCGTATCTGTCGGGAAAGGGGATAGCTGGATGGCGACGAGAATCGAGCGCACTGAGGGTCACTACGAGGCGCAGGAGACGTCGTATGGCGAGGCCTACATTTGTGATGCCCGTAGTGCCCCGTGTTGGAGTGTGTCTGTAGGGAAAGCCTAGCGCTGACCGCCTCCGAAGCAGTCTGCCGGTGTGGTGCCGACCACACGGGCCTGGTCAGGGAGGAGCGGGCGTCGGAGGGGGGAACGCACCCCTGAGATGAGGAGTACCACGAGTGGCGGAAGAAGTGAGACGAATACGTTCGGGCGGAGCATCTCACGACTGGCTAAGGTGGAGGGTCATCGAGTAGTGGAGAAGGGAGAAGATTGGGAGCCGTCGTGGCTTCCTTCCGGACGTTCAGGCTTGGTTCACTACGTGATTGCCCGCCGTGAGACCACGGGCTTCGAGCTTCCCCATACCTTTTTCCATTTGGGCAAGGAGGTGATGCCGGTGTTCTCCTCCGCCGAAGCGGCCCGAAGGTTCCTCGCATCCCTCGCTCTCGGCGACAGATGGCACGTCAGGGAGTTCTCCACCGGAGAACTGGGCTCGCTCCTGTTCATACTCCACAAGAGGGTGGCGTGGGTCCTACCCAACCCCCCGCTGGAACGACTACTGGCCGAAGATGCGCTATCGCAGCTGATGCGCCGGGATAGTTTTGTAGAGTTCTTGATCGCTAACTGAGCGTGACACCACGCTGATCGCGCCCTCCTGCCAGCAAGTCTTGTGGCGGAACTCTCGACACCGTTCAAACCAGGACCGTTTGGAGCTATGCTTCGTATGAAGCGCCGTGCGTGCCCGGCAGCGAGAAGCGCACCTAGCGCCTTAACATATGACGCGGGGAGAAGCAGGGTCCATTGAGCATATCTCAGGAAAGGCACTTAGTTTCCCCTGGCGGGTACGAGGCTTGGCTGTTCGACCTCGATGGGGTTATCACCGACACGGCTAGAGTGCACGCCGCCGCATGGAAGGGGACGTTCGACGAGTACCTGAAAGTGGTGTCAGAGCGTCAGGAAAGATCCTACGAACCGTTCAAGATAGATCCAGACTACTATCGGTATGTGGACGGCAAGCCACGCTACGCAGGCGTGGACAGCTTCCTACGCTCGCGCGGCATCATTGTCGATTGGGGAGATCCCAACGATCCCCCGAGCAGGGAAACAGTTTGCGGGATTGGGAACCGTAAGAATGCACTATTTAACGAGGTCTTGAGCTTACGGGGCGTAGATGTGTTCAAGTCTTCGGTAGCCCTGGTCCAAGAGCTAAGAACTAGAGGCAGGCGCGTTGCTGTGGTCACCTCCAGCAAGAACTGTGACGCGGTGCTACAAGCGGCCGGCATTCAGACCATCTTTGAGGTTAGAGTAGACGGCAACGTTGCCGCGGCGAAGAAGCTCGCCGGCAAGCCCTCCTCCGACACCTATGAAGAAGCCACCCGTATGCTCGGGACACTCCCGGAGCAGGCCGTCGTGATAGAGGATGCCATCTCCGGAGTACAGGCGGGCCGGACGGGGGGCTTCGGTCTTGTCATCGGCGTAGCCCGGAGCGACGACCCGGAGGTTCTTCGCCAGAACGGCGCCGACATCGTTGTGCGCGACCTTGCAGAAATTAGCCTAGTATGAGACAAGGAGCGGATAATGGTCAAGAACATCAGTGATCTGCCGCACGCGCTCGCCCACAGCGACGAGCTGACCCGGCTGCTGGACGTGAGGAGCCCCGCTGTATTCCTCGACTATGACGGCACCCTGACGCCGATAGTGAATCGGCCCGAAGACGCCGTCATCTCGCACGGCATGCGCAGAACCGTCCGCGAGCTCGCCGGGCGGTGTCCGGTGTGCGTGGTCAGCGGGCGCGACAGGCGGGTGGTGCAGGAGCTCATGGGCCTCGACAACCTGATCGTCGCCGGCAGCCACGGCTTCGACATCTGGAGCCCGGAGGGCACCGTCGAGCGCGAGGAGGGCGCCGAGTTCGAGGCGTTGCTCGACGGGGTAAAGAGGCGGCTCCACGAGGAGCTCGATCCCATCGAGGGTGCCCTGGTCGAGCTCAAGAGAACCTCGATTGCGGCGCACTACCGACTGGTCTCCGAGGAGGAGCGTCCTAGAGTGAGGAAGGTCGTCGATACCATTCTTGCCGAGCACCCTGAGGAGCTTAGGATTACGCCCGGCAAGATGGTCTACGAGATACAGCCCAAAATAGAATGGGACAAGGGGAGAGCCATGCTCTATCTGCTCGAGACCTTGGATCTCGACCGCGACGACGTGGTGCCCCTCTACCTGGGCGACGACGTCACCGACGAGGACGCCTTCGAGACCCTCGCGGAGCGCGGGGTAGGCATCTTCGTCGGCTCGCCCGACGACCCGGAGGTCGCCGGACGAACCACCGTCGCCGACTACATACTCCTCTCGACGGAGGAAGTGAGACAGTTCTTGGACACGCTCGCACGCTGATAGATAGGGAGGGGGAGAAGTTGGAAAAGGAAAACGTGATCGCCGCGTTGGAGTGGACGTTCGCCTACGACTCCTTCGATCCCGATGAAGAAGGCCTTCGCGAGGCGCTCACCTCAACCGGCAACGGGTACTTCTGCTCGCGGGGCGCCGCCGAGTGGGCCGACGCCGACGACGTCCACTACCCGGGCACCTACATGCACGGCGGCTACAATCGGGAGACCACGATCATGGCCGGCCGGCCTGTATTGAACGAGGATCTGGTGAACCTGCCCAACTGGCTCGTGCTCAAACTTCAGATCGAAGACGAGCTGGTCAACGTCAACAACCTCGAGCTGCTCTCCTACCGACACGAGCTGGACGTACGGAACGCGACGGTTGTGCGCGCCATGCGGTTCCGTGACTGGGCAGGACGCGAGACCACCCTACTCGGTCGCCGCTTCGTCAGCATAGCCGACATGCACCAGGGGGCGATCGAGTGGACAATCACGCCGGAGAACTGGTCTGGCAAGGTCTTAGTGATTTCCGCGCTGGACGGCAGGGTTATGAATCGGGGCGTCGCGCGCTACCGGCAGCTCGAAGGTAGGCACCTGGAACCGGACCTCACCCGCGCGATAGGTCCCGACGTCATCGCCCTCCGGGCGCGGACTCGCCAGTCACACATATACATCGCCGAGGCAGCGCGCACCCGAATTTACGGAGAGCACGAGGTAGTGAGTGTAGGTCGTGACCTCTACCAGACGGACAACTACATCCAGGAGACACTGACCTTTGATGTCAAAGAGAATAGCCCTGTGCGCGTCGAGAAGATGGTCGCCATCTACAGCTCGCGCGACCACGCTATAAATGAGCCGCTGGCCAATGCCATAAAGGCCGTCGGCCGCTACGAACCGTTCGCCGAAGCCTTCGACCATCACGCCCGGGCCTGGGACGAGCTTTGGTCGGTATGCGACGTGCGCATACCCAAGGACAGCAGGGTCCAGCTCCTGGTTCGCCTGCACATCTCCCACGTACTGCAGGTCTGCTCGCCGCACACGGCTGACCTGGACGCTGGGGTGCCGGCCCGCGGCCTTAACGGCGAAGCCTACCGCGGCCATGTCTTCTGGGACGAACTCTACATTCACCCGTTCCTCGACTTCCGGCGGCCCGAGATAACGCGCGAGCTCTTGATGTATCGCTACCGGCGCCTCGACGAGGCCCGCGCGGCGGCGAAAGAGGTCGGTTACAGGGGGGCGATGTATCCTTGGCAGAGCGGTAGCGACGGCAAGGAGGAGACCCAGGTCGTCCACCTTAACCCACGCTCTGGACGCTGGGATCGGGACCTCAGCCACAACCAGAGGCACGTCAATGCGGCCATCTTCTACAACATCTGGCGGTACTACCAAGCGACCGAGGACTACGAATTCCTGCTCGGCTACGGTGCCGAGATGATGCTAGAGATCGCCCGCTTCTGGTCGTCAATCGCCAAGTTTAACCCGGATCGTGGGCGGTACGAGATCCATGGCGTCATGGGTCCGGACGAGTTCCATGAGAAGTACCTTGACTCGGAGGAGGAGGGCTTAAATAACAACGCCTATACCAACGTTATGGTCGCCTGGATCTGCGAGATGGCCCTGCAGGTGGTTGAGCGTCTCCCTGAGCGGGCGCGCCGGTCGCTGTGCGCCAAGATCGGCCTCACTGAGAACGAAGTCCAGATGTGGAGGGACATGAGCCATAGAATGTTCGTGCCGTTCCACGACAACGGCATCATTAGCCAGTTCGAGGGCTACGAGGAGTTGGAGGAACTAGACTGGGAGTTCTATCGCGCCAAGTACGGCAACATTCAGAGACTCGATAGGATCTTGAGGGCCGAGGGGGATACGCCCGACCGCTACAAGCTCAGTAAGCAGGCCGACGCCCTGATGCTGTTCTTCATGTTCGGCGAGGAGGAGCTCCGTCGGATCTTCCACCGACTTGGCTACGAGTACACGCCCGACACGGCTCGTAAGAACATCGCCTACTACGAGCCCCGCACCACGCACGGCTCGACGTTGAGCTTCGTCGTGCACGCCGCCATCCTGGCCGATTTGGACCCCAAGAGCTCGTGGGATAAGTTCACAACTGCGCTGGAGAGCGACGTCAACGATATTCAGGGCGGCACTACAAAAGAAGGCATCCACATGGGGGTGATGGCCGGGGCGTTGGACCTGATCCAACGAGGCTACATGGGGGCTGAGATCCAGGACGGCGTGCTCTGCTTCAGCCCGAAGCCGAATGAGAGGCTGGATGGCCTCTCGTTCCCCCTGCGGTTCCGCAAGACGCAAGTCGAGATCGCGCTCAAAGAGGACAGCCTGATGGTTGCTGTACACACCGACGGCCTTGGCCGGACCATCGAGGTCAGCGTCGGTGATGAGTCCCGGGAGATCAAGGAGGGAGAGCACTACGCCTTTCCCCTGTGAGCAGTTACCGGGACAGGAGCCTCGAGATGATCCGAGCCAAGGTACCATTGCGACAAGGCCCCGCACTGTGTGCCGCGCTCTGTTAGACATAGGTGCTCCACCAAGGCGTGCGCTTCGAGCGGGGGCCGCGGACTCTCACAAATTTAGGCAGGTGGTAGAAGGCTGCTCGCGGGTGGCGCGCTTGCGGATGCGTGAGTCCCAAAACACCCAGTCGCCCAGGCTCCGCTTCCATGCGTTGCTGACCGAGGGCGGTGACCCAAGGCGTCGAACACGTCGAGGAAGCCGCCGATGTGGTCTGCATCCGGGTTGCTCACCACTATGCCATCCAGCGAGTCTACGCCCCTGCTGCGCAAGAAGTCCACGACGTTCGGCCCCTCCTCCGGTCGTCCCGCATCAATGAGATAGCTCTCACCACCGGCCTGCACGAGCACGCCGTCGCCCTGGCCAACGTCGATAAAGCTTACGGAAAGAGAGCCTGAAGGCGGTGGGCCAGGACCACCTCGGGCGCCGCCAGTAAGTAACTCCAGCTCCGCGCAAGCAGGGGAAAGCAGGATCAGAACCCCTAACAACAGCGCGAGGAGGCCCTTCTGGAACGCTACGCCGGGTCTTGCTAACCGCCTCCCTCCTGCATTCTATCCATCAGCCTTCCACGCGTGCGTCACGTCCTCCTCCCCAGTCCCGGTCGGGTGGACCACGGCTCATCTTTGGCAAGATCTCTACTGATGTCGCTCGCCTCGGGGTACTGCTCAAAGATCGACCGCGGGCCGCGATTCTTTAAATGCGGGCTTCGCCGATCCATTTTGTGGATCGACACGCTGGTGGTTTCCAGGTTGGCACCTCGGACCGTGCCGCGTCCCAGCCGGTTATTCGCGCCCTTCCGGGGTAAGGCGATCGATCCACTCGTCGGCCTCGGCGCGGGTCATGTCCTTGAGCGGCTTGCCCAGGCGGTTCTCCAGACGCTCGACGCCGTTCTCGCCCCGCCACTCGACGGCCAGCGTCTTCAGGAGGTCGACCTGGCTCTTGCGCGCCTTCCCCGCACCACCTCTCTTCGAGGAGGCTGGTTTCTCTGGCTGCCCGTTCGGGGTGTCCTCCTCGGCGGCCCCCTGGGAGGAGCCTTGAGAAGAGTTCTGTCTCCCCCCGCGGATGGGAGTCGGCTTGCCGCGCGAGGACGAGCTCTGGGAGGCCGGAGGGGCGTCGTCGCCATCGGAGAGCTCCTCCAGGGCGGTCGCGCCGACGTTCACAGCGTCGCGCAGGGCGCGGGCTTTGGCCCTGGTCTCGGCCATCCGGATCAGGTGCGGGGCGATGTTGCGCCCGACGTTCTCGGGGCTAGCGTCTCCGATGCCTGAAAAGCGGCGGCCGTCCTCCATCTCGGCCGTTGCCTTTACTATGGCGACGTTCCCGTTCGACTCGTCGGGGACCTGGATCAGGTCCGTGTCTATCCCCTTCAGTCCCAGGCTATGGGCCTCGTCGAGGAGGCCCGAGTAGAGGACATATTGCTTTCCCTGGCGGGTAATCATGAACTCTTCCCTCACAGGCCGCGCCTCACTTCGGCCTCGCGGTAGTCCTCGCCTTCGAGGGAGATCCAATCGCACATCGCGATGATCCTGCTGGCGGTCCTCTCCCCGAGCTGGGCCGCCAGGTCCTTCGGCCCGGTGTTGGAGGTGAAGGTGGTCGGCAGCTCCTCCCTGTAGCGG
>DASQWQ010000328.1:0-4268 GCA_035640175.1 Rubrobacter sp. | reverse complement strand
CCTAACATGAGCGTCCGGCTGGGACTTGATCCTCAGATATGCCAGCATCGCCGGGGAGTTCCAGCGTCTGATCCTGGAGCACGATCTGCACGACCACTCTTAGTCTGAACCGTTTCACCCCCTAGCGTGACGACGGTCTTCTCTCTCCCTTCCCACCGGATCACAAGCTCCAGGGGGACCGTGGAGCGCACCTGTATCTCTGGCTCCTCTGTAGCGGAGCTGCGGGCCGCGCATGAGAGATCTAGCACTCCATCCCTGCCGAACGGGTAGCCGCGGACGCCGTGGCCGTCGAGGAGCCGTACGTCCCACAGGAGCCGTCCCGACGGCGCGTCGGCGTGCAGCCCGAACACGTACTCGAAGAGTCCTGCGACGGGTGCCAGCCCGCTCCAGCCCACGAAGTCGTCTTTGGCAGGGTTGCCAGGCACCGTCCGCTCCGGGGCGTAGTTCTCCCAGAGTGTTTCGGTCTGTTGGAAGACCCCTACCACGTGGTCGAGGTCCTCGCGGGAGATCTCGTGCGCCAGATCGTGGTAGCCGGCCCGATCCAGTCCCCGCAGGACCATGTAGTTCGTGGGCGGCCACACCCCTCCGAGCCAGTAGCCGCCGCCCGGGTCGTACTCCGGGTGGTTGGCAGATAGCGAGGGCACGCGATGGGGTCGCCCGAACCTCTTGGGATCCTCGAGGTGTCCTACGAAGGAGGAGATCCTCTCCTGCGGCACCACGCCTGCCAGCAGCGCCCAGAAGGCACCGACGGTCTGGACGTCCGAGAGCGTTCCGTCCGCAAGCTCGTCGTGGTAGAAGGCGGTCTCCTCGTTCCACAGACGCTCGTTGACCGTTAGGGAGAGCCGGTCATGCTCTTCGCGTAGGTCCGCAACGTCCTCGAGGCGGCCGAGGGCGGCTGCCGTCTTCAAGAGCAGATCCGCCGAGAGAATCTGTTGGAGGCACGCGTCGATCCAGACGGCGTGCCCGTGGTAGGTGAGGCGTTCAGGCCACCCGTCCTCCCCCGCCGGTCTCTGCGGGAACCGCGGCTGGTTATCCATTCCGGAGCCGAGGCCGGACGTCCAGTAGGTGCCGTCGCGCCAGGTCCGGTGACGCCGCAGCCACCTGTGGTAGGAGACGAGAACCGGGAAGACCAGGCCCAAGCGCTCGCGGTCGGCCGTATCGCCGTAGTGCTCCCACTCCGTCCACGGCATAACGTTGGGTCCCGTGCTCGCCCCGTCGAAGCGCTCGAAGCGGTCTTTGCCGTCAAAGGTGCTGATCTCCCGGCAGATAAACCCGTCGGGGTGCTGCTTGGCGTAGAGGTTATCCAGGGTGCGCTGGAAGGCGAAGGCTCGGCGGCCGTAGCGGGCGAACAGTAGGATGAATGCCGAGTCCCACATGAACAGGCAGTCGTTGAAGGCCGTATCGATAAAGCTGGCGACGAAGCCGCTCTCCGGCTCGGGACGGCGCAGGTTGGCGAACGCCAGCTCCCACGCCCCGCGGTAGCAATCTATGGCACCCTCGTGGCCCTCCCAGAAGGGCTGGGGCAAGACATCCCACGCGTCCTCGAACGAGGGCGGCAGGACGTCTTCTTGGGGCATCCGCACAAAGGCGTTCTCCTCGGCCAGCGGTTCCCTGAGATGGGTGTCGATGTAGCCGTCGTTCTTTCGCAACTTGCCGACCTCCTCTATCGCCTGATCCAGCATCGCGCATACGCCGTCTACGCACAAGCCCAGGGTAGATCCCCGGCTTCAACACGATCCCGCGTACGCACTCTACCCTCGTACCATCTTCCTTCAGGGTGTCCTGCGGCCGTTCGCCGTCCTGACCTCAGGACCGGCCAGATAGCGGAGAGGATTTTGTGTTGTTGATGCACGGCACAGGCGTCATGAGAGATAATGGTGCGCAGTTGATCAGGATATCGCGGGCTTGGGGCGATGAACGTACTGGACACGAGGGTCTACAGGTGGCTAGAGACGGCCACCGACTTCTTCCTGCTCAACCTGATGTGGCTCGTGGCCTGCCTGCCTGTTGTGACGATCTTCCCGTCTACCGCCGCCATGTTCGGCGTGGTGCGGGACTGGGTGCGCGGGAAGGAAGGCAGCCTGACGCATACGTTCATCACGCGATTTCGGGAGAACTTAGGGCAGAGCCTACTGGTGGGAGCGATCTGGACGGTGTTCGGGGTGGCTCTCTTCCTCGACTTTCTGGTGGCCAGCCAGCTCTCCTACTGGGCCGAGATCGGGCTGAAGTCGGTACTCCTGTTCGTATCCACCCTGTACGCTTTCGGTTCTGTCTATCTGTTCCCCGTAATGGTCCACTACGAGACCGACTGGAAGACGGTGATAAAGAACTCTCTGCTGATATCTATAGGAAGGCTGCCAACCACCGTGGTGTGCCTGGTGTTCTTCTCAGTGATGGTCGGGCTCACCGTGGTGGTGCCTTTCCTGGTGGTCATCACGGGCAGCATTACAGCCTACGTCGTCTACAGGCTTTGCGACAGGGTGTTCAGGAAGATGGACACGGCCCACGGAGACGCGTAGACCCTACCCGCTGGCCAGTTCTCGCATGTATTGCAGGCTGATCCTTACGTCTTCGAGCGCGTCCCCCGGGTTGTCCTGCTCGGCGATGTACCACTCAACCCCGGATGCATCGGCAGCTTCGAGTAACCCGTTCCACGGCATGGTCCCTTCTCCCACCGGCAGGTCGGATCGTTGCTCGTCCGAGGCCATGTCCTTCAGGTGGATGAGCGGGATGCGGTCTCCGAGGTCCCGAAGCAGCGGTTCCGGGTCCGCGCCACCGTACCGGACCCAGTAGAGATCCAACTCGAAATAGACAAGCTCAGGATCCGTCTCCCTGACAAGAACTTCCCACATCGTGGTCCCGCCCAGTGGCGCGAACTCGAAGTCGTGGTTGTGGTAGGAGAAAATCACGCCCTCCTGGCGGCACAGCTCCCCCCACCGGTTGAGGCTCCCGGCCAGTCTGGCTACCGCGGTCTCATCCCCGCGTTGCTCCGGCGGGGCCATCGGGAGGATGGCGTGGGCGCAGTCAAGGGTGTGCATGTCTGTGATAACTGCTCCCAGGTCCGTCTCCCAGGAATCGAAGGGGATGTGGGCGCCAGAGGCGCGGAGGCCGAGGTCGTCAAGGGTGTTGCGGAGGTCTTCGGCGGAGAGAGCGCCGAAACCCGCGAACTCGACGGCAGGGTACCCGATTTCCGAGATCCGGCGCAGTGTGCCAGGCATGTCGCGCGCGGTCTCTTCGCGGACAGTATAGAGCTGGAGTGAGATCTGATCCCGCCTCATGCCCCACCCCCGAAGATCCCCTCGGGGGATCTGGCCGGCAGCGGTTCCGGTCGCTCGAACGTGCTTCCCACAGCGACGTGCTCGCCCCGCTCGGATGACTCGAGAAACGCGTGGATCACCTCGAGGACGTGCATGCCGAGCTCGCCACTGGCCCTGTGCTGTCTGCCCGAGCGCAGGGCCTGGGCCATGTCGGCGAGGCCTATCCCCCTGGTGTTACCCGTGTAAGTATGGGTCAAGGGGACATCCTTCCAGGCGCCTGCGTCCGACCGCCAGAGGCGTACAGGACCGTCGGCGAAGTTGGGGTCGGGGAGGCTCAGGGTGCCTTCGGTGCCGTAGAGGTCGATCCTGGCCTGAGACTCCGCCCAGACGTCGAAGGTGGTTACCAGGGTCCCCACGGCGCCGCTCTCAAAGTCCATCACGCCGGCTATGTGGGTCGGAGTGTTAACCGTGATGGTTGTCCCCGAGAGGGGTTCGCTCGTGATCGTACGCTCGGGGAACGTGATGCGTGCCGACCCGGCGACCCTCCGCACGGGCCCCATCAGGGTCGCGAGCGCGGTGAGGTAGTAGGGTCCCATGTCGAACATCGGGCCAGCGCCAGGTTGGAAGTAGAAGTCAGGGTTCGGATGCCAGTCCTCGGGGCCGTGGCTAAGCATGAACGCCGATACGGCGACGGGCTCTCCGATGATCCCCTCGTCCATGATCTTGCGACACGTCTGGAGACCGCCGCCGAGGAAGGTGTCTGGGGCGCAACCGATCCGGAGGTCTCTCTCGGCGGCCACTTCCAGCATCCTTCTCCCGTCCTCCAGGCTCACGGCGAGCGGCTTCTCGGTGTATACGTGCTTGCCGGCCTCGAGGGCCGCCAGCGAGACCTCGGCGTGGACCACAGGGACTGTCAGGTTGAGGACGATCTCGACCTCTTCGTCGGCCAGCAGCTCCTCCGGGCTGCAAGCCTTGGGCACGCCGTACGCTTCGGCCTGGGCTTCGGCCCGC
>DASQWQ010000327.1:0-6025 GCA_035640175.1 Rubrobacter sp. | reverse complement strand
AGGAACGGCACCCAGGAGATGCCAGCCTCGGTGACGGCGATGCGGAGGTCGGGATACCTCACCGGTACACCAGTGGTGATCATGTGCACAAGGTTCGCCATCATCGAGAAGGTGTGGCTGCAGATGTGCCGCCCGAACTCCGTCTCGAACCCCTGGGTGTTGAAAGGGAAGACAGGATGGATTACCGTCACGCTGTGCATGAGCACGGGTAGGTCGGCCTCCTGGGCAGCCTCGAAGATCGGGTCGTACTGGCGGTGGCCCCAGAGCCGTTCCAGCCCAGCACAGGGCAGGAAAACCCCAACCATGCCCTTTTCTCCTGAGTACTTCTCTATCTCTCTGGCTGCGTCCGCGGGGTCCTGCGGGCAGGCGAGGATGCAGCCGAGCAGGCCGTTCTCGGGCGAGCACCACTCCTCGAGGAGCCAGGCGTTGTAGGCACGGGCGAGGGCCGAGGCGTAGTCCACCTGGGAGATCACCGGCATCTTCAGGAAGTGGTTTGGGAAGAGGACACTGATGTCCACGTGGATCTCATCGAGCTCCTCGCGCATCTGGGAGGCGGAGTGGACCATGCGGGTACCCTTCTGCCCTGAAGGAAATTTCGCCTCGTAGACGGTCGTCCCCGGAGAGAAGCCCGGGATGTCCAGGTAGAACTCCTGCACGTCCTGTATGGTCTCCAGCGCCTTCTGCCAGGGCATCTCGCAGTAGGGCATGATCGCCCTTGGCGACTCATGGACGTGGACGTCGCAGTCCACGACGAGTATGTCCTCGACCTTCTCTTTGCGTCCCCTCTTTGCCGTTGCGTCTTGGGCCACGGGCCCTCCCTGATCCCGTCTTAGCGCATCATCCAACCGCCGTCGATGCCGATGGTCTGGCCTGTTATGAAGGAGGATGAGTCGGAGGCGAGGAATGCGACGAGGTTGCCTACATCATCCGGCGTGCCGCGGCGCTTGATGCTCTGCTGCTCGAGCACCCAGCGGTTGTAGCCTTCCTGGTCGGGGTGGATCTTCTCGGCATCCGTGGGGAAGGCGCCCGGGGCTATGGCGTTCACATTGATGTTGTCCGGGCCAATCTCGCGGGCGAGCGTACGCGTAAAGCCGACGATGCCTCCTTTCGAGGCAACGTAGTCGAGCAGGAGCGTCCACCCAATGAAGAAGGTGATCGAGGCCACGTTCACGATACTACCTCGTCCCCGCTCCTTCATATGAGGATAGACGGCCCGCGCGCACAGGAAGTAGCCTTTGAGGTTCACGGCCATCACCCTGTCCCACTCTTCTTCTTCGATCTCTGTCCACGCCCGCCGCGGGTAGACGGCGGCGTTATTGACGAGAATATCCACCCCGCCGAGCCCGCGCGCGACTTCATCGACCAGGGTCTCGACCGAATGGCTGTCAGAGACGTCGGCCTCCACGGCCATGACGCGGGCGCCATTCGCTCTGACCTGGTCTGCTACCCTGTCCGCCTTCTCGCGGGAGACGTCGACCGCGGCGATGGCCGCGCCGTTTGAGGCGAGCCTCGCGCAGATGCCCTCGGCGAGGCCCCCACCCCCGCCCGTCACGATAGCGACACGACCCTCCAAAGGACCTGCCACGAAAATCAACCTCCTAGACCGACCACGCCATCTACCCGCCGACGATGATATACGCCTGGTGGGACCGCAACAAGAAAGCCGGAATCTCGCTTTGGGCTCCGGCTTTCTTAGAGTCTAGAGCTAGGGGGGATTCAGGACCTGAACAGCCGCCGCACGAGAACCGAAGCCAGGATGGTCGCGGTCGCGGTCGTCGCTCCCTTAAGAATTGCCTCTATGGCGTCGTCTTTGATCCCGCGCTCATCCGGTATATCTACGAGTCTCTCGGTGACATACTGGGTGATGAGGTAGGCTATCGCGGCTGCCAGTATGGTTACGAGCCGCTGCTGCGTCGCGTCGTTCATACGCTCCCTTCCGCCTCTTACGGTCTGCTCTGGTCGGTACCCACGATAGGCTCTGCGAAAACCCCGTGGGTTCTGGTCTTCGAGTCCGGTCCGGCAGCTCTCACGCGCTCCAGTCTCTCAGGAGTTTCACGTGGAGGGACCTGGTCTCCGGCGAGGGTGAGGTACCGTATTCCTGTCCGAGTATCTGCTCGCACATCCTGTACTGGTGCAGCGCCCTGGCCCGCAGGCCGAGGCGGGCGTAGCACTGCATCAGGAGGCGGTAACTGTCTTCGTGGCAGCGATCCTTCTCCAGTACCCTGTAACAGGCGCGGATGCTCTCCTGGTGTTGCCCGACCTCCATGTAGTGAACGGCCAGCCGGCCCAGAAGATCCATGTAGGCGTTGGCCAGCCGCTCACGCTCGACCATGGTCCAATCCTCGTACAGGTCCTCTATCAGGTAGTCGTCCCGATACAGCTCGATGGCCTTCTCGTACTCGATGGCCGCCTCCCGCATCCGACGGTCCTTCTCCAGCCGGCGACCTCGCTCGTGGTGCCTATCGAAGTCGTCCACGTCCGTTGTCACCCTGACGCTGGGAGACAGACGATAGTATCCATCCTTGAGGAAGACGTAGTTCGTGGAGACGGAACACGAACATTCGCTCAAAAGCTTGCGCAGGCCGTGGATAGCGGAGTTAAGGGACCACCGGGCTTTCTTGAGGTTGGACTCAGGCCACAGCCAGCCCATAAGGTGATCCTGGGAGACAGGACGGGTATGGTTGGCCAGCAGGTATTTGAGAATGGTCAGCGCTTTGCCCTTCCGGCCCAGAGGCATGGTCTCACCATCGCAGAACATCTCGAAGTGCCCGAAGAAACGCACCTGCAAAGAAGGCTGAACAGCGGCGGAATGCTCTCCCTGGACGGTCTCCTCGACCATCCGCCGCACGGCTTCGGGGGCAGCACCACGGACCGAGAACGCGCCGACTATGGCTCCGTCGAGCCGGTGCAAAATTAATGTGTCCGGGTCTCTTTCCAGATAGTAGCCGGTCGGCAGATCTAACGATAATCCCTGCATGTCTATCTCCAGAGCGCTGTCCTCGGCGGGAAGGCCTCGGTTCGCCTTTCCTAACCTTGTTTGCAATTGTTACGCGCAGACGTTCTGTGGACCAACCACTGCGGCTCCTTTCCCACGGGACGAAACCTCAAAGTCTTTGGCTCGCCCGAAACCACAAAGCGGGTTCAGTATATAGCGGAGATGGGATCTCCCGTATCACTCAAATGAGTGATTCTTCGTTCTTTAAGAAAAAATATACGGGGCGGTGCCAGCCGGAGCAAATCGTGCTTCCGGTCCGTGGCGTTAACCGGCGGAATCGGCCTGACGGTCGCCGGGAGCGTATACGACTTCCAGAAGCGCCCTTACGATATGAGGATCGAACTGGGTCCCTGAGTTCTCCTCGATCTCCTCGAGCGCGGCCTTCCGGGAGATGCCGTAACCGTACGGCCTGGCACGGACCATGGAATCGAACGCGTCGGCCACCGAGACTATCCTTGCTATCAAGGGAATGTCCTCGCCGCGCAGCCCGTCGGGGTATCCCTCGCCGTCGAAGCGCTCGTGATGGTGTTTGACGACCGGCAACGCGGACGCCAGCTCCGCTACAGGGGTGAGGATCGAGACGCCCAACGCTGGATGCCGCTTTATCTCCGCATACTCATCCTCGGTCAAGCGACCGGACTTTTGCAGGATACGATCCGGTATACCTATCTTACCCACGTCGTGCAGCAGGGCCCCGCTGGTCAGGGCTTCCATGTGTTCTCCTGGCAAGGATATCTCGCTGCCGATGCGCAGGGCGAGACTTGACACGGCTCTCAGATGCTCCTTGATGTAAGGGTCTTTTGCCTCCAGGGCCTCTACAAGCGTATTGGCGATCGCCAGAACCTGCTTCCCGCCTTCGACGAATCGTTCGGAGTTCTGCGCTCCTGCGGGTAACCCGGAGATCCCTTCGGGCCGCCCTTTGGCGTTCTCCAGGGCACGCAGGGCTGCGTCAAGAACCGATCCCTCGTCTCCTGTCTCGGCGAACACCCAGCCCACGGCGGCGGTCAAGGGCAGATTGTCAGGACTATCGGCTTCCTCCGAAACATGTTGCTGGAGCGCGAGCGCTGCCTGGCGGGCCCTGCTCTCGTCCGAACCGCTCAGGACGACGACGAACACCTCGTCCCCGTAGCGAAATGCGCGCTGCCTACCGTCCGCGAGCCTTTGGCCGATTCTCTGGAGGAAGGCATCACCCGTGGCCAGACCGTGGTCACGAACAGCGGTCGGTTGCATCGCCAGGACAGTAAGCGGCCTGCCGTAGGAGAGTTCCCGGCGCAGAACGCGGTGGAACGACGCTCGATTCGGCAATCCTGTGAGCTGGTCCAGCCCACCAGGGGCGTCCCCGGCGTCTTCCAGGACAGGGCCTATTCTTCCGGCGAGGAGCGTCAGGACACGCTCCTCCTCGGCGCCGTACTCACCGCCCCCGACGATCATCGCCCCCCACTTCTCGTCTTTGCCCGTACCCAGGGGTATGGCCATGAAACCCTCTATCCCGTGAATCTCCTCCTCGCTGCGCACGGTGTCGCCCTCGCGGCAACTTTGCAGCACGAGACGCTGGATCGAGGGATGCCACCAACTGGGGCAGACCTCGAAGTCACCCTCCAGTATGGTACTGTGATGGTTGCCTTTCAGTGCGGCAACGTGCGCGTACGGCCCACCGCCCACCGTGTGGGCCGCTTCGACGGTCCATCCGAGTATGCCTTCCAGGCTCAAGACCTTCATTACGGGTCCGAACTGCGAGATTAGGCGCTCGTCGCTCTCCACACGCTCTATCTCGTTTGCCAGGGTGGAGGAGAGCCTTATAGCGAGCCTCCTGAAATCCTGCATCTCGGAGCCCAGGAACGCGACGGCCACGCAGAATAGCGCTATGAGGCCGATCCTCAAGGCCACAGGGGTAGAATCGAGCGCGTCGATACCTCCCGAGGCGGCGACCGCAGCCGGGTATCCGGCCACCAACGCGGCTGTAGCCACGGCGACCTTCGGCCGCGTTTCGATCCAGGCTATCCCCAGCGCCGCGAGGAGGTAAAGCGAGAAGAAGGGTGAGCCCGCTCCTCCGGTGTACGCGACCAGCACCCCGATGAGCGCAGAGTCCAGAAAGACGCGTACGAGCCTCTCCCGCAGAAAGATCGCGGGCCACCCCACGATCAAGAATATCCCGAAGAGCAGCGCGAGTCCTGCAGCAAGATAAGCAACTCCAGCCCCGGGAAAAGCCAAGGTCAACATCAGGGCTACCATCCCTGTCAGCGCCATACGGATCAGTCCGGCTCTGGGCGAGGCCACCGTGGAGGCCATTTTGATCTGGCGCATTCTCCTACCTCACCCCCCTCTATCCGAGACTACTGACGGTTACCGGGGGATGATCTGGCCGAGGCCATCCTGGGCGCGTGGGTCGGGTACGTCGAGCCTCACGCCTCCCCTGCTCTCCGGGACGGGGAAGACGAACCGGTGGTCGTCGGCCCTGCGGTACCCTTCTGACTCAGTATCGAGGAGCCTCAAGAGCGCCCGTACCACCACCCCGTCGAACTCGGTGTCTATGCCCGCGCTCAACCTCTCCCGGGCCTCCACCGACTTCATGCCAGGACGGCGGGGTTGGTCGAGCACCATGGCGGCGTAGGCCTGCGCCACGGCGATTATCCTGGCTTCAAGCGGTATCCAGGGCCCACGCAGCTTGTCAGGGTATCCCCTGCCGTCGGGACGCTCGTGGTGCCATCTAACCCAGGAGGCCATCTCTTCGAACTCAGGGACCGCAGCGAGAGCCTCTTCGCCGCGCGCCGAGTGCTCGGCCAGCCGGCTCTGGGCGATGGAGTTGAGCTTGCCGGTCGCCAGGAGCAGATCCTCCGGCAACCCGAACAACCCGATGTTGTGCAGAAGACCGGCCATCCGCAGCCACCCTACACGACCTTCGTCCAGCTTCATCTCGCGGGCCAGATCCGCCGCGTACGTCGCCGTGGCCGCCGCATGCCGGTGTGTGTACCCATCCCTCGCGCCAAGGTCCCTGATGACCATGGTCCCGAACGTAGTATTGGAGGTCGT
>DASQWQ010000326.1:0-2101 GCA_035640175.1 Rubrobacter sp. | reverse complement strand
CCCCTCGTCGGTCAGCTCCCTGACCGGGGGGTTCTGCGAGAAGAGGCCGTCCCAGTAGGTCCCCCCGTCCCCGGGGCGAACGGAACAGAAGAGGTTCGGGATGGCAGCCGAGGCGAGTATGGTCTCGGGGGTGATCCTGTCTTGGCGACTGTTGAAGGTCCTGAACTCTCCAGAGAGCACGTCCACGGCCCCCACGAGCAGCATGGGATAGGAGTTCTCCGGCTGCACCCCTACCTCTGCGAAGTCCGCCCGCCGCTCGAGCATCCTCTTGAACTCCTCGACCACCGAATCGGAGAAGGGCTTGTCGTAGGGGCTGAGCGCCGGCATCATGACAAAATTCTGGAGGTTGCTCATCCAGAGGATCCAGGAGTTGACGAGCTGCTCGTGGGGCGCAGTGGCGGAGTTGTCCCTTCAGAAGGCATCGAGCGCCTCAGCAGCGCCTGCTCCATCTCCCCTCAACAGGTTGTGCCACGCGAGCAGGGCGCACACTGCCCCTCCGGAGGTGCCGCTAAGATCCACCACCTCGTAGCGTTTGAACTCCTCAGTCCGAAGGAGCTTCTTAAGCACCCCGGCCGTGAACGCCGTGTGGCTACCGCCGCCCTGGCACGCTATGGCTACCCGCTTACGCTCACCTCGTGCGTCCAAAGTCCATCTCCGTCCTAGTTGCGTCCTCTCGTGAACCCATTACAACATGACGCGAGGATGATTGTTGACCACTCGAAGATAGAGAGCAAGGAGTACTAACCGCAGCCCTTATTCACCCAAGTGCGTGGAAGAAGAATTCTGCCAACTTCGCCATAACGGAGTTCTAGGAAGTTCGCTACCCGCTAGCAACTCCCAAGAGCCCGGCCGCGCGAGGCCAGCGGCACTCTTACAAGTTTAATCTTTGAGGAAAGAGACCAACTCCTGCGCCACCTCTTCAGGGCTCTCCTCGCACAGAAAGTGTCCAGACGGCAGCGCCCTGCCCCGCACATCAGTAGCGTATTCGCGCCAGACTTCCAGCACGTCGTAGAGCCTTTCCACTACACCCTTCCCCCCCCAGAGTGCCAGAAGCGGGCACCCTACCTTACGACCCCGGTCGGCCTCGTCGTGGTCGAGGTCTATGGTGGCTGCGGCCCGGTAGTCTTCGCACATCGCGTGAATGGTTCTCGGGTCGCGGAAGTAGCGCTGGTACTCGGCGTAGGCTTCGGGGGCGAACACTTGCGTGCCCGTCCCATACCCGCCGAGTGTCTTGCCGAGGAAGTAATCAGGCTCGGCCCCGAGCAGGCGCTCCGGCAGGTCGTAGGGCTGGATCAGGAAGAACCAATGATAGTAAGCGGTGGCGAGATCCTTGCCGACCGTTGCGTACACGTGGCGCGTGGGCACGATGTCCAGCACCGCCAACTTCGTGACTATCTCCGGGTGGTCTAGCGCCATCCGGTGGGCGACCCTGGCGCCCCGGTCGTGCCCGGCGACGGCAAAGGTATCGAACCCCAACTCCCGCATGACCTCTACCTGATCGAGGGCCATAGCGCGCTTGGAGTAGCCGGCATGATCTTCGCCGCCCTCGGGCCTGGAGCTGTCGCCGTAACCCCGCAAGTCCGCCGCGACGACCGTGAACGAGTCGGCGATACGAGGCGCGACCAGATGCCACATCGCGAGCGTCTGAGGGTAGCCGTGCAACAGCAGCACTGGGGGTCCCTCACCCCCACGAACGGCGTTGATGCTCGCCCCTTGCGTTTCGACCCGGACCTGCTCGAAGCCCTCAAACATACTCGAGTCCTTCCCGGAGTGCGTGGTGCGGTTTCCGAGAGCCCACCTGCTCACTCATTATAGGTCGTGAAAGGCCGGTGCGGAAAAGGTCCGTGAGATCAGGGCCGGCGCGAGGCCAGCGTAGGGTCTGCGGCAATACGCTCCGGCCCTTCTTCTTACCTTTATTCCCCCAACGTCGGGGAAGTAGAATTCTCCGAAGTTCGTCTATTACGCTTTCTCGGAAGTTGCGTCAGCCCTTCTAACCCCTCACACTGGGCACGTTGATCACCTTTAGGCGGGGCCTAAGGGTCCCGCTCTCTCTTAAGAGGAGGTAGTCTAAAGCGATGTACGTTGCAGTGCGCCGATACGA
>DASQWQ010000325.1:0-2205 GCA_035640175.1 Rubrobacter sp. | reverse complement strand
GTCCACGGTCACGTGGACGTCGACCGCTTCCACGTCAGGGGCTTCTCTGAGCAGGGCACCACGACGACCCCGTTCGACATGGTCGTCCTCAACGGCATGAGCCGCTACCACCTGGCCGCGGAGGCGCTCCGGCGCGCCGGGAAAACCCCTGGTTCGCGCCCGGGGGATCACGCCCCGACCTTGATCTCCGAGTGCGAGGCGGCGATCGCAAGAGCCACCGCCTACTCGAGGGAACACTTCGAGGACCCGCCCGAGATAAGCAATTGGACCTGGACACCATGAACCTGCCGACAGAGACCCTAATGATGGGACTCCTCAAGGATCAGGATCGAGAAGGCTCACGGGGTACAAACAATGGAGCATAAAGATTTCCGGATTCTCGGCCTAGCCGGCAGCCTCCGGCAGGCCTCCTTCCACCGTGGCATCGTGAGGGCGGCGCACGAGGTGGCTCCTGAGTGGATGAGTTGCGAGAACTTCGACCTCGCCCGGATACCGTATTTCAACCAGGACGTCGAGGACCAGGGGAACCCCGAGCCCGTGAAAGAGCTTAGGGAGAAGATACGTGCCTACGACGCCGTGCTCATAGCCACACCGGAGTACGACTACGCGATCCCCGGCGTCCTCACCGCCGCCCTAGACTGGGCGTTGCGCTCGCGCCACGATCCTACGCCTTTCCGCCACAAGCCGGTCGGGATTGTGGGGGCAAGTCCGGGAGGCGGTGGGACTGCCCGAGGTCAGCTGGTCCTGAGGCAGATACTCTTGCACCCCCCAGCCTACGTGATGCCCGAGCCTCAGATGCTTATCGCGTTCTCGCGCCAGAAGTTCGACGCGGAGACGGGCGACCTCGTGGATGAAGAGACGCGCGAGAGGCTGCGCCGCTTTCTCTCGGCGCTGGTCGAGTGGACCCAGCGGTTCGAGGACCCGACGAAAGCTTCTCAGAGACAGGCTCGCGAAGGGAGAGCGTGATGGCCGCTACTGTGGCTGACCGCTCATCGCTGGCTCCGCAGCGATGCTCTGAGCCGGTTGTGTCTGTCGCTCGACCGATGCTCGTGACCATCGAGACGCCCGGCAGCTTAGAGGGGCGGCCTGTGAGGTGCTTCGCCCGTGCGGGCATTCCTTCGGTGACGCTCGTACGCAAGTCTGGGCGCACGCACGCTTATCTAGGAAAGGGAAGCTATGACGCAGGAGCACCGTACAGCGCGGGCTTTGCCGCCGTTGCCGCTGGATGAGTGGGAAGACACCAAAGAGACGCTGCACCGCTACTGTCAGATAGCAGGCAAGGTGAGGATGGAGTACTCACCATACCGGAACCACTGGTGGCACGTTACGCTCTACGTCACCACCCGCGGGCTCACCACCGGCCCTATCCCCTACGGTCGCACGACTTTCGACATCTCTTTTGATCTGCGAGAGAACAGGTTGGTCGTGACCACCGACGAAGGTGGCGCGTTCTCCTTCGACCTGGACGACCTGCCAGTAGCGCAGTTCTACCGGAGGCTATTCGAGGGGCTAGAGTCGCTGGGGATATATGCCTCCATAAACCCCAAGCCCTTCGGCCTCGACGACGAGCATGCCCTGGACGTTAACACCTACCACTGCACCTGCGACGAGAACTACGTCAGGCGTTTCCACCGCGTGCTGGCGTGGGTGGATCAGGTCTCCAAGGAGTTCGCCGGGCGCTTCAACGGCAAGACCAGCCCCGTCCAGCTCTTCTGGCACGGCCTCGACCTCGCCGTCACCCGCTTTTCCGGCAGACGTGCTCCGGAGAGGCCGGGCGCGGACTCGGTCACGCGCGAGGCCTACTCTCACGAAGTCATCTCCTTCGGCTTCTGGGCGGGGGACGCGAACGTCCGCGAGCCCACCTTCTACTCCTACACTGCCCCCGAGCCGGAGGGTTTGACCAAACATCCGCTGAGTCCAGAAGAGGCAAGCTGGCTCCCGGAGGGTGGTATGGCGCTGCTGACTTACGAGGAGGTACGCAACAGCGCCTCCCCCACAGAGACCCTGCTGGAGTTCATGGAGAGCACGTATCAGGCCGGAGCGAAGAGCGCGGGATGGGATATTGAGGCGCTTCGGACACACCCGCCGGCCAGGGAAGCGGTGAAGCTCAGGAGGGGTAACTAATGGCGAACCTAGGAAGGCCGCCGTGTGACGAGGGTGTTATTCGCGCCAGCCGAGCTTTAGCTCCTTGTACGCGTGCCGCGG
>DASQWQ010000324.1:0-2690 GCA_035640175.1 Rubrobacter sp. | reverse complement strand
AGTTCCCTCGTGTTGGTTCTACGACTTCCGTCGCAATGCCTCAAGAGCCCCAACATCATCTTGGCCGTGATGCAGGTAATGTGGTAGCTACAGCTTGACTGTGGTCCCTGAAGCGCTGACCATCAGCATGCTGCCGCCCTGCCCTAACTGGATGGATCGCAATCGACGTCCACCCCTACCACTGCGTCGGCTCCCAGCTGCTCTGCTTCCGCGACCATCTCCCCAATCGCCGTCTCGCGTGCTTGCCTCAACGGCTTCTCGTAGCCGGCCGAATCAGGCTGCCCCTGGACCCCCATGCAAACGGGGTCTTCTTCCTAAACCTCGACTACCAGCGGCAGGACGATCGGACGCTTGCGCGTCTTCTGGGATAGGAAGCTGGAGAGGTCCTTGCGTATCTCCTTCTTCAACTCGTCTTTCTCGGTGACACGTTTCTTGGCGGTCCGCTCTAGGGTTCTTGTCACCACGACTATGGACTCGTCCACGATGCCGTTGGAGGTCTGCGTGTCCACGAAACCGCGCGAGATCACGTCCGGCGGCCCGAGGAGCTGTCCGCTCTGAGCGTTGATGCGCGCGATCACGATGAACATGCCCTCATCGGAGAGCTGCTGACGCTCGCGCATGATCGCTTCGGGGGTATCCGCCACGGCGCCCGCGTCCACCAGGAACATCCCGGCCGCCACGTTCTCCAGGCGGCGGGCGAGGCCTTCATTGAACTCCAGGCGACCGCCGTTCTCCAGGATAAAGATGTTCGCCTCTGGGATGCCCAGGGACATGGCGGTGTTCGCGTGGCGCTTGAGCATCCTGAACTCGCCGTGGACCGGAACGAGGAACTTCGGCTTGAGTAGCGAGAGAACTATCTTCTGCTCCTCCTGCGCCGCGTGGCCCGAGACGTGCACCTCTTCGAGCGGGCTGTAGTGAACCTCCGCTCCCCGCTTCATCAGAGCGTCGATCGTTCGCGCCACCCCCCGCTCGTTGCCAGGGATCGGGTGCGCGGCGATGACGACCGTGTCTCCGGGCCCAGCCTCGATGGTGCGGTGAGTGCCGGCGGCCACCCTGCTCAGGGCCGCCAGCGGCTCGCCCTGAGAGCCGGTCATGAGGATAGTGATGTCCCTGTCTGGAACCCTACTGATGTCGCGCTGCTCGACGAGCATCGAGGATGGGAGGTCCAGGTAGCCCAGCTCCCTCGCAATCTGCACGTTGCGGACCATGGACCGCCCGGCGACGCCTACCAGCCGGTCGTGCTTCTTCGCTGCCTCGACCACCTGGCTGAGACGATGGATATGCGAGGCGAAGGAGGCGACGATGATCCTGCCCTCTGCTTCCTCGAAGATCTGGTCGAAGGTGTCGGCCACGACCCTCTCGGAGGGCACATAGCCGGCTCGCTCGCTGTTGGTCGAGTCGCCGAAGTACGCAAGCACGCCCTCCTGCCCCAAAGCGGCTAAGCGGGTCAGGTCGATTGGGTCCCCCTCTATGGGGGTCAGGTCGATCTTGTAATCCCCGGAGAAGACGATCAGGCCAGCGTTGGTGCGGATCGCCACCGCCACGGCGTCTGGGATCGAGTGGTTGACGTTCACGAACTCGAGGCCGAATCCACCTAGCTTCTGCCTATCGCCGGCTTTGATCTCCCGCAGGTCGCCCTTCTTTATGCCGAACTCCTGTAGCTTGCTCCTCACGAGCCCGAGCGTGAGCTTCGTGCCGTAGACCGGCACGTTGAACTCGCGCAGCACGTAGGGCAGCGCGCCAACGTGGTCCTCGTGCCCGTGGGTCAGGACTATGCCTTTGAGCTCGCCCGAGTGCTCCCTGAGGTAGGTGAAGTCTGGGAGGATCAGGTCTATGCCCGGCGTCTCCTCATCGGGGAAGGTCATCCCGGCGTCAATCAGGACGATGCCGCTGTCTTGGCGCACGGCTGTCATGTTCTTGCCGATCTCCCCCAGTCCGCCCAGGGGAACGACCTGCAAAATGTTGCTATTCAACAGTGCTTATTACCTCTTTCCTGAAACCGTTTCGTTTGCAGCCGCTAGGGATTGGTTCTCGTTCTCGCTAGCGATATTACCGTATCATAGGTGACGAACGTACTATCCGAAAAGCCTCGCTGGCTCCGAGACTCGCGCCCTGTCGGCCCCCAAGCTGGGGGTTCCGTCGTTCAGCGTATTCGGCTTAGATAAGGGAAAATAGAGAGCCGACGAGCGGACTCGAACCCCTGGCCTGCTCGTTACGAGTTATAATTCAGGCGTTACAGGGGTTTGCACGGGGTTGCAAATCCCGCATATCTAAGGGGGTTTCTTGTCTCTGCCTTGCCCTGTGTTGCACCGTATTGCGTTCCCGGTGGTGTCAGAGAGTGGTGTCAAGAGTACATAGATTACGCGTCGCCGGTTCCTGTGCAAACCGATGTCGCACTCAGGACGTGATGCGCCACTTCGAGCAGCGAAGTAGTAAGCGGCACAGCTGCGGAGGAACTACCTCTCGCGCATCAGCAGTGCGGATCCGCCGCCCAAGGCTCACACAAGCCTGCGCCGACGATGGCGCGACCCCTCGGCGAGGTCGGATTTGCCCACAGCGGTGCAGAAATAGAATCCAGGGTTATCTCTGAGATGAGGGGCAGGGGGTCGTGCCGACGTGGATCTACTGCTCCGTGCGCTTCTCTACTAGAGGACCTCGGCGATCTGTCGACTAATGGCCTGGGGGCGGGC
>DASQWQ010000323.1:0-12365 GCA_035640175.1 Rubrobacter sp. | reverse complement strand
GCACCGTATCAAGCACCCTCATCGCGCTGGCGTTTGTCGGGCAGATCTCGGGGCTTGGCACGGCGTTCTTCGCGTTCGCCCTTGTGCTGTTGCCCACGCTGTTCTTCCTGGGCTTGGCAACCTTCGAGCGCGCAATGCAGCTTGGCGTGGAGGACTACATCTACGCGGTCGGCATGAGCCGCATCCGCCACTTCTACGTCGAGATGGTCCCCCAAGCCGAGAAGTACTTCGTTGGGTCTATACACGACGACTTCGCCACTACCATGGCGCCCACGGTCTTTGGCATGCCGGTTAGACTTGCGTGGCAATCGTTGCTCACTGTGCCCGGCGCGATCGCGATGGTAAACAGTGTCATCGTGGGCTCCTTCGCAGCCCTGCTCGTACGAGCGTTCATTGTGGAGTCGCTTGCCCTGAGTGTGGGGGTAGGCATCGCAGCGTTTGTTGTGAGCGCGTTGTTACAGCGGCGCCACCAAATCGCGAGGTGGACCCAGATCGAGCAACGGCTACCGACGCTCTTTCCTAGCGAGCCGACGCCCTAGCCGAACTTCTTAGAACTCCGCCATGGCGAAGTTCGCAGAATTCCTCTTCCACGAATGCCCCGTTACTTAACGAGGGCAGCGTAGTTTCCCTTGACCACCATTATGAGACTAACTCACCCTCCCTTATGACCAAAACGCCTAGACTACCGGCAGCGAAAACCAGACTCGGGAGGAGAATCAGTGCTCGGAACGGGAGAAAGGGAAGCTGCTAGAGACCGGGACCGCATCGTCAACCTCAGCGACGGCGTCTTCGCCATTGCCTTGACCCTCTTGGTGCTCGACATACGGGTGCCCAACATACGGGAGAGCGTGGTGGGCTCCGAGCTGCCCGGCGTGCTGCTCTCGCTGTGGCCTAACTACCTCGGCTACGTCTTGAGCTTCGTGGTGATCAGCACCTTCTGGATCATCCACCACAGCATCTTCCGGACCATAAGGGCCTATGACCGTACCCTCCTCTACCTCAACTTGCTGTTCCTTATGTTTGTGGCATTCGTGCCCTTTCCCACCTCGCTGCTTGGAGAGTACGGCGATCACCAACTGCCGGTGGCCATCTACGCCGCCACCCTCGCCGTTGGCAGGCTGCTCTTGACGGCCATACACTGGTACACAGCGAGGAACGCAAGGCTGCTGGACGAATCCCAGGACCCCACCACGGTTCGCTTCCTCCTGATCCGGGGTCTCACCATACCAGCCATCTTCTTGCTCTCCATCGTCATCTCCTTCTTTAGCGTCCAAGCCGCCACTTGGTCGTGGGTAATACTCATCGTGGTCGACTCCGTCATCCTTCGCAGGAGATTGTCCCGCTGAACCGACTTGCTCCTTATGGGTTATTTTTCGGCTCGTGCTCTACATCGTGCAGCTGGGTCTTACTTTGGACCACAAGAGGCGGTATCAGATCGGTATCGAAGCGGGTCCAGTTAGCCATAGGATTTTGACATTTTCTGTGGTCTTGATACGCGTAGAGCCGGCCACGCGTTTGGTGCGAGGCGCTTACTCTTGGAAGCGTTACATGGCTACAAAAATAGCTCATTTGGAGGATGCGCTGGGGCTTCATCGAAGTATAGGGTAGGGCATGGACCACACTGAGACACAATCGTTTCTCGGCAATGGCTACCGCTTGGACTTGGTGGGCGTCCCGGGTGTGATAGTGCTGCGCAGGGAAGACGGCACCGAGGTCAGCAGGTTCAGCGTATGGGATGCGAGGAGTCAGGCTATCGAGCAGGCTGCGCAGGAAGACCAGCGCACGAATGAGAGGGTCTAAAGGGTGCTTGCCGTGTGAGGTAGAAGTGCATTTTGCACAAGTCGGAGTAGCAGGCTGGCTCCCAGGTATGGCGAGGTCGCAAGCATGAAGCGGCGTTAAGCGTAGCGAAGTCTGTTTAAGCAGGGGTTGTGCTAGGAGTCCGACATAGGTACGGTTCAGATAGCCATAGCCGGTGCCCGTATCGGGGTAATAGGGAAAGGGAAAGGAGGATACGGGCACTGGTAACATCTCTATTCATAACGCAGATAGCTGTAACAGTAAAGCCTCTCAAGCAATATATGGGTCAAAAGAGCTAGAAGGATGTAGGGGAAATCAAGCATGGACGGGGTGATTTGCCCGATAGTCCGGACGTCTTCTCTACCCTATAGTGCAAACAACGTCATCTCGCAGGAGGTAGTACGTTGGACTCAGTGTTGGGTGAGGATACCGAGGCAGCAACGCTGATTTGACAGATTATGACACTCTATAGTTGTGGTATTGTGCAGACGGGACAGTGCAGAACCCGCGTAGAAATAGGCGTTTCTCGGAAGTACGGATGAGTGTCAACGGTTTCCGGGGCCGTATGTCATTATCCTGAAGGAGGAGCCGGCGGCATAGCCGCGCAGAAGCCTGCCAGCTGCCAGGCGTGCGCCATCGGCCAGTCCTGCTAGCTTGCCGGATAATTCGGCACGGCACTTATGCAAGCACCTCTGATATAGCGTGATGCGCCCTCTTCCCGCATGTACTTGCAGAGAACAGCCTTCCTAAGGAAAGCTGACCCCTACCTGCCCCCTACGCAGAACCGTTTCGGGCGTGTTGGGCTGTTTCGTTGACCATTAGGTTCGGTGTAGAGGCAGGGAAAGCCCGCTGATTCAGCGGGCTGGGTAGTGACCCCACCGGGATTCGAACCCGGGTTTTCGCCGTGAGAGGGCGATGTCCTTGGCCTCTAGACGATGGGGCCTTGCCGACGGGCAGTGGAAGATTCTACCCGACGGCCTCCACTTCGTCAAAAGGGTTCGGAGTCGCTGTCTAAACCAGCAGACTCTGCATCTTCTGGGTAGCGTCCCCGGCGCGGAGCAGGCTGCGTTCGCGACCGAGTAGCTGCATAGTCTCGAAAAGGCCTGCGCTGACGGTGCGCCCTGTGACGGCGAAGCGTAGGGGATGTATCAGGTGGCGCGCGCCTTTCTCCTTTTCGGCGGCGAGGCCACGCACCGCTTCCTCTATCGCGGTCTCCGTCCACTCGGGAAGTGCTGTGAGGCGATCGACGAGCTCGGGGAAATTCTCGCGGACGAACTCCTTGCCGAACTGCTTCTGGAACTCGGCCTCGGCGTAGTCGAGAGAGCCGCCGTAGAAGTAGCCGATGGAGTCGGGGATCTCGGTCGTCAGGGCGATGCGCTCCTTCAGGAGATCCATGATGTCCTCGAGGCGCGCTGGGTCCTGTTCGAGCTCTTCCTCCGTCGCCGCGCCAGACTCGATGAGCATGGGGGCGGCGAGGGCGGCCAGTTCTTCCGGACTCCTGCGCCTCAGGTACACGGCGTTTACGGACCTGAGCTTCTTCTCGTCGAGGATCGCTGGGTTGCCGCTCACGCGGTCGATGCGGAAGCGCTCGGCGAGCTCTTCCGGGGTGAAGATCTCCTCGTCCGCGGCGTAGCCGGCTCCGAGGAGCGCCAGGTAGTTGAAGAGCGCCTCGGGCAGGTAGCCCCGCTCCGCGAAGTCCTCGACGCTTGCCGCGCCGTGGCGCTTGCTGAGCTTCTTCTTGTCTGGTCCGAGGACCTGGGGGACGTGGGCGAAGGCTGGGAGCGGGTTGCCCAGTGCCTCGTGGATCAGGATCTGACGCGGCGTGTTCGAGAGGTGGTCGTCGCCGCGGATGACGTGGCTTATCTCCATCTCCGCGTCGTCGAAGGCGGCGGCGAAGTTGTAGGTCGGGGTGTCCGTGGACTTCATCAAGACGAAGTCTTCCAGATTGGCGTTCTCGAAGGTGACGGGGCCACGGATCATATCCTGCACCACGGTCTCGCCCTCGCGCGGGGTCTTGAAGCGGACAGTGTAGGGCTCGCACGCCTCAATTCTCTCTCTCGCCTCATCTGGGTCCATCTCGCGGTACTCGCCGCCGGTGTAGATCGGCTGCCGTCCCTCGGCCCGCGCCCTTTCGCGAAGCCCGGCGAGTTCCTCAGGCGTTGCGAAATCGTAGTAGGCTGCGCCCGAGTCGAGAAGCTTCTTTGAGGCCTCGCGGTAGAGGTCGAAGCGCTCGGTCTGGCGGTATGGGGGATGCGGGCCGCCGACCCCGGGGCCTTCGTCCCAGTCGAGGCCGATCCAACGCATCGAACGCCCGAGCTGCTCGACCGACTCCTCTGTGGAGCGCTCCAGATCCGTATCCTCTATCCGCAAAACGAACGTGCCGCCGTTCTTGCGCGCGAAGAGCCAGTTGAAGAGCGCGGTCCGCACCCCGCCGACGTGCAGCCTGCCCGTCGGGCTCGGCGCGTACCTGACCCTGATCTTTGTGTCGTCCTCCATAAGCTAAACCTAACACAGGTTGGTCGAGGCCGTAGAGGTCATTCCGCATCGATCGCCCTCGCACCCGGCGGGCCTTCGGCCAAACCCTATGGTCTGTCGCCGGCCCGCGAAGAAGGGGCTCCTCAACTCGGGCGGGACTGGCTCCTGTCCAGGTAGGAGTAGGCGATCCCTGTGGCCGCAGCGTAGACGACGTGGTGCCAGAGGTCCGTCGCCGTCGCCTTCGAGCCGTACTTGAACACTGGGGCCGAGACGTCCAGCGCAGGCAGGACGACCTGCTCTGCTCCCCAGACCAGCCCGAGGTGCGCAGCCGTGGCCACAGGGCCGGAGAGCCCGGCCGATGCCAGAAGTCCCCGCGTTGCACCCCAGGTCGTACCGTATCCCCAGTGGACCAGGTTGGAGAACCGGGCTTCGGCTTCTTCGTCCTCGGGCTCTACGTCGAGCACCTTCTCGGCGGCCTGGGCAGGGGTCTGGCTCGCTCCACGTCCGCTGAGTTTCATCTCCAGAGTGCTCGAGACCGTCATCGCGGCCGTCCCTGCCAAGCCTGCGAAAAGTCCCTTGCCGAAGTTCGCGGCTATGTCTCCAATACTCGTGCTCATCAGCTGCTCCTTTCGGATGGTTTGTATTACCCGTTCTTCATCGGACGAGCTTGTCTGGTGTTATGGGAAGGTCTCGGACGCGGACGCCCGTGGCGTGATAGACGGCGTTGGCGACGGCTGCGGGCGAGCCGACGATGCCGATCTCGCCGATGCCCTTCGATCCCATCGGGTTGACGTGCGGGTCCTTCTCGTCGATCCAGGCGACGTCGATCTCACCCACGTCGGCGTTTGTGGGGATGTGGTACTCGGCAAAGTCGTGGTTGATTACGTGCCCGAAACGCTCATCGACCAGGCTCTCCTCGTGCAGCGCCATCGATAGCCCCATCGTCATCCCGCCGATAAACTGCGAACGGGCGGTCTTGGCGTTGATGACTCTCCCGACCGCGAAGACCCCGGTCATGCGCGGGATGCGCACCTCTCCGGTGTCCTCGTTCACGCGCGCTTCGACGAAATATGCCCCGAAAGCGTGCATCGAGTAGTTTTCGGTCTCAGGGTTGGCTGGCGTCCCGGCCTCTACCGTGTCGCCTTCCGAAGGGCTCTGGCCGTGTCTCTCCCGGAACACACGGGCCGCCTCGAAGATGGTCGAACCCCAGACCGTGATGCCCGAGGAGCCGCCCGCGACGGAAGCCGGCGGCAGGTTGGTGTCCCCGATCCGCAGATCTATACTCTCGATGTCCACATCCAAGGCGTCCGCGGCGATCTGGGTCAGCGCCGTCCACGTTCCGGTGCCGATATCCACGGCGCCGACCTCCACGGCATAGCGCCCTTCGCGCTCGAAACGAATCCTGACCTTCGTGCCAGGCATCATGAAGACCGGGTACATGGATGCGGCCACCCCGGTCCCCACGAGCCATCGTCCTTCCATTCTCGCGCGCGGCGCCGGATCGCGCCCCTCCCACCCGAAGCGTTCCGCTCCTTCACGCAGGCAGGCGACGAGGTTGCGGCTGGAGTAGGGGAGCCCTGTCTCCGCGTCGACCTCGGGTTCGTTGCGGATGCGGAACTCGATGGGATCTAGGTTGCACCTTACGGCCATCTCGTCCATCGCCGCTTCGAGGGCGTACATCCCCGGAGCTTCGCCGGGAGCCCTCATCCACGAAGGCACAGGAACGTCGAGGGCGGCGAGACGGTGCGTGGTGCGGCGGCTCTCGGTAGCGTACATCGTCCTCGTCGCGTAAGCGGTCTGTTCGGCGAACTCTTTGATCTTCGCGCTCTGTTCGATGACGTCGTGGGAGATCGCTGTAAGATGGCCGTCTTCGTCCGCACCCAGCCGTATCCTCTGTATGGTCGGGGTGCGGTACCCGACACCGGAGAACATCTGCTGGCGGGTGAGCGCGAACTTCACCGGCCGGCCCTCGATCATCTGCGCGGCCAGCGCCGCGAGGATGGTGTTGGTGTGGGGCAACCCCTTCGACCCGAACCCGCCACCGACGTGGGGCGCCACGACCCGTACCCGATTCCGGTCGAGTCCGAAGATCCTGGCGGCCGCCCTCCTGACGGTATGTACTCCTTGTGTAGAGTCGTACAGCGTGAGATCTCCCCCCTCCCAGACGGCGATCGTGGTGTGCGGTTCCATGGGGTTGTTGTGCTCCATCGGCGTCGTATAGGTCTCGTCGAGCTTTACAGCCGCCGAGGAGAGCGCCCCGTCCACGTCGCCTTCCTCGGTGTCGGTCTGGAGGCCGGCGTTGAGCTGGTTCGGGGTGTACAGGTCGTCACTGTCAGGTCGAAGTGTTACATCGTGTGGCTCCTCGGTGTATGAGACCTCGACCAGGTTCGCCGCGTGCCTGGCGACTTCGAAGGTCTCTGCAACGACAGCGCCTATGTACTGGCCACGAAAAGCGACTTCGTCGGACTGCAAGATCGCGAGTTCCTTGTCGCTGGTGTCGGTCAGCCGCGGCGCGTTCTCGTGAGTAATGACGATGATTACGCCGGCAAGAGCCTCGGCGGCGCTCGCATCCATCCGTGCGACGCGGCCACGGGCGATGTCGCTCTGCACAGGGAACAGGTAGAGAGGGTACTCGACGTGATGCTCGTAGGCATATCGGGCGTTCCCCGTGACTTTCTGCGGCCCGTCGATGCGGTCGAGGGGCGCGCCGATGGCCGTGCCTGGCGCGCGTGTGGTCGTGCTCATTGTTCCTCCGAAAGCTCGAGCAGCGTGCGGGTGATGACGTTGCGCGTCAGCGGGACCTTGAAGGCGTTGTCGCGCAAGGGATCGGCATCCTCGAGTTCGATGTCGGCTGCGGCGCGGAAGTTCGCCTCGTTGGCGGGCTCGCCCCTAAGAGCTTCTTCCGCCTTTGTGGCGCGCCAGGGCTTTTGGGCGACCTCTCCGAGCGCGAGGCGCACGTCGCGCACCACGCCGTCCTGGACGGCGAGCGCGGCGGCGACCGAGACCAGGGCGAAGGCGTATGAGGCCCGCTCGCGCACCTTGCGGTACTTCGAATTGGACGCAAAATCGAGCGGCGGCAGGTCTACTGCCGTGATGAGCTCGCCGTGTTCGAGGGTCGTGTCGCGCTGCGGCTCGTCGCCGGGCAGGCGGTGCAATTCCTCTATGGGGACCCGGCGCTCGCCGTCCGGTCCGTGTACGTTGACGAACGCATCGAGGGCCGCCATCGCGACGGCCATGTCCGAGGGGTGGGTGGCGACGCAGTGTTCGGAGGCGCCGAGGATGGCGTGGTTCTTGTTGTGGCCCTCTATCGCGGAGCAGCCCGATCCTGGCTCACGCTTGTTGCACGGCGTGGTCGTGTCGTAGAAGTAGACGCAGCGCGTGCGTTGCAGCAGGTTCCCGCCGGTCGTGGCGAGGTTCCGGAGCTGGCCCGACGCTCCCGCGAGCAGGGCCTGGGAGAGTGCCGGGTAGCGGGAGCGGATGGTCCTGTCGGCGGCGAGGTCGCTGTTGGTGACCGCAGCCCCGATGCGCACACCACCGTCAGGCAACTCCTCGATGCTGTCTGAGGTCAGCCGCCTCACGTCGACTAGCACCTCGGGCTCCATAACCCCGAGCTTCATCAGGTCAACGAGGTTCGTGCCGCCGGCGAGGAACGCCGCATTTGGTGCTTCAGCGAGTGCTGCAACGGCCCCGCCTAGGTCCTGAGCGCGCATGTAGCTGAAGGGTTTCACTGCTCCGAGACCTCCTTGATGGCCGGGACGATGTTCGCGTAGGCGGCGCAGCGGCAGAGGTTGCCGCTCATCCTCTCTCGGATCTCATCGTCGTCGAGTGAGACTTCCTCGGCGTCCAAGTCCTCGGTGACGTTGCTCGGCCAGCCCGCTTCGACCTCTTCGAGCATCCCGACCGCCGAGACGATCTGTCCCGGCGTACAGTACCCGCACTGGAACGCGTCGTACTCGATAAACGCCCGTTGCATCGGGTGCAGGTCCCCGCCCCCGGCGAGCCCCTCGGCCGTGACGATCTCGGCCCCGTCGTGGGCGACGGCCAGAGCGAGACAACTGTTGGCGCGCCTCCCGTCGAGCAGGACGGTACATGCGCCGCACTGGCCGTGGTCGCAGCCCTTCTTGGGGGAGGTGATCCGAAGCCGCTCGCGCAGCGCGTCGAGGAGCGTCGTGCGGGTATCTACCCTAAGACGATGCTCCGTGCCGTCTACCTTGATGGTGATCTCTTGCTCCATCGTTACTCCTTCCCGCGCTCATGCATTCCCAGGCCATGTGGCTGTTGATAGTCATGGCTCAACCCGTCTCCCGTCGAAGTGAGAGGCAGACCGGATGGTAGCTCTTGCCCTCCGTCAGCCGACGATCAGGACCTCCAGGGTGCGTGGGCCGTGAACGCCCTCGACCCTGTCGAGCTCGATGTCCGAGGTCGCCGACGGGCCTGAGATAAAGGTGATGGCCTTGCCTTCGCCCTTGACGGCTCGTTCCAGGCTGAAGAAGGCCTCGGGTACAAGGCCCACTATCTGCTGCTCGCGCACGACGCACAGATGGTAGTCAGGGAGTAGCGTGAGCGCCCGGCGGCCCTGCGCCCTGCCGGCATCGAGCACGATGGTGCCTGTCTGGGCAATGCCGAGGGCGCAGCCCGTCAGCACGCCGTCGCTCTCGTCGAGATCCTGGTTCGAGAGCCGGGAACGGGCCGCGTCGCGCATAGTCTCTATGCCCTCCGGAATCCACTCTCTCGGGAGGTAAGGGGGGATGACGAGGCGTCTCACGCCGCGCCGCTTCAGGGCTTCTTCTATGGCCCCGGGGAGCTCGTCATGGCCCACGCGACGGACGTCTGCCTCGTACTCTGCCGTGCGATCGGCGAAGCGCGCGACGAGCTCCTCGCGCTCCGCGCCGTCTTCCTTGCGGTATTCGCGTTCGACGGATACGTCTTCGGGACGCTCCTCCTCTGGCACGTCACGGGTGGCGTGCCTTATGCGCCACAGGATCGTCTCTTTCGCCGTTGCCACTAGACGGAACCCCTGTTCCGCCTCCACCACTCTCGGAAGGTCTGCTGTGGAATAGGCTTGAGGTCGCGTACTGCGGTCCAGCCGGCGAGTCTGCCTGGAAGGCGTGCAATAGAGCCTCCGCGGGCGAAGGGCCACTGGCCTACCCTCGCCATTCCCTGGGCCCTCTCGTAGAGCCGTGGGTCGGAGAAGACTCTGGCGACCGTCTGCATCGCGACGTTCTCGGGGTCGAGCTTCGAGCGCGGGCCGCTCATGTACTGCTTGTGACGCACGACCCTGCCACGGAGGTGGACGAGGACCTCTGGGATGTTGATCTTGACCGGACAAACCTGGTAGCAAGCCCCGCAAAGCGACGAGGCGTAGGGCAGCGAGTCAGGGCCAGGGTCGCCGATCCCGACGAGTTGGGGCGTCAGGATCGCGCCTATCGGGCCTGGGTAGACGGAGTTGTAGGCGTGGCCGCCGGTCCGCTCGTAGACGGGGCAGACGTTGAGGCACGCCGAGCAGCGGATGCAGTTCAGGGTCTGGCGTCCTATCTCGTCTGCCAGCACGTCGGTACGCCCGTTGTCCATGAGGACCAGGTGGAACTCCCGCGGCCCGTCACCGACTTCGCCCGAGACCCCGGTCCAGAACGAAGTGTAAGGGTTCATCCGCTCTGCTGTCGAGGAGCGGGGGAGGAGCTGCATGAAAACCTCGAAGTCCCGCCAGGCAGGGATAACCTTCTCTATGCCCATGAGTGTAACGAGGACCGGCGGCAACGTCGTACACATCCTGCCGTTGCCCTCGGACTCGACGACGCAGACGGTTCCCGTCTCGGCCACAGCGAAGTTCGCGCCCGAAATACCGACCTGGGCCGCGAGGAACTTCTCGCGCAGGTACAGGCGGGCCGCCTCCGTAAGATCGGAAGGCCTGTCGGAGAGATTCTTTGCGCCAAGCTCCTCCATAAAGAGCTTTCTGATCTCCGCCCGGTTCTTGTGGATCGCGGGCACCAGGATATGCGAGCTCGTCTCCCCTGCGAGCTGGATGATGAGCTCGGCGAGATCCGTCTCGAAAGCCCTGATACCCTCCCTCTCCAGATGCTCGTTGAGCTTTGTCTCGTCGGTCGCTATGGACTTGACCTTGACGACCTCTTCTGCGCCCTTGTCTCTTACGATTCCGGAGATTATGCGGTTCGCCTCCTCGGCGTCGCGCGCCCAGTGGACCTCGCCTCCGGCGCGCGTCACGGACTCTTCGAGCTTCAGCAGGTACTCGTCGAGGTGGCGCACGACGCGCTCCTTGAGGGCGCGTCCTGCCTCCCTGAGCCCTTCCCAGTCAGGCATCTCGTCAACGGCGACGGCGCGCTTGTGGCGGATGGTCTGGGTGGCCTTCCCTAGGTTGCGTCTTAGCTGCGAGTCGGAGAGGCTCTCCTTCGCCGACTCCTCGAAAGTCGGAGTCGGGCCCCGGGAGAAAGCGTCGGACTTCTTCGACTTCACTATCCCTCCTCAGCATTGCTGGCGAGTATCTGGGCGAGATGCACGGTCTCGACCCCTGTGCGAAGGCGGCTGAGTCCGCCGCCGATGTGCATCAGGCACGAGTTGTCCCCCGCTGTGCAGACCTCGGCCCCGGTGTCGAGGACGCGGCGAATCTTATCCGAGAGCATCGCAGCGGAGGTGTCCGCGTTCTTGACCGCGAAGGTCCCGCCGAACCCGCAGCACTCCTCGGCCTCGGAGAGCTCTACGAGGTCGATGCCCCGCACGTTCCGTAACAGCTCCAGCGGAGCATCGCCGACTTCGAGCATCCTCAATGAGTGGCAGGTCGGGTGGTAGGTCACGCGGTGCGGATAGTAGGCGCCGACGTCGATGACGCCGAGCTTTCTGACCAGGAACTCGGAGAGCTCGAAGACTCTGGGGCCAAGCTCCTCGACCTGTTCGGCGAGACGCCCGTCTCCGGCGAGGTCCGCGGCCATGGGGTAGAGTTCGCGCACCATGCCAACGCAGGAGCCGGAGGGCGCGACGACGGCTTCGTAACTGCCGAAGATCTCGACGAAGCGCCTCACGAGGGGTATGGCCTCGCGCTGGTAGCCTGTGTTGAAGTGCATCTGGCCGCAGCACGTCTGCGCGAAGGGAAAGTCTACCTCCACCCCGAGACGTTCGAGAACCTCGACGGTAGCCCGTCCCGTCTCGGGGAAGAGCGTGTCATTGAAGCAGGTTATAAAGAGCGCCACGCGCACCGCTAAAGTCCCCCCGTCTCCTTCGTGTCTAAGAGACCATGATAGACCATTCCGGGTCCCCGCCGCCTCCTCGCCGTGGCCGGTCCGCGCATGTTGCCAAGAGGCGACCGTCCATCTTAGCCTGCGCTGAAGCTTTCCCTGCCGCCAGGATCTACTATGAACAGATATGAAACTATGTTCTCTGAGGAGGGAGCCATAAAGAACGTGCTCATTATCGGAGTGACCCTGGTTATGCTTCTGGCGGGCTGTAGTGCAGAGACCGAAAAGGCTGATAGCACCGGCCCTAGTAACAAGCAGAAGGTAGAGAATTCAGCGCCTGTTATTGAGGATAAGTACACCGCCGAGGATGTTGCCAAGGCTGCTGCCGCCGCTAACGATGAGGTGACGCTAGAGATTCTCAACAAGATGTCAGGCGATTACGCCACCCTTTTGGGCAACTGCCAACTCATCAAGTATCAGGAGGAGAATGACGCAGCGGCTATGAAGCAGTGGATAGATGATGTCGTATACGAGGGAGCCTTCGCGTCCTCTGGCGATGTTGTTTCGGTGCAGGAAGCGATGATCAAGGAAGGCTACTCGTGCACCTTTCAGGAGATGAATCAAGTTGCCGCTAGCGGAACGCTAGGGGAGCAGTAATGATGCAAGAATCCCCTAGCGCCGGTCCCGACACCCCCGACGCTGGGTAAAGGGGCAAGAAGAAAGGCCGGGACCCCACAGGACTCCAGCCTGGCCAGACACGAACGGTTCTTACTCAGCCAGAACGCCCGGCGTCGCCAGCGTGAGATCCAGGAACCTGTCCCAGTTGGAGTCTATCTTCCTTGCCATCGCCTCCTCGTCGGCGCGGTTTTTGCGCGCCACCTCCGCCGTCTGCTCGTCACCTGCCCT